>JAGRHI010000161.1 GCA_020445045.1 Candidatus Competibacteraceae bacterium
CCCAGGGAACTGGAGGAGGCGGCGATCATGGACGGCGCCAATCCCTGGCAGATCATCTTCAAGGTGTTCCTACCGCTGATGTGGCCAGCGCTGGTCACCACCGGATTGCTGGCCTTCATCGCCGCCTGGAACGAGTTCCTGTTCGCCCTCACCTTCACCCTGACCAACGAGCAGCGCACCGTGCCGGTCGCCATTGCCCTGATCAGCGGCGCCAGCCAGTACGAGCTGCCCTGGGGCAACATCATGGCGGCTTCGGTGATCGTCACCCTGCCGGTGGTGGTCCTGGTGCTGATCTTCCAGCGGCGCATCGTGTCCGGTCTGACGGCGGGCGCGGTGAAGGGATGAGAGTGCCATGAACCCTCAGGATCGCGAACGGTGTCGTTTAACGGGGGAGTAGAGGCTTCTTCCCCCCGCGGGATGTTTTTCGGCCAGCTTGGGAACGGCGGATAGGCTTCGCGCCAAAGCCTGGAAGACTCCAGCCCGCTCGTGGGTGATAACGATTGAATCGTGAACAAGCGGACCCCTACAAGAAACAATCCACAACCACCTTATGCAGGAGTGATCCACGATGGCGGATATTCGCATGCGCAATGTTTACAAGTCCTTCAAGGAGGTTCGGGTCATCGAGCGCGTCGATCTCGATATCGAGGAAGGCGAGTTTGCCGTCTTCGTCGGGCCTTCGGGTTGCGGCAAATCCACCCTGCTGCGTCTGGTCGCTGGGCTGGAGGACATCACCTCCGGTGATCTCATGATCGGTGGCAAGAAGGTCAACAGCTTGCCCCCCGCGCAGCGCGGCGTGGCCATGGTGTTTCAATCCTACGCCCTGTACCCACACATGACGATTTTCGACAACATGGCGTTCGGCCTGAAACTCGCCAAGCAGGACAGCAACGAAATCAAGAACCGCGTGCACTGGGCGGCGAAGATCCTGCAAATGGAGCATTTACTGGACCGCTTACCGAAGGAACTGTCCGGTGGTCAGCGCCAGCGGGTGGCCATCGGCCGGGCCATCGTGCGCAAACCGGGCGTCTTTCTGTTCGACGAGCCGCTGTCCAATCTGGACGCGGCGCTGCGGGTGCAAACCCGGATCGAGATTTCCAAGCTACATCATGACCTGGGCGCTAGCATGATCTACGTCACGCACGATCAGGTGGAGGCCATGACCCTGGCCGACAAAATCGTGCTGCTCAACGCCGGCCAGGCGACACTGGAAGACGGCAGCGTCGCCCAGATTGGTCCCCCCTTGGACTTGTACCACCATCCGGTGAATCTATTCGTCGCCGGCTTCATCGGTTCGCCCAAGATGAATTTCCTGAACTGCCGGCTGGCTCGGATCGAACCCACCAACGCCACCGTGAACCTGCCGGATGGTTCGACGGTGCGCGCCGCGGTCGATGCCACGGCCGCCAACCCCGGTGATGCGGTGACGCTGGGTATTCGCCCGGAGCATGTGACGCTCGGGGCCGGCGCCGACAGCACCGTCCAGGCCGAGGTTGCCTATATCGAGCATTTGGGCGAATCCTCATTCATCTACACTCAGGTTCAGGGGATCGAAAATCCGGTCATCGTGCGTCAGGAAGGCGACGCCCTGGCCAAAATGGGTGACCGACTCACGCTCGGCCTGGCGACTCACCACTGCCACCTGTTCAATGAGAAAGGACGGGCTTTCAAACGGCTGATCGGGACCGCCGCCGAGACTCAGCCCATCATTCAATAACGGGGCCGGGTCCGACCGTGGATCGCCCGAGTCAATTACCCCCATTCACGGACACGCTATGATGATGCACGCAACCCTATCGGCTTTGTTTTTGGGCGCGCTGCTGACGGTCTCGCTCTCCGCCTCGGCGGTGAACCTGACCATTTCCTGCGGCGCGGTCGGTCAGGAGCAGGACTTCTGCAAGCAGGCCACCAGCGCCTGGGCCAAGGAAACCGGCCACCACGTCACGGTGACCACCCCCCCGGAAAAAAGCAACGAACGCTATTTTCAGTATTTGATCGATCTGGGCCGGGGCGACAGCCGCACCGACGTGTACCAAATCGACGTCATCTGGCCAGGGCTGCTGGCCAAGCATTTCGTCGATCTGAAACAATACATCAGCCAGGAAGACATTCAGCGGCATTTTCCGGCGATCGTGGCGAACAACACGATCGACGGTCGCCTGGTGGGCATGCCCTGGTTCACCGACGTGGGTTTGCTGTATTACCGCAAGGACCTGCTGGAAAAATATGGACTGTCCGTGCCGCAAGACTGGTCGGAATTGATGGATGTCGCGCTGTATGTCCAGACCCAGGAGCGCAAGGCAGGTCAGGCGGAGATGTGGGGCTATGTATTCCAGGGCGCGGCCTACGAGGGTTTGACCTGCAACGCCCTGGAGTGGATCGCCGCCTATGGCGGCGGCACGGTGGTCGGCGCGGATGGCGCCATCACGATCGACAATCCCCAGGCGGTGATGGCGATCGCCCGGGCGGCAAGCTGGATCGACACGGTCGCGCCGCCGCGCGTGATTTCCTTCAACGAGGAAGACGCGCGCCGGCTATTCCAGCGCGGCAACGCCGTGTTCATGCGCAACTGGCCCTATGCCTGGGCCTTGCTCAACGCCAAGGATAGCCCGGTGGCCGGCAAGATCGGGGTGGCGCCGCTGCCCCGGGGCGGGGTTAAAGGCATGTCCGCCAGCACCTTGGGCGGCTGGCAACTTGCCGTCTCCAAGTATTCCAAGAATCCGGCGGTGGCGGCCGATCTGGTGCGCTATCTGACCAGCGAAGCGGTCCAGAAACAGCGCGCCATCGCGGGCGCCTATCCGCCGACCATCATGGGTCTGTATGAAGACCCCGAGGTTCTGGCGGCTACTCCGTTTTTCGCCAAGCTGCGGCCCATCGTGGAGAACGCGGTGGCCCGTCCCGTCCCCCAGACCGGCGAAGACTACATGGCGGTGACGACCTACTTTTGGGATGCCGTGCATAATGTGCTCCAGGGCCAGGGGACGGCGGTGGACAACCTGAACGCGCTAGAGAACCAATTACGGCTCGTCAAATTCCGTGGTGGCTGGTAGCCGCGGTGATTCGACTGTGGATTCCCGCCGGAGGATGCCATGCCCGCAACGCCCGCCAGTACCCGCTACGACCGCATGACCTACAACCGCTGCGGGCGCAGCGGTTTGCGGCTACCCGCCATTTCCCTGGGGCTGTGGCACAACTTCGGTGAGGTCGACACCCTCGCCAACGCGCGGGACATGATCCTGCGCGCCTTCGATCTGGGCATCACCCATTTCGATCTGGCCAATAATTACGGTCCGCCGCCCGGATCGGCCGAGGAAACCTTCGGACGTATCCTCAACAAGGATCTGAGGAACCACCGAGACGAACTGATCGTCTCCACCAAGGCCGGCTACTGGATGTGGCCCGGTCCCTACGGTGAATGGGGTTCGCGCAAATACCTGGTGGCCAGCCTCGATCAGAGTTTGAAGCGGATGGGACTGAATTACGTCGATATTTTCTATCATCACCGTCCCGATCCCGATACGCCCCTGGAAGAAACGATGGCCGCCCTGGATCACGTGGTCCGGCAGGGCAAGGCGCTTTATGTGGGCATCTCGTCCTACTCCCCGGAGCAGACGCGGCAGGCCGCGCGGCTGCTGCGCGAGTTGGGAACCCCTTGCCTGATTCACCAGCCGCGCTACAGCATGTTCGATCGCTGGATCGAGCGAGGTTTGCTGGATGTGCTCGCGGAGGAAAGTATCGGCTGTATCGTATTCTCACCTCTGGCACAAGGATTGCTCACTCATAAATATCTCGATGGTCTGCCCGCCGATTCGCGGGCGGCAAAGGCGCATGGCTTTTTGCAAACGGACGACATCACGCCGGAAAAGATCGCCAAGGCGCGGGGGCTTAACGACTTCGCCCGACAACGGGGGCAAACCCTGGCGCAGATGGCCCTGGCCTGGGTGCTGCGCCATGCGGGCGTCACCTCCGCCCTGATCGGCGCCAGCCGGGTGGAGCAGATCGAAGACGGTGTCGCCGCCTTGCGGGCGACGGCGTTTCAGGCCGAGGAACTGCGGGCGATCGAAGCGATTCTGGCTGCCTGATCGCGCGGGAACGGGACCGTGTGCTTCGCCGCAACGCCGCACCTGGATCGACGGGGGTGCGGGGTACGAGGAGGTTCTGTCTTGGTGCTAACGGCCGGTGCGGTGTATGAATCCATTGTTCGCTCTCAAGGTCCGGGCCGGACACCCGGACTTCCTTGATTTACCGTGGGCACGGTCCATCGTCGAATGGCCCGACGAGCGTTTTGTCGATCTCCCTCGCGGACCTTCCCGGCACGAGGTGCGTTTCGTGCCTTACGAGCAGGGGATCTACGTGGTCAAGGAGCTGCCCAGCGCCGCCGCCCGTCAGGATTACGAGGTATTGCGGGCGCTGGAAACCAGGGACGTGACCACCGCCATTCCGGTCGGCATCATCGAAGGCCGTTATCCCGATCCGGGCGCCGAGCGCTCGGCCGCCCTCATCACCCGCTATCTGG
>JAGRHI010000162.1:0-137 GCA_020445045.1 Candidatus Competibacteraceae bacterium
CAGTCCGGCAATGCCGTGTTCATGCGCAACTGGCCCTATGCCTGGTCGCTGGCGCAGGGGCCGGAGAGCGCCATCAAGGATAAGGTCGGCGTGAGCGCGCTGCCCAAGGGCGGCGCGGACGGGCGCAGCGCCGCCAC
>JAGRHI010000162.1:331-1766 GCA_020445045.1 Candidatus Competibacteraceae bacterium
ACCTTCGTCAATGCCGTGGCGCGTCCGTCCACCGTCACCGGCGCCAAGTACAACCAGGCGAGCAACGATTTCTGGAACGCCGTGCATGGGGTGTTGTCCGGCCGGGCCAAGGCCGACGCCAGCTTGGCGCAACTGGAAGGCTCGCTCAAACGGATGAGCCGCGGCGGCCGGTGGTGAGTCCAAAACCGCAATAACAACCCGGCGGCGCGGCGTGACCGTTGCCGCCGTTGTCCGATGGCGCTTCATAGGTTCACGAGAGGGTCATAATGGCTACCGCAGAAGCCGAAATCGCCGACCGCCCAGCGGACATGGCCGGCAACCTAACCCAACCGCAACGGTCCCAACTCACCCGCAGCCGCGTGCGGGCGGCGTGGCTATTTCTGGCGCCGATGCTGGTTCTGCTGGCGCTGGTGGCCGGTTGGCCGCTGTTCCGCACCATCTGGTTCAGTTTTACCGACGCCAATCTGTCCGATCTGGGCAGCGCCCGCTTCATTGGTTTGGAAAACTATCTCACCTACGTCGACGGCGAATGGTACGGCGTGCTGGCCGACGGCGAATGGTGGAACGCGGTTTGGAACACCCTGAAGTTCTCGGCGATCTCCGTCACTCTGGAAACCATCCTGGGGCTGATCGTCGCCCTGGTGCTCGACGCCTCCTTCAAGGGACGGAGCTTGGTCCGGGCGGCGGTGCTGATCCCCTGGGCGATTCCGACCATCGTGTCGGCCAAGATGTGGGGTTGGATGATGCACGACCAGTTCGGCATCCTCAATCACATGCTGCTCGGTCTGGGGCTGATTTCCGCCCCCTTGGCGTGGACGGCCAGCCCCGATCTGGCCCTGACGGCGGTGATCCTGGTCGATGTGTGGAAAACCACGCCATTCATGGCGCTGCTGATCCTAGCCGCCTTGCAGATGCTGCCCACCGATTGTTACGAGGCGGCGCGGGTCGACGGCATTCATCCGGTCCGGGTGTTTTTCAAGGTGACCCTGCCGCTGATCAAGCCCGCGCTGATGGTGGCGGTGATCTTCCGCCTGCTGGACGCCCTGCGCATCTTCGACCTGATCTACGTGCTGACCTCCAACAGCAAGGACACCATGTCGATGTCGGTCTACGCCCGCCAGCAACTGGTGGACTTCCAGGCGGTGGGCTACGGCTCGGCGGCGTCAACGCTGTTGTTCCTGACCGTGGCCCTGTGCACCGTGCTGTACATCACCTTTGGCCGCGTTCGTTTTGAAGGGAGATAAACGATGAAACGGTTCCTGGGTCTGGTCGGTTTTTATCTACTGGTGGCGGCGATCATTCTGTATGCGGTATTTCCGTTTTACTACGCCATCGTCACCTCGCTGAAAGCCGGTTCCGAGTTGTTCAGCGTGGATTACTTTCCCGTGACCTGGAATTGGGACAACTACGTGTCGGTGTTTCGCGAACAGCCGTT
>JAGRHI010000163.1 GCA_020445045.1 Candidatus Competibacteraceae bacterium
AGCGCCGCCCAGGCTTTCACCGCGACGTGGCCGTTGGTCTCCGGGGCCAGCATCATGATCATTTCGGCGGCGTCGATGTCGCTGTCGATACGGGGCCGGCCCTTGGACACACCCTCCTCCAGCACGGTGTAATTCAGCGTCGCCAGCGCTTCGACCTCGTGTTCGGTATTCCAAGTGATGCCCTTACCGCCGTTGCCAACTTTATCCAGTAGCGGCCCGACCGAGGTGAACTTCTGGTAGGTGTTCGGATAGTCGCGCTCGACCACAACCAGGCTCGGCGCGGTCTTGCCGGGAATCAGCTCACATTCGCCCTTCTTCCAGTCCTTCACCTCCGGCATGGCCAGCTCGCTGGGGGTATCGTGCAGGGTTGGCAAGGCGACGATGTCTTTTTCCACCCCCAGATGACCGGAACAGGTTTCCGAAAACGCCTTGGCGATACCCTTGAAAATATCCCAGTCGGTGCGCGATTCCCAAGCGGGATCGACGGCCGCGCTCAACGGGTGGATGAAGGGGTGCATGTCGCTGGTGTTGAGATCATTCTTCTCGTACCAGGTGGCGGTCGGCAACACGATGTCCGAGTACAGGCAGGTGGTGGACATGCGGAAATCCAGCGTCACCAACAAATCGAGCTTGCCTTCCGCGCCCTTCCGCCATTTCACTTCCAACGGCTTTTCGCCGCCTTCCTCGCCCAAATCCTTGCCCTGCACGCCATGCACCGCGCCGAGGAGATATTTGAGGAAGTATTCGTGACCCTTGCCCGAAGAACCGAGCAAGTTGGAGCGCCAGACGAATAGGTTGCGCGGGAAGTTGGCCGGATTGTCCGGGTCCTCGAAGGCGAAATTGACCTTACCGGCCTTGAGATTCTCCGCCAGATACGCGTTCGGCGCTTTACCCACGGCGGTGGCATCCTTAGTGATTTGCAGTGGATTGACGTCGAAATGTGGCGCGGTCGGCAACCAACCCATGCGCGCCGAACGCACGTTGTAGTCGATTTGCGTCCCCCGCCACTGTTGCGGATCGACCAGCGGCGACAGAATCTCGGTCATCGCCAGCTTCTCGTAGCGCCACTGACTGCTGTGGATGTAGAAGAACGACGTCGAGTTCATATGCCGGGGCGGACGGTGCCAATCCAGGGCGAACGCCAGCGCCGTCCAGCCAGTCTGCGGGCGCAGCTTCTCCTGACCCACGTAATGCGACCAACCGCCGCCGCTTTGACCGACGCAGCCGCACATCATCAACATGTTGATGACACCCCGGTAGTTCATGTCCATGTGATACCAGTGGTTCATCGCCGCGCCGATGATGATCATCGACTTACCGTGAGTCTTGTCGGCGTTCTCGGCGAACTGGCGGGCGACGGTGATGATTTGCTCACGCGGCGTTCCGGTGATTTTCTCCTGCCAGGCCGGCGTATAAGGCACATCGTCGTCATAGGTTTTAGCGACGTTAGCGCCACCCAGACCACGATCCAGCCCGTATTGCGCCAAGGTCAGATCGTAAACAGTGGCGACCAGCGCTTCGGAGCCATCGACCAACTTAACCTTCTTCGCCGGCACATTGCGGACTTGCACGGCGTCATGCGCGGTGCAGGCGAAATGCGGGTGTTGGGTCGAACCGAAATAGGGGAAGGCGACCGGAACCACCTCGTCCCGGATTTCGTTCACCGACAAGCGTAATTGGGTTTCGGCACCAGTCAGCGACTCTTTCGGCTCCAGATTCCACTTGCCGACCAGTCCCTCTTTCTCACCCCAGCGGAAACCGATGGAACCGTTGGGAACCAGCAGATGGCCGCTGTTCTCGTCGAACGCCAGCGTCTTCCATTCCGGGTTATTCGTCTGACCCGCGTTATCGGCCAGATCAGAGGCACGCAGGAAACGGCCATTGACGTAAGTTCCGTCCTTGCGCGGATCGAGCAACACCAGATAGGGAAAATCGGTCTTGGTGCGGACGTAATCGGTGAAATAGTCCGATTTACCATCGAGATAGAACTCGCGCAGGATGACGTGGCCCATGGCCATCGCCACGGCGGCATCGGTGCCCTGCTTCGGATGCAGCCAGATATCGGCGAATTTGGAGGCTTCCGAATAGTCCGGGCAGACCACCACCGTCTTGGTGCCCTTGTAGCGCACCTCGGTCATGAAGTGGGCGTCCGGGGTGCGAGTCTGCGGGACATTGGAACCCCACATCATCAGGAAGGTGGAGTTGTACCAGTCGGCGGATTCCGGCACGTCGGTTTGCTCGCCCCAGACCATTGGGCTGGCGGGCGGCAAGTCGCAGTACCAGTCGTAGAAACTGCCGCACGCGCCGCCGATCAGCGACAGATAGCGGGAACCGGCGGCGTAAGACACCATCGACATGGCCGGAATCGGCGAAAAGCCGTAGATGCGATCCGGACCGTATTGCTTGGCGGTGTAGACGTTGGCGGCGGCGATGATCGGGTTGACCTCGTCCCAGGTGGCGCGAACGAAACCGCCCAAACCGCGCTGGCTCTTGTATTCGGTTGCCTTGGTCGGGTCTTCGACGATGGATGCCCACGCCGCCACCGGGTCTTGATGCACCGCCAGCGCCGCGCGCCAAAGCTTGATCAATCGGCCCCGAATCATCGGGTATTTCACCCGGTTGGCGCTGTACAGATACCAGCTATAAGACGCGCCGCGCGAGCAGCCACGCGGCTCATGATTGGGCAAATCATCGCGAGTGCGCGGGTAATCGGTCTGCTGGGTTTCCCAAGTCACCAGCCCGTTCTTGACGTAAATTTTCCAGCTACAGGAGCCGGTGCAGTTCACGCCGTGGGTGGAACGCACGATCTTGTCGTGTTGCCAACGGGCGCGGTAGGCGTCTTCCCAGCCACGATCCTCGTTGGTGACGATGCCATGATCGCCAGAGAAGGTGTCGGTAATCTTCTTGAAAAAGTTCAGTCGGTCGAGAAAGTGACTCATCTCTGCTTACCTCTCAGCCTTTAGCCTGCTAAGGATTCTTGAATTCCGCCTTGGGACCGAGGTAGTACCACCCGTTCAGCACCAGACAGACGAAGTAGAAAATGGCGAAACCGTAGAGCGCGTATTCGGGCGTGGTGGCCTTGATCTGCTCGCCAAACACTTGCGGGATGATGAACGCGCCGTAAGCAGCGACCGCCGAGGTCCAGCCCAGCACCGGACCGGCCTGTTCCTTGGGAAACACCATGGCGCTGGTGCGGAAGGTGGCGCCGTTGCCGATGCCGCTGGCCGCGAACAGCGTCAGAAACAGCAGGACAAACGGCATGAAATACCGTTC
>JAGRHI010000164.1:0-1913 GCA_020445045.1 Candidatus Competibacteraceae bacterium
CGAATCCCCCGAACCGGGTCCTGATTGATGGCGACCACCGAGGGTTCGTTGAGGACGATGCCGCCTCCCCGAACATAAATCAACGTGTTAGCGGTCCCCAGATCGATCGAGAGATCGTTGGAGAACTTGCCGCGCAACCATTTGAACATGTTGTCGAAAGTCCTATCGTCAGAAACGGCTAATGCTAGCAAGCAGGGGGGTTAGGAGCAAGCCGGCAAATTATGATAGGGTTACATGTCCGTTTTCTTCGACCCCTTGCAAGGAGAACTCTCGCGATGTCCCTGGGACCCGCCGAAGTCGCCAAAATCGCCCATCTGGCGCGCTTGGCCATCCGCGACGAGGATGTGCCGGCCTACGCCCGCAACCTGTCCGCCATTCTCGAACTGGTGGCGCAGATGAATGCCGCCGATACGGCCGGCGTCGCGCCGATGGCACATCCACTGGACATGACGCAGCGCCTGCGTCCCGACGCGGTCACCGAACCCGACCAGCGCGAGCACTTCCAGGCCATCGCCCCGCAAGTCGAAGCCGGGCTGTATCTGGTGCCGAAGGTGATCGAGTGAACCGCGACGCTCGCGCCGAACCCCGACACCCTCGCTTCGCGCTCCCTCAAGGAGGGCGGGAAGTTCTTGGATAATCCATTTCCGATTCCACTGCCATGCATGAGAAAACCATCGCCCAACTCAGCGCCGGCCTCGCCGCCGGCGAGTTCAGCAGCGAAGAGCTGACCCGTGCTTTCCTGGAGCGCGTGGCACGGTTCAACCCCCAACTGAACGCCTTCATCACCGTCACCGCCGAAGCGGCGCTGGTCCGCGCGCGCGCCGCCGACCAGCGCCGCCGCCGAGGTGAAGCGGGGCCGCTGACCGGTATCCCCATCGCCCACAAGGATATCTTCTGCACCGAGGGGGTACGCACCTCCTGCGGCTCGCGCATGCTGGATCGCTTCGTCGCGCCCTATGACGCCACCGTGGTCGAGAAACTGAATGCCGCCGGCGCGGTGATGCTGGGCAAGACCAACATGGACGAGTTCGCCATGGGCTCGTCCAATGAAACCAGCCTGTATGGCCCGGTCCACAACCCTTGGGATCTGGCGATGGTGCCCGGCGGCTCCTCCGGCGGGTCCGCCGCCGCCGTGGCGGCGCGGCTGGCGCCGGGCGCCACCGGCACCGACACCGGCGGCTCGATCCGTCAACCGGCCGCGCTGTGCGGCATCACCGGCCTCAAACCGACCTATGGCCGGGTCTCGCGCTGGGGAATGATCGCCTACGCCTCCAGCCTCGACCAAGGCGGACCGATGGCGCGCGGCGCCGAGGATTGCGCCCTGCTGCTGGGCGCGATGGCCGGTTTCGACCCGCGCGATTCCACCAGCGCCGACCGACCGGTGCTCGACTACACCGCCTTGCTCGACCGGCCGCTGGATGGCCTGAAGATTGGCCTGCCGAAAGAATACTTCGGCGAGGGACTGGACGGCGCGGTGACCCAAGTGGTGGAAGACGCCATCGCCGAGTATCGGAAGCTGGGCGCGAAGGCGGTCGAAATCAGCTTGCCCAACAGTCGATTGGCGATTCCCGCCTATTACGTGATCGCTCCGGCGGAATGCTCCTCCAACCTGGCGCGTTTCGACGGAGTGCGCTACGGCCATCGCTGCGAAAATCCCAAGGATTTGCTGGACCTGTACACCCGCTCGCGCGGCGAAGGCTTCGGTCCCGAGGTTACCCGCCGCATCCTGGTCGGCACCTTCGCGCTGTCGGCCGGCTATTATGATGCCTACTATCTGAAAGCGCAGCAGATCCGCCGCTTGATCAGCGACGACTTTCAACGGGCGTTCCAACAGGTGGACGTGATCGCGGGGCCAACCTCGCCGACCGTGGCCTTCAAGCTGGGCGAGAAGGTGGACGATCCGATCACCATGT
>JAGRHI010000164.1:2037-2218 GCA_020445045.1 Candidatus Competibacteraceae bacterium
ACGGCGCACCGCTATCAGCAAGCCACCGACTGGCACCTGCGCGCGCCCGCCGCCTTCGCCTGACGTTCAATTCGCAAGGTTTCGATTTATGGAATGGGAAACGGTTATCGGGCTGGAAATCCATGCCCAGCTCGCCACCAAGAGCAAGATCTTCTCCGGGGCCTCCACCGCCTACGGCGCC
>JAGRHI010000164.1:2403-2549 GCA_020445045.1 Candidatus Competibacteraceae bacterium
ATCAGCCAGTACGAACTGCCGGTGGTCCAGAAAGGCCAGTTGACCATCGACCTGGACGACGGCTCCAGCAAGGTGATCGGCATCACCCGCGCCCATCTGGAGGAAGATGCCGGTAAGTCGCTGCACGAGGATTTTCACGGTCGGTC
>JAGRHI010000164.1:2586-3093 GCA_020445045.1 Candidatus Competibacteraceae bacterium
ACGCCGCTGCTGGAAATCGTCTCCGAGCCGGATATGCGTTCGGCCAAGGAGGCGGTGGCGTATATGAAGAAGCTGCACCAACTGGTGGTATATCTCGGTATCTGCGACGGCAACATGCAGGAAGGTTCGTTCCGCTGCGACGCCAACGTGTCGGTACGACCCAAGGGCGAGTCCAAGCTCGGCACCCGCGCCGAACTCAAGAATCTCAACTCCTTCCGCTTCGTCGAACGGGCCATCGAGTTCGAGATCGAACGGCAGATCGACCTGATCGAATCCGGCGGCAAGGTGGTGCAGGAAACCCGGCTGTACGACCCGGACCAGGGCGAAACTCGTTCCATGCGCGGCAAGGAAGAAGCCAACGATTACCGCTACTTCCCCGATCCCGATCTGCTGCCGCTGGTGCTGGACGATGCGTTCATCGATGCCGCCCGCGCCGCCTTGCCGGAACTGCCGGACGTCAAGAAACAGCGCTTCACGGCACAGTATGGCCTGTCCGCCTATGACGCC
>JAGRHI010000165.1 GCA_020445045.1 Candidatus Competibacteraceae bacterium
GGGGAAGGGATAGCGATCATGCCGGCACTATGGCCGGTTCGCGCAAAACTTTTATGAAGCCGGGATGATCATCCGATGACAGCGAGTGGAACGGGCAAGGGATTTGCGAACCCGGTCCGAGTCGCTTAACGGCTGGGCGGACCCGGCGGCGATAAGTGGCGCGACCAGTCCGAGAACCACGTCTCGCCGGGCAGCAGACGCTGGGTCACGCCTCGGTAGGTGCCGCCATCCAGGATCAGTTCGACGAAAGGCCGAGGCGATGGGCAGAGCAGGAACAGTCCGATGACGGCCAGATACAACATCGCCGTGCCGATGGGCTGATTGAGGCTACCCAGGTTGAGCGCGGTGCCAAAGGAACTTTTCAACAGTTTCTTGCCGAACAGATCGACGCTGTAGAACTCGTCCAGCAGCAAGTGGACGATAAAACCCAGCGTGACGAAGGCGCCGCAAAGCCAGGCATGGAGCACGGACGCATTGAAGGCATGGTAGGCGATGAAGGTGGTGGTCAGACCGAAACCGATGCCCGCCGGAATCGAATGGACCAGGCCGCGATGGACGGTGAGACGGTCGAGCAGAACGAATACGCCGTAACGAAGCAACAGGAAACAACCCAGCCACAGCACCAGTAGTTCCACCAGCGAATAACGTCGGCCGAAGGCGAATATCAGCAAGAATCCGGCCACCACCGCCAGCGCCGCGAAGGCGATGCGGACCGGGATCGAGTTCGGCGAATCGATGTCGGGCAGCAGGCCGCCGATCACGCCCAGCACGAAATAGCCGATCACCGCCTGATGCGGGAACATCCCGGTCATCGTCAGCGCGGTGGCGGTCAAGCCGCTGACCGCCATCGCGCCCATCAGGTGAGTGTTGAAATTCGCCATCCCTACGCCTTTCTCCCTTGCGCGCTTAACCCTGCACCAGCAGGTTGCGCAGGTCGATGATGGCGGCATTGGCGCGGGAGACATAGGAGGCCATGATCAGCGAATGGTTGGCCATCGGCCCGAAACCGGTGCCGTTGAGAATGAGCGGACTCCAGATGAACGCCTGGGTATTTTCCAACTCGCGGATGATCTGCTTGAGCGAAACCACGGCGTTCTTGTTCTCCAGGACACTGGCGAAATCCACCTCCAGCGCCTTCAGGGTATGCAGCAAGGCCCAGGTATAGCCGCGCGCCTCGAAGAAGTTGTCGTCGATCTTCGTCCAGGGCGTCTTGACATGGGATTGCGCCGGCGTCGGGGTCGATTGGCGGGCATTGGGGTCCCCAGCCAGATCGGTGTTGAAGCGAGTTTGGCCAACGCTGGCCGCCAGTCGTTGCGCCAGACTGCCGAGCCGCTTCTCGACCACCGCTAGATAGGCGTTGAGGTTGTCGGCGCGGGTGAAGAACTGGCCGTCGTAGGTCTTGTCGTCGGAGAGTCGTTCCAGATAGCGGTACAGCGCTCTCACGCCCTTACGGTACTCCGACTCGGTGGACGGCAAAATCCAGGAGTTTGAATCGTAATTGAACTGCGGATCGGCGACTTGCAAGTCCTTGTCTTCGAGCGACTGGGTTTGCGAGCGGCTGAAATCGTTGCGCATCGAGCGCACCAGATCGCGCAACTCGGTCAGCGCGCCAAATTCCCAGTTGGGGATATTGTCCAGATAAATGCCCGGTGGGGTGATGTCGTTGCTGAGATAGCCGCCGGGCTTGTCCAGCAGGGTCTCGGCGATGCGGATGGCGGTGGCGGTGGTCACGTAGCCCGGCACCAGCTTTTTCTCGTCCTGGTTGGCCATGGCCAGCGCGCTTTCGCGCACGTTGAACTCGCCGGGCGAGCGCGACCAGATGAAACCGAGCACGATCACCACGACGATGTAGGTGACGACGAACAGGCCCAGGGTCCACCACAGACCTTTTTCTTTCCAGGTGCGGGGATGGTAGAACGTCGCCACTTTGGTGACTTTGTTGCCCAAGTTCGATTTTTTCGCGGATGCGGAGTCTTGCGGGTCCATTTCGTATTCCTTGTTCGATAGTCGGAATGGGTTCTAGGCATTCACATCTGCTGGATTCGGGTCCGTTGTTCCTCCAGCTTGAGGATAGCCGTTTGGAGTTCCGCCAGGCGGGTGCGTTCTTTCTCGACCACCGCGGCCGGGGCGCGGCCGAGAAAATCGGCGTTGCCCAGTTTGGCCGCGCCACGTTCCTCTTCCTTGCGCAGTTTGGCGATTTCCTTGTCGAGGCGGGCGATCTCCGCCGCCTTGTCGATCAAGCCGGCCATCGGAATCAGAATGTTCATGCCGCCGACCAGCGCGGTGGCGGCCTCGGGGACTGGCGCGTGTTCGTCCAGCCAGTCGATCGTTTCCAGCCGACCCAGGGTGCTCAGCGCCCGGCGGTGCCGTTCCAGCCGCTGGCGATCGTCGCTGGAACCGTGTTGCAGCAGCACCGGCAGCGGCTTGCCCGGCGCGATGTTCATCTCGGCGCGAATGCGGCGCACGCCCAGCAGGAACTGCCGCAGCCATTCGATGTCGGCGACCGCCACGTCATCGACCAGCGTCCTGTCCGCTTCGGGATAGGGCTGGAGCATGATGGAGCCGCCCGCCACGCCGGTCAGCGGCGCGACGCGTTGCCAGATTTCCTCGGTGATGAACGGCATCAGCGGGTGCAGCAGGCGCAGCAGGGTTTCCAGCGTCCGAACCAGGGTCCGCCGGGCGCCGCGTTGCGCCGCTTCGGAACTGGCGGGGTCGGTCAGCACCGGCTTGGACAGTTCCAGATACCAGTCGCAGAATTCGTTCCAGGTGAACTCGTAGATCGCTTGCGCCATTTGATCGAGACGGTAGCCCCGCACCGCCGCGTTGACCTCGTCGATGGTGCGTTGCAGGCGGGCCAGAATCCAGCGGTCAGCCTGACTGAGTTCGATCTCGCCGCCACTCAGTCCGGTATCCTTCCCTTCGGTGTTCATCAGTACGTAGCGGGCGGCGTTCCACAGCTTGTTGCAGAAGTTGCGGTAGCCCTCGACCCGGCCCATGTCGAACACGATGTCGCGCCCGGTGGTTGCCAGCGCGGCGAAGGTGAAGCGTAGCGCGTCGGTGCCGTGGGCGCGGATGCCGTCCGGGAACTGCTTGCGCGTGGCTTTCTCGATCTTGGGCGCCATCTGTGGTTGCATCAGGCCGGTGGTGCGCTTGGCCACCAGTTCGTCCAGGTTGACGCCGTCGATGATGTCCAGCGGGTCCAGCACGTTGCCCTTGGATTTCGACATCTTGTTGCCGTCCTGATCGCGCACCAGGCCGTGGATGTAGACCTCGTGAAACGGCACGTCGCCCATGAACTTCAAGCCCATCATGA
>JAGRHI010000166.1 GCA_020445045.1 Candidatus Competibacteraceae bacterium
CCTTCCAGGCGGTGGTCGTTCATTAGGCCGCTCACCATCAGATCCTACTGATATTTTTACGAGAATTTCCTATTGAACTGTTATTGATCTAATACGAGGAGTATCGCCATGAATCGATCATCCATTAACCGTGTTATTGATGTCAATCCGATTATTTCAAGGAAATGGAGAATAGGCGGCGTTTTAAGCTCCGACCTGTCGGCTGCCCTGCTCGATTTAGCGGCGCGCGACAAAAACAAACCGTTTCCATGGCGTCCCACTGCGGTAAAACCCGTTCTATCCAATTGAATCGAATGCTGAATTCTTTGCAAGGAGAAATTTATGTCGCTGACTGAGACTTGTGAACCCCCGCTGAAAGGCCAACGCGCCCTGGTGACCGGTGCCAGTTCCGGTATCGGCGCCGCCATCGCCAAAGCGCTGGCGGCGGCCGGCGCGAAAGTGGTCGTCAACTACGCCGGCGGCGCGGACCGGGCGCACGCCATGGTCGAGAAAATCCGAGCAACCGGTGGCGAAGCGATGGCGATTCGCGCCGACGTCAGCCGCGAAGACGAAGTCGAGGCGATGTTCGCCGAAATGATCGAAACTTGGGGCAGTGTCGACATCCTGGTCAACAACGCCGGCCTCCAGAAAGATGCACCGCTGGTCGAGATGAGTTTGACCGATTGGCAACGGGTCATCGACATCAATTTGACCGGCCAATTTTTGTGCTCCCGCGCCGCCGTGCGCGAGTTTCTCCATCGCGGCGTGGTGCCGGAACTATCGCACGTCGCCGGCAAGATCATCTGCATTTCATCGGTGCACGATGTCATTCCGTGGGCGGGACACGTCAACTACGCCACCTCCAAGGGCGGGGTGAGCATGATGATGAAAACCATGGCTCAGGAACTTGCGCCACAGCGCATCCGCGTCAACGCGATCTCGCCCGGTGCGATCAAGACCCCGATCAATACCGCCGCCTGGATGACCTCCGAGGCCGAGGCGGAACTGCTCAAGTTGATTCCCGCCCGCCGGGTCGGCGAACCGGACGACATCGCTCGCGCCACGGTGTGGTTGGCCTCCGACGATTCCGATTACGTCACCGGCGCCACCCTGTACGTGGATGGCGGCATGACTCTGTATCCTGGTTTCGACATGGGCGGCTGACATGAACGAACAATATGACACCCTCATCGTCGGTTCCGGCGCGGGCGGATCGGCGGCGGCTTACGCCCTGGCGCGCGCTGGCCACCGGGTGCTGCTGCTGGAGAAAGGCCAGGAACTCCCGCGCGACGGCAGCACCCTGGACGTGGATAAAGTCATCCGGCAGGGGATTTTCAAGAGCAAGGAGCACTGGCTGGACAAGAATGGCCGAACCTTCGAGCCGGAGGAATATTTCAATCTGGGCGGCAAGACCAAGTGGTACGGCGCGGCCCTGGCCCGGTTCGAGCCGCACGAATTCGAGGCCGAACCGGCGTATCAATGCTTGCCCTGGCCGATTTCGTATCGGGAATTGCTGCCTTACTATGAGCAAGCCGAAACCTTGTTGGGCGTCCATCAATTCGAGCCGGAACCGGATCTGCGAGCCATCGTCGGCAAGCTGACCCGCAACGGCGCCGGTTGGAACGCCCGGCCTCTGACGCTGGCTTTGGACCCCCACATCGTCGAGCATCGCGAAGAAGCCGCGCATTTCGACGCTTTCGCTTCGGTCAAGAACCTGAAAGCCGACGGCCAGCACGCTTTGTTGGAGCGGGTTCAGCATCTGCCCAATCTGACCATACTGACCGGGCAGGCAGTTCGCGATTTCATCGCCGATCCCGATCGGCCCGAGCGACTGATTGGTGTTCGCACCGAAGAGGGCGGCGAGTTCCGGGCCGATGCGGTATTGCTGGCGGCCGGCGCGCTGCACTCGCCACGGCTGTTGCAAAGTTATCTGGCCGACAGCGGTCTGGCCGAACGGTTGCCGTGCGCGGATGCGGTGGGACGAAATTACAAATCCCACTTGCTCAGCGCCGTGCTGGCGTTTTCCGTGACTCCCAAGACCGATCTGCTGCGGAAAACCCTGCTGTTGTTGAACGAACGGCTGCCGCACAGCAGCATCCAGCCGCTGGGCTTCGACGGCGAATTGCTCAGTACCCTGATTCCGGGCTTCGTGCCGCGTGGGTTCGCCCGTGTACTTGGTCATCGCGCTTACGGTTTCTTCTTGCAGACCGAGGATGGTTCCGATCCCGCCAACCGCGTCGTCGCCAAGCGCAATGGCGCGCAGTATCCCCAACTCGACTACGATTCGGCGCGCTTGCCGGCGGCGTGGGAGGAACATCGGCGATTGGTGCGCGATTTCACCAGGGCGCTGTGGAAAATCGGCCTGCCGGCGGCAGCCAAGGGCATTCCGTTGGCCGGCACCGCGCACGCCTGCGGCACGCTGGTCGCGGGCAGCGATCCCCGCACCTCCGTGGTGAATGCCGACGGTAAGGTGCACGGCTTGGATAATCTGTACGTGGTGGACGGCAGCGTCCTGCCGCGCTCCAGTCGAGTCAACCCCTCGTTGACCATCTACGCTTGGGCGTTGCGGGTGGCGGAACGGTTGCAACGAGGAGAGCAATTAGGCCAGTTATGAATGGTTGGGCGCCAGAAATCACGGCAACCCAACCCATACGCTGTTATTTAGGTGGCATCGGCTGCTGCTCCACACGCTCAAGCGCTGGGTCCAGACAAGCCCAACTCGGTGCGCTCGCAACCCAAATGTTCGTGCTGGGTTGAATAGAGGAAGGATCATCCAGGTTGCCCGCTCGAACCACCCGGAACTCGGGACGGTTGGAAGCCTTGGCGAACAGATGAGTGCCGCACTTCGGGCAAAATTGACGAATGACCTCATCGCCACTGTCGGCGATCTTCGTGTACTCGGAAAGCACCCCGGAATAGCTGAGTCCGTCTGCGGGAACCAACAGATTCACCGACCCATTCGCCGCGAGGTGCTGGCAATCGCGGCACCAGCAAATGCGGGTGGCCAGCGGTTCCGTGACCAGCTTAAAACTTACCGCGCCGCAAAGACAACGACCGGTTCTTTCAGTCATGATATTTGTTTCTCTCTTGAGTGGATTGGGTGCTTCTTCAGCCAATACTCCCAGGGCCGATTGAGGACGGCGTGGTGAAGCTCGTCCGCCAGCCTGGCCTCCTCGGGCGCAAGATAGATGGGCTCGCCGAGTTGCATCGCAATGGGCTGGAGTTGGGCGTTGACCATGGTGTATACGGCTCGGAAGACCGCTTCCTTCACGGAGGAGCCGACCACCGTCGCGCCGTGGCCACGCATGAGTACCACCGCGCAGTTCCCCAACGTCGCCGCGAGGGCGCGGCCAAGATCAGCCCGCGTAATGAGTAGATTGGTCATGCCGTGATCCTTGCGGATATCGAATACCGGCGCGCCCGCCGCAAGGAAGCCACACATGTGGTACAGCGGACGCAGCGGCGTCGGGCTCACGCCAAACGGGATGAGCGCCGGAGCATGGGTATGCACCACGGCCATCACATCGGGCCGAGCGCGGTAAATCTCCCCGTGGATGAAGCGCTCGATCGAGGGTCGGACCTCGGCCGGGCGAATGACATCGCTTTGTGCATCAAGCTCGACCACGCCCGATTCCTCCACCGGACCGCCCGCATTGCTTCGGGTCATGAAGTAGTGGTCAGGCTGGAGCGGGCTGCGAACCGAGACATGACCAAATCCGTCGATGACGCCCTCGCCGGCAAGAATCCGATTGGCGGCAAAAAGTTCCTCCAAGGTCTGCTGAAGGGATGATGTCATATGGAACCCTCAACTGTTTACCGAACTGCCATGCCCAACGGGGCGGCGATAAGCCGAAGGCGTTGTCGCGGACGCGAAGCGCCGCTTCGCTTTGCTTTTTGCCGTCCGAGTGCATTTGCCTTGTTATGAGATTTTGAAAAGACATGAAGAACTCAACCATAATGTTTTAATTTGTAATTATCTTTAACTGTATTTCCTAGCAATAGTTTGGTAAACAATGGTATCGAGGCTAAGTTAATGCCGAGACGCACCAGTATAATGGACATATAACTTTCGGCAGCAAAGAAAGTTACCATCTTGGATGCGGCTTTTTGTTTTTCATGTAAAAACAGCTTTAGTTCCGCTTCATAGGCTGCAAAAGCCGCTTTGTAATTACAACTCGCTTTATGAAGTTCGCCTGCCAACGTATAAGCTTCGGTCATACCGAGTCCTGTGCCTTCACCTGCCAATAACGAAGCACAAGCAGCTGCATCACCGATTAATGCGATACGTCCTTTGCTCCAATGAGGCATTTGTATCTGGCTTACGGTATCAAAATAAAAATCATCAGCCGCATCGAGATAATTTAGGATTTCTTTGGCTTCCCAGCCACAATGGTTGTAAATTTCATGCAATAATGCTTTTTCTTCTGCTTCATTAGCCGGTTTGTGCCGGACCAATTCCCTACTAAAGGTAAATAAAATCAGCGTCTTATTATCACGCATACTAAAGCGTGAAATCTGATAGCAGGGTTCTGGATGAACAATATACTGCTCTTCATTGCGGTGAGGGTAATCATTGATAGTGAACGCAGCAACATAAGCTCCCAGGTCGTGTTCAAATTCACTTTCCACACCAAAGACAAGGGAGCGAATATGCGAGTGCAATCCATCTGCGCCAATAATCAGGTCGAAGCGCTCTGCTGAACCATCTGAAAGCGTTACATTGACGCCGTCATTATCCTCCTCAAGCGCTACTATGGATTGACCGAAATGGGTTTCTACACCTTCGAGCGCATCAAAAATAATACTGGCAAGATGGCTACGTGAAATACTGATATATCGTCCATTGACTATCTCTGATACCGTACTTACAGGCATTTGTGCCCGTGTTTTACCTTCACCATCGACACTCAACAATTCTTTAACTTGATAACCGTGTTCCTTGATTGCAGGAATCAGCCCCATCATTTCTGCTATATCATAGCCAAGCCCCCAAAAATCAACGATATAACCACCTTTACGTAAAGCAGGCGCACGTTCATACAATATTGGTTCATGGCCATATTTTTTTAGCCAATAAGCGAGAGTCAGGCCCGCAATTCCAGTACCATTTATGCCTATTTTCATTATTTCTTTTCTCATAACGCGGAGCTGAGCCGCAAGGATGTTGGAGAGGAACCAGCTTGCTGGCGGATCGGAAACATTGCAGTCGCGAGTACGGGCGGCGGATAAGCCGCGAGGGTGGAAAATCCGAAGTTTTTTTGCCCGGAGTCGGCTTGATCCGCGTGGTTATGCGGCGCGGAACACCAAGCAACCATAGCGGATTGGAATTAGCGGCCTTGTTAGACGTCTGGTGCAACGTGGGAACCGATGAAGCAAGCAGCATCAAGATTTGTCCGCACTGACACGTAACCGCAGCACAGCATCCCGAACAGTCTCATCCACTTTTCGAGTTTACGATTGCAATCACCACACCGAGACCGACGAAAACTGCTGGCCACCACTTCACGGGAATGAAGAATAGAGAATGACTCGGTCGCAAGACCACCTCCTGGCCGGTCTCCTTATCGATCACTACGCGACCCTTTTGCAGGAGAAGAAGTCGATGGAGCCCGTAGGTCAACCCTGCGGCGAGAAGCATCCCAACGAGAATGACCCATCCGTGCTCTTGGTAGAACTGGTCGTCGCCTGTTACCTTTTCCGACACAAACTCTGTGAGGATCAAGGAGGCGAAACCTATTACTGCGACCAGAAAGCCGAGTCCACTCCAAATAATCATGCGCTTATGCCTCTTGCTGCTACGAAGATACACACCTAACGTAAAGCTAAGGGGCGGGCGCGATAGCGGCCGTCCCTCTTGAGCGCAATGTTATGCAATTGGTTGTGGAGGACTAGCGTAGCCAGCCGAATCATATCCATC
>JAGRHI010000167.1 GCA_020445045.1 Candidatus Competibacteraceae bacterium
ACCGCTTGTTGTTCGAGGCACACCCAGTGCCGATGTGGGTGTACGATCTGGAGACCTTGCGGTTCCTGGCCGTCAACGATGCCGCCATCGATCATTATGGTTACAGTCGCGCCGAATTCCTGGCGATGACCATCGCCGACATTCGCCCGTCGGAGGATGTGCCGGGCCTGCTGGAAAGCATCGCCCAGGTCAAGGAAGGATTGGTGCGGGCCGAGGCCCGCAGGCACTGCAAGAAGGAGGGCGTGCCGATCGATGTCGAGATCGTTTCCCACACCCTCGATTGGGGGGGCCGCCGCGCCAAAATGATCATGGCCCACGATATCACCGCTCAGTTGCGGACCGAGCGGGAGTTGCTACTGGCCGCCGCGGTTTACGAACAAAGCACCGAAGGGATTTTGATCAGCGATGCCAAGAATCGCATTGTTTCGGTCAATCGGGCTTTCACCAGAGTGACGGGTTATTCATTGGAAGACGTGCGTGGGCGGAATCCCAACATTCTGTCTTCTGGCCGGCACGATCAAGGGTTCTACACCTCGATGTGGGCGGAACTGGAGAGGGTCGGTCATTGGCAGGGAGAAATCTGGAACCGACGCAAGAACGGCGAGATCTATCCTGAATGGCTGGGGTTGACGCTGTTGCGCGATGCCAAGGGCCGGACCGTCAACTATGTAGCCATCTTTAACGACATCAGCGCCATCAAGGCGGACGGCCGTCGGTACGGCGTTCGCTCCGCGACAGCTCCTCCACCCATGGATTCTTGACCGTGCCACCGGTGGTTTTCCGGAATCGCGCATGTTCTGGTGGCACGGAACCCGCTCGCTTGTTCCGTGCCACTTTCGTTTTAAGCGTCCCCTAAGTGATGCGGTCAATCACCCGGTACGATTCAGGCGGCATCCAACGCGATATCGGTTTTGCCGGATTCCTGTCGCAGTGCCCGGTTGACCGCGCTGACCACCGCCCTCAGCGAGGCGGTGACGATGTTGCCGTCGATCCCGACCCCGAACAGCGAAGCCGGATCGCCGTCCAGGCACACCTCGACATAGGACACGGCGGTGGCGTCGGCGCCAGTGCCGATGGCGTGTTCGTGATAATCCATCACTCGGACATTCAGGCCGAAATGCCGGTTCAGTGCATCGGTGAACGCGTCGATCGGGCCGTTACCCTTGCCCGAGAGCGGCCGTTCCCGTCCGTGTTCGCGAACCGTCGCGGTCAGCTTGCAGGCGCCGCCGGTTTGACCATCGGGCGCGGTGCGGTACTCGATGAAATGGAACGGCTGGTCCGGTTGCAGATATTCGGCCTGAAACGCCGCCCAGATATCCGCCGAGGCGAGTTCCTTGCCGGTGGTATCGGCGATGGCCTGCACCCGTTGGCTGAACTCGACCTGTAAGCGGCGCGGCAGCCGCAGGTCGTGATCCTTCTCCAGCAAGTAGGCGATGCCGCCCTTGCCGGACTGGCTGTTGACCCGGATCACCGCCTCGTAGCTGCGGCCCAGATCGGCCGGATCGATCGGCAGATAGGGTACCTCCCAGCGCGGGTCGCCGGTCGCCCAACGCCGCTCCTGGGCGGTGAAACCCTTCTTGATCGCGTCCTGGTGCGAACCGGAAAAGGCGGTAAAGACCAAGTCGCCGGCATAGGGATGGCGTGGATGCACCGCGATCTGGTTGCAGTATTCGGTGGTGCGGACAATCTCGTTCATCACCGAAAAATCCA
>JAGRHI010000168.1:0-2619 GCA_020445045.1 Candidatus Competibacteraceae bacterium
GGCTTCGTGGTGGTGGTGGCGTTCTGGGTGCTGCTGTCGCTGCTGGGCGCCATTCCGTTCGTGCTGGCCGAGCATCCGCACATGCGGGTGGTGGACGCGGTGTTCGAAACCGCTTCCGGCCTGACCACCACCGGCGCCACCATTCTGTCCGACCTCGACGCTCTGCCCAAGGCGATCCTCTACTATCGGGCGCAATTGAACCTGTTGGGCGGCATGGGCATCGTGGTGTTGGCGGTGGCCTTGCTGCCCATGCTGGGTGTCGGCGGGATGCAGCTCTATAAGGCCGAAACGCCGGGGCCAATGAAGGATGAGAAGCTGACCCCGCGCATCACCGAGACCGCCAAGAACCTATGGGTGATCTACTTTGGTTTGAATATCGCCTGCGCGCTGGCGTTCTGGGCGGCGGGGATGAGCCCGTTCGACGCGGTTTGCCACAGTTTCTCCACCCTGGCGCTGGGTGGTTTTTCCACTCACGACGCCAGCATCGGTTATTTCCACAGTTTACCGATCGAGTTGATCTCGGGCATGTTCACGCTGATCGCGGCGGTCAATTTCGCGCTGTTTTTCATGGCGTGGCGCCGGCGTAGCCTCTGGCTGGTGTTCCAGGACGCGGAGTTCCAATTCTTTCTGGTGGTGATCGGCGGGATCGTCGCGCTGACCTGCGCTTACCTGTATTTCAGCGGCACCTTTCCATTGGTGGACTCGCTGGTCCACGGTTTTTTCCAGAGTCTTTCCATTGTGACCAGCAATGGCCATACCTCGGCCGGTTATTCGGCGGACTGGCCCTTTTTCGTTCCCTTGCTCCTATTGCTGGGCAGCTTTTTCGGCGGTTGCGTCGGTTCGACCTGCGGTGGCATCAAGGCAGTTCGCTTCCTGTTGCTGTACAAACAAAGCGTGCGCGAAATCCGGCTGCTGATCCGTCCCACCGCGCAGATCGCGGTCAAATTGGGCGACCGGCCCATGCAGGAGCGGGTGATGCAAGCGGTGTGGGGGTTCTATTATCTCTACATTTTTTGCTATTGCGCCTTGTCATTGGCCCTGGTGGCGACTGGCTTGGACCTGGTGACGGCGTTCGGTTCAGCGGCGGCCGGCTTGAACAACATGGGTGTGGGTCTGGGCGATACCGCATCCAATTTCAGCCCGCTGAGCGATATCGCCACCGTCTTGATGACGATGGCCATGATCGTGGGTCGGCTGGAAGTGTTTCCCGTGCTGCTGTTGTTCCATCCGGATTTTTGGAAAGGCTGATCATGAATCCCAAACGAGGCTACACCGGCGAGTTGCCACCGGCCCGGTTCAACATGGCGCGCTACTGTCTTCAGACAGCGGCGCGGGCCACGCCAGACAAGGTGGCGCTGGTGGTGGTTTCCGACGCCGGCGCGGCGGTCGAGGCGGCCGAGCACTGGACTTACGCGCAACTGGATGAGGCGGTGCGGCGCACGGCGGCCGGACTGCGTCGCCTGGGCCTGGCGCCGGGCGCGCGGCTGATGATCCGCATGGGCAACACCAGCGATTATGCGCTGCTGTTTTTCGGCGCCATCGCCGCCGGTTGCGTGCCGCTGCCGTCCTCGGCGCAACTGACCGAGGAGGAGGCTGCTTTCCTGCTGGCCGATTCCGGCGCCCGGTTGTTGGCCATGGCGGATGAACTGACGATCCAACCACCACCGGGCGTGCAAGTGCTGGGCATGGCCGACGTCGCCGCGCTGCGGGTCGGTCACGAGCCGCTGGATTACGCCGATACCGCCGCCGACGATCCGGCGTTCCTGATCTACACCTCCGGCACCACTGGTCAGCCCAAGGGCGTGCTGCACGCCCAGCGCTCGGCTTGGGGTCGGCGGCCGATGTACCAGGGCTGGTATGGCATTCGCCCGGACGATGTGATCCTGCACGCCGGGGCATTCAACTGGACCTATACCTTGGGGGTGGGGCTGACCGATCCCTGGGCCAACGGCGCGACGGCGGTGCTCTACAACGGCCCCCGCGATGTCACGGCTTGGCCGGCGCTGATGGAGAAGTACCGGGCGACCCTGTTTGCGGCGGTGCCGGGTCTGTACCGGCAGATCCTGAAATACAACGACCTGCGCGTGTACGATCTGTCCAGTTTGCGCCACGGCCTGACCGCCGGCGAAGCGCTGAGCACCGCCTTGCTGGAGCAATGGCGGACGACGACCGGCAAGGAATTGTACGAGGCGTTGGGGATGAGCGAGTGTTCGACCTACATCTCTTCGGCGCCGGGCGAGCCGATCAAACCCGGCAGTCCGGGTAAGGTTCAGCCGGGCCGCTGCGTGGCGGCGTTGCCGGTCGAGGGTGGCGAGGAGCCGCTGCCGCCGGGCGAAACCGGGCTGCTGGCGGTGCATCGCGGCGATCCGGGGCTGATGCTGGGTTACTGGAATCGCCCCGAGGAAGAGGCGTTGGTCTACCGGGGCGAGTGGTTCCTCGGCGGCGATCTGGTGCACTTCGACGCCGACGGCTACATGATCTACCACGGTCGCAACGACGACGTGATGAATGCCATGGGCTACCGGGTATCGCCACTGGAGGTGGAACATTGCCTGAGCCGGCATCCGGCGGTGGCGGAGGTGGCGGTCACCGAACTGTCGGTGCGCGAGGGCGTCAGCG
>JAGRHI010000168.1:2793-2932 GCA_020445045.1 Candidatus Competibacteraceae bacterium
TCTGGCGCGGTGGCGGCGGTGAAGTTCGTTGCGTCGGCCTCACCCGTATCCTGTCGTGCCGCCCCATAATATCAGCAATTCCCGCTCTCTTTATTTAGACCTGCCTTTCAAAAGAATGGTAATTGAAATTTAAGTAAAC
>JAGRHI010000169.1 GCA_020445045.1 Candidatus Competibacteraceae bacterium
GCGGTGAACAGCAGCAGCTTGTCTTTTTCGCGGGGCGTGAGTTCCATGAACGTTCTCGCACGGGGTCAGGTAGTCCAGAAACGGGAGGGGCAGGGCGGACGGTCCAATAGCGCCGGTCGGAGCAAGCCCCATGCCAGGGTCAGAAGCTGGCGGGCCATGGTCGCCGATGGGCCCAGATAGCGACACACCAGCACGCCGTCCAACTGACTGACGGATACCCTGGCCTTGCCAGCCGACGGCTCCAGGGTGGCGCGCAAATCGGCAACCAGACCCGGTGGCGACCCGGCGGCGAGCAGGGTGGCGCTGGTCGGTTGGCCTTGCAGTCCCCAGTGCGCGGTGAGCACCGGATCTCCACCAGTATAGCGGCCCTGTTCCAGGTAGAGCGGTTCGTCGTCGCGCCATAGTTCGAAATGTTGCCGGCACTCGCCATATTCGAACCGCTCGCCAGCCGCCGGTCGGCCTAGACAGAGGATTTCCCAACCCAGAAAACGCGCGTCGCCCTGTAAGTCGATTCGGGTCGAGGCATGCAGCCGCGCGCCCTGGTAGACGATGTTTTCCTGCGGCAGCCATTCCAGCGCCGCCCCGGCGGCGACGGTCAGCTGTTGGCGTTGTCGGGCGAACGGACCCGCGCTGCGGTAAAATTTGCCGGCGGCCGGAGTGGTGAGCAGCGCGTGGGTGCCCGGATCGAGGGTGGCATCGATCCGCAGTCGATCGCCGCCGACCACGCCGCCGGGGGGATGAAGAATCGCGATGTGGCAGACCTCTTTTCCTTCGGGATAGAACGGCCGTTGCACTTGTAAAGGACCGCGATGCGCGCATTGCCCCAAAATGGTGCGCTGGGCCTGACGCTGAAAGCCAAGGTTCAGATGGGCTTGCCAGCCCGTGGCGGATGTGGACGAAGTCATGGCACCATGCGATAGCTCGGATCGGTGGGATGGCGGGCATTGTAGCCTTCCGCCGGAAATCGCACCGCACCCGCTGAACCCGGTAGGGTGATCGCGGTCCCCGTTCAATACGGCCGGCATCGGATTGGATCAGGTGTTGCTGACGGGACAGGGCCGCTGACTTTGGAGGTTTGAACGCTTGGAACAACCCGCATGACGAACTCATCCGTCGATGGCGATGGGGTGTCGGAAACGCGCTCCATGGCATCCTCGCTCTATACCGAAACCATCGGGACCGGACCGGATGTGGTGCTGGTGCATGGCTGGGGCATGCATTCCGGTGTCTGGGAAGACGTGGTGGAGGCTCTGCTCGATCATTATCGGGTGACCCTATTGGACTTGCCGGGGCATGGCTACAGCCGGTCGATGGCCGCCGGTCATGCCCTAAACGATCTGGCTGCCGCGCTGGCGGTCGCGACGCCGGCGCTAGCCGCCTGGGTGGGTTGGTCGCTGGGTGGGCTGGTCGCGCAACAGGTAGCGCTGGCCGCGCCGGAGCGAGTCAGCCGGTTGGTGCTAGTCAACAGCACACCCTGTTTCGTGCAACGATCCGACTGGTCGTGCGGCATTGCCCGGCCGGTACTGCGCCGTTTTGCGGAGGAGTTGCGGCAGGACCACCGGGCCGTGCTCAAGCGCTTCATCGCCCTGGAGGTGCACGGCAGCGAACATGCGAGCGCGCAACTGCACCGTCTTAAGGCCATGCTGTTCCGAGATGGACAGCCGGACGTGGCGGCGCTGGAGGATGGTTTGGCAATCCTGGAGACCAGT
>JAGRHI010000170.1:0-234 GCA_020445045.1 Candidatus Competibacteraceae bacterium
CCGTTCGGCCACGCCGGCGAAGACGCCATCCGGCTGTGGTTCACCGCCTCCACCACCGGCCGGACGGTGCTGGAACAGTTGGACGACGCGCAACGGCAGGATTTCCTGCGTTTCGAGGGCAACGCCCAGGGATTTCGCATCATCACCCGGCTGCAAAGCCCCGACAATCCAGGCGGCATGCAATTGACCTACGCCACCTTGGGCACCTTCACCAAATACCCCTGCGCCGCGTCG
>JAGRHI010000170.1:363-14004 GCA_020445045.1 Candidatus Competibacteraceae bacterium
CGCTGGCCTATCTGGTCGAGGCGGCTGACGACATCTGCTACCGGATCATCGATGTGGAGGATGCCTTTCGGCTACAACAACTGGGCTTCGACGAGGTACGCGACCTGCTGTTGCCGCTGACCGGCGAGCCGGACCGCGCCCAACGCAAGATGCGTCACATCACCCGGTCCAAGGAAAAAATCGAATACCTGCGCGCCAAGGCCATCGGCGCCATCATCGATCAGGTCCATCAGTGCTTCATGGACAACGAGGCGGCGATTCTGGCTGGCGGTTTCGCCGCCGAACTGCTGGATGCGATCCCCGCCGCCGAGGCGATGCGCGCTCTGAAGGCGTGCGGCGAGACCCAGGTATATGTCTCCAAACCGGTGGTGGAGGTGGAAGCGGCCGGCTTCGAGGTGCTGGGCGGCTTGCTGGAAGCCTTCGTCACCACCGTCAACGACCTCGCCGCCCGTGGTCCGGCCGCTTCGCCCAAGAGCCGGATGCTGATCCATCTGATCCCGGAATCCTTCGCCGGACCGGGGCGCAACCCCGACCCCGACCTCTACCGCCGCGTGCTGGCCATCACCGACTTCGTCTCCGGCATGACCGATTCCTACGCCGTGGCGCTGTTCAAGAAGCTCACCGGAATTTCGCTGCCGACCGGCTGAGCCCTGTCGGCGATCACCGCCTCGCTATTGACCTCAGTCTTCGTGGTCCCGCACCAGCGGCACGAAGACCACCGGCAACACGCCGCGACTGTGCGACGCCCCCGATTCGTCCTTGCAAATCACGCGCAGCTCCTGACTCCGGTACTGCGGCCCCACGGGAATCACCAACCGGCCACCCGGCTTGAGCTGCCGCACCAGCGCCGACGGCACGTCGGCCGCCGCCGCCGTGACCATGATGGCGTCAAAGGGCGCCTTCTCTTCCCAGCCCAGATAACCGTCGGCGATGCGGATTTCCACATTGGCGACGCCGAGTTCGCGCAAGCGCCGTTCGGCGGCTTCGGCCAGCGCGGGAATCCGCTCCACCGAGTATACCCGCCGCGCCAAACTGGCCAGCATCGCCGTCTGATAGCCTGAACCGGTGCCGACTTCCAACACCACGGACCGGGCATCGAGCGCCAGCAACTCGGTCATCAAAGCGACGATGAAGGGTTGGGAAATCGTCTGACCGCAACCGATCGGCAGCGGACTGTCGGCGTAGGCCCATGCGAGTTGGGCCGGCGGCACGAACCGGTGTCGAGGTACCGTCGCCAGCGCGCGCAGCACCGGCTCGCTCAGTTTGGAACAACCGGTCAGATCGGCCGTTCCCCGGGTTTCCGCGATCACCCGCTCCAGCAAGCGCCGGTGCTCGCTTTCATAATCCTCGTCGAGCCTGTCGTTCATGTCGCTCTCCCAGCCGACGTCGCGCCAAGCCTCGCTGGGCCATGCTGTCCGGCGTCAACACCTGGGCCACCAAACCACCCGCGCACAGCAACGGCTGCCGGCGCATGCTCGCCAACAGACCGGCCACCGGCGTCACCACCCGCGTCTGTATATCGCCGCTGACGCCGTCGTAGATATGACCCAGCGCCTCGCCCGCGCGGACCCAGCGGCCGACACTCAGATTGGAGGCAAATATCCCGGATTGCTCGGCCAGCACGACGCAGATCTGTTCCAAACCGAAATAATGCAGGTCTTCATCTTCATTGGAAGGCCGCAAGCCACCGACGATCCCGGTGCGATCGAGAAACGCCACCAACGCCCGAAACAAGGTCTCGCAATGCCCCGTCTGCAAGCCACCGGCCTGCCCGGCGTGAATCACGAAATTCTCGCCATGGCAGGGTCGCCAAGCGCGCATCAGATCGGAAGGAGCGGTCTCCTCGACCGGCCGTTCGATGACCGCCGGCAACCCGAACAAACAGGCGCTGGCGCGCTCGTCGTCGTTGGGCGCGTAAAGGCATACCTGCGGCATATCCTCGACCTCGGGGCTGGCCGGGCGGATGCTCACTCGATAATAAGCAGCCTGGGTCAGCTCCACCATCGCCTCGGCCGCGACTCGCGACACCTGTGGGTAGTACCGTTGCCCGCGACCGCCGCCAGATCCTATCGGGCTTTCGACGGCGGGGACGATCACCACCCGTTCGCGCAAGCGCAGACCACGCCGCTCACCCGTTTCGATGCCGCGCAGAAACGCCGCCAACCGCGACAACACGAACATGCCGTTCAATTCGGCTTCCCGAGGATCGGCAACCAACGCCAGCTTCGGCGCGCGCTCGCGCGGACCGATATCATGGTGAGGCAGCAAACCTTTCCGCCACAGTCGTGCGGACAAGCTGGAAACCGCATTATCACTCAATGCCTTACCTCGCTTTCGCACCGTTACTCCAATCGAAAGACAGCCTTGCGACTCTATCTTGATTAAGCTTAGTTCACCTTGCCGATTTCGCGTGACGAATTCCGCCAATCCATCTCCCCGCGTGTCGGTGGCGTTTGACCGGAAAAAGCGCATTTCCGCATGTTGCAACGCAACATAAATTCCGTTATATTGCACTGCAATAAACTTACTCACGCCTGACGAGGAATACGCCATGGTCATCGATCTGTTCAGCAAAGCACTGGAAACCCCGCAATCCTTACCGGAACCCCTGGTCAAAGCAAACAAACTGATGGTTGAGAACATCGAAAAGATGATGCTGTTCCAGATGAACTCGCTCAAAACTTACCTGGACATCGGCATCAACCAGATGAGAGCCGCCGCCGAGATCAACGACGTCAAAAGCTTGCAGAGTTTCTACAAGCGCCAGACCGACATCGCGCAGACGGTCCAGCAGAAGATACTGAACGACGCCAGGCTGATGTCCGACCTGGCCGCGCGTTTCAAAACCGAGATGGACGGTTTGACCAAGACATCGCTGGAAGATGCGCTGCTCAAGGCGGCCTGAATCCCGAACCGGTTCCGATCGGCCACCGCCGCATTCGGCGCGGCGGTGGCGCTTCCCGCCTTGACGACCGTGGATTTCAGCGCCAGCCCCGAGCTAGCGGTTGCCGCGGAACATCCGACGAATCTGGCCGTGGCGGCCGAATTGGCGGCCGAGTTACATTTACCCCTGGCCACCATCCCGCTCACCGACGCTTTCACGCACCTATTGGTGGTCACCCCGACGCGGCTGGAATTGCGGACGCTGGATTCTGACGCCCCAGGACCGGTGTATGTCGATTTCACCTCGGGAGCGGCGGCCCACCGGCGGCGGTTCGGCGGCGGTCGCGGTCAGCCGCTGGCCCGGGCGATCGGATTGAAGGGTGGCGCGGCGCCAACCGTGGCGGACGTCACCGCCGGGTTGGGCCGCGACGCTTTCGTGCTCGCCTGTCTGGGTTGCACCGTCTGGCTGGTCGAGCGCTCGCCGGTCATCGCCGCTCTACTGCGGGACGGTTTGCGGCGCGCCGCCCACGATGCGGAAATCGGGCACATGGTGCGCGAACGACTGCATTTTCATAGCGGTGACGGGCGGGAATGTCTGCCCCTGCTGACGGCAAACCGACGACCGGACGTGGTTTACCTGGACCCGATGTACCCGCACCGGCGAAAATCAGCATGGGTTGGGAAGGAAATGCGTCTGCTGCGACAATTGGCCGGCGACGATGCGGACGCGCCGGCCTTGCTGGCCGTGGCGCTGGCCTGCGCCGGTCATCGGGTGGTGGTAAAACGGCCACGGCTGGCGCCGTCCCTGAGCGGCCCGCCGCCCACGGCGCGGATCATCGCGCCAAACACCCGCTTCGACCTCTACCGGGTCAAACTTGACCCACCAGCGCGCTAGCCGACGATCGAGCGGTTCCGACGCCGGACAATACGCCATCGATCTGCGCCCGAGCGTGTTCGGCCAACTCGTTTCGGGTCCGCCCCAACGCCGATAGCGGCTCGCGGAACCACAATTCGACCTCAATACAACGCTCACCCAGCAACCGCCACAGATGCGGCAGCAGGGACGCATCGCCGACGAAAGGCACGGCCGGATGCACGCCGTCGCGATGAGGATAACGCAGCGCGATCGCCTGCACCGGGCAGCGCGCCAGAATGGCGGCCTGAAACAGGCGCGGAAAAAAGCGCCGCACGGTTTCGCCCCCGGTCGAGGTGCCCTCGGGAAAAACCAGCACCCGCCCACCGTTGCGCAGCCGCCAGGTTAACTGTTCGGCGGCCTCGCCGGCGCCGTTGTCGCCGCCACGGCGGATGAAGGCGGTGCCAGCCCGGCGGCTCAGCCAGCCGAACAATGGCCAGTCCGCCACCTCGCGCTTGGCTAGAAAGTGCGTCGGACACACACCGGCGATGCAGAAGATGTCCAACCAGGAAACATGATTGGCGACGAACAACACCGCGCCACCGGCCGGGGTTCCGGTCATGGTCGCCCGCACCCCCATGATCCAGCACAGCACCCGACTCCACAAGATCAGGGGCCGGTCGGACACCATGCCGTTTCGCCCCGGCCGCAACAGCGTCGCCACCACGATCCCGGCCAGCACATGCAGCGCCACCAACGGCACTCGTCGCAATCGGCGCCCCGTCCGAGACCATGCGCCATCGCCGCTCACGCCGCCCGCTCCAGAAAATGGCGGGCATAACGCCGCGCCAGTTGCCGAGTAGACAATAGAATGAATACATCGGCCACCTGGAAATCCTCGTCCAGAAACGGCTCGCCGCAAATCCGCGCACCGATGCGCAGATAGGCTTTCAATAACGGCGGCAACGGATAATCGCCGCGATCCAACATGTCACGCCGTGGCAAGGGCAGCAACGGCCGCACTCGCAACTCCTCGGGCGTCAGATAGCGCGGCGCCAGTTCGGAGAAAATCGCCTGGGCCATCGTCCCGTTTTCACCCAGCGGGATGCTGGCGCAACCAATCAGATAATCGATCCGGTTTTCCACCACGAAATTCGCGATCCCCGACCAGAGCGCGGTGATGGTGGCGCCGTTGCGGTAATCGCGATGCACGCAGGTTCGGCCGATCTCGGCGAAACGGCCCGGCAAGGCCAGCACCGCTTCGATTTCGAACTCGCCCTGCGAGTAGAATCCGCCCACCTGGCGGGCGCTATCCTCGGTCAGAATGCGGGTGCAGCCGATCAGTCGCGTGGTCAGTGAGTCCCGCACCAGCAGATGGCGACAGCACGCGTCGAGATGATCATGGTCCAGACCGGGAATGCGGTTGTGCAGCCGCGCGCCCATTTCTCCGGCGAAGATCTCATGGCGCAAGCGCTGCGCCGCGCGTACTTCCTCCGCCGATCCGGCAAAATCGACTTGCAATGCCCCCTTGGACGGTGGCGGGCCGACGGATGCGTAAAGCTGCGGTTGAACGTTCAAGACGACCTCCGGAAACAAACGGCATGAAGCAGGTTCGAGCGACAATAGGTCAGTCGAATTGCAACCGCTTTAAAGCTGCTTGACAGTCAAGTGACAATCACGCACTCGGCTGTTCAAGCCGGAGGTTCGAAACATTCGGATGGGGTTGGCGGCTCTCTACCGCCGTGGGCGGGCTGCAGCCAGCAGCGCCGCCGCTGGGGCCGAGGCGGAATCGGCCGATGATCGCTTCAGCGGGGCGGGTGGGGTCACTGGCGCCACCGGAGGATGCTTCAGTTGGCCGTAAGCGCGGGTGATTCGGTCGACGTAAGCCCGCGTTTCCGCATAAGGCGGCACGTCGCCGTAACGAACCACCGTGCCTTCGCCAGCGTTGTAGCCCGCCAGGGTCAGCCGTACGTCACCCTGGAAATAGGCCAGCAACCAGCGTAGGTAGGCCATGCCACCACGCAGATTCTGCACCGGGTCGTAGGGGTCCCGCACACCGAAGCGTTCGGCGGTCCCGGGAATCAGTTGCATCAAGCCCTGGGCGTTTTTCGGCGATAGGGCCTGGCTATCGAAATTCGATTCCGCCTCGATCACCGCCAGCACCAGCGCGGGCTGCAAACCATAGTCCGGCGCCATCCGCCGCACCAACGCCTCGATCTTGGCCTGCTCCGGCGCGGGTGGTCCCGATCGGACCCAACGGGCCGGCGCTGGGCGGCGAGTCGGATCCACCGGCTCCTGACAGCGCGCGCGCGCGCGCTTGGTCGGATCGTTCGTCAAACCCAGCATCCGCTGGGCTGGCGCGTCGCCTCGCGCCGCCGCCAGTCGGAACCAAGCCGCAGCCTGGACATCGTCCCGCGCCACGCCGCGGCCGTTGGCATACATCCAGCCCAATTGATACTGAGCCGCGACATGACCGCGACGGGCGGCGGCGCAGTACAACCGCATCGCCCGCGCGAAGTCCTGGGTGACACCTTCCCCGTGTTCGTAGCGCGCCGCCCATTCCGTCTGCACGGCCGGGGTTTCCCTGATGAGCTTGATCCAATCCGGACTCCCCTCGGCCCCGCATGCACTGGCGGCGCAGAGTCCCAGCATCCAGAAACCCAGGTATCGTCGTAACTTCATCAAGTCGTCTTCCCGTAAGGGGGCATGATGTTCCGCCATTCGATCATGTTAAGCAGTTTTGCGTTTGCCCGCCAGAAAACCGGTCCGTTCGCCGCTTCGCGCCGAGTGCGCAGGGAAGTGGGTTCGCAATCCCGACGAACCGGTGATCATGACAAAATAATGACGGGGTCGGCTGAGAAACCCCACCTGTTCCTGTAGACTTTTCACTTTTATCGCGATCGCTCTATCCATTGAAGATCGCTTCGTCACAACAAGTACTTGGTTGTCCGCACCGAATCCAACAGGAGGCCATGATGGTCAGTTATACCACCGAATCCATCCGCAACATCGCCCTGGTCGGGCATGCCACAACCGGAAAAACCACGCTGGTGGAAGCCATCTTGCACCACGCCGGCAAGCTTTCCGGACTGGGCGCGGTGGAAAAAGGCAACACGGTCTGCGACTTCGATCCACAGGAAAAAACCCACCAACATTCCCTGGACGCCGCGTTGGTGAATCTCGATTACCAGGATACTCACATCAATCTGATCGATACGCCCGGCTTCCCGGATTTCATCGGTCAGGCCATCGCCGTGTTGCCGGCGGTGGAAACGGTGGCGGTGGTCATCAACGCTCAAACCGGCATCGAGGCGGTCACCCAGCGGATGATGGAACGCGCCGCCGAGCGGCGGCTGTGCCGAATGATCGTCGTCAACAAGATCGATGCCGAAAACGTCGACTTGCCGGGCCTGCTCGATCAGATTCAGGAAACGTTCGGCAAGGAATGCCTGCCGATCAACTTGCCGGCCAAGCAGGGCGCCACAGTGGTGGACTGTTTCTTCAACCCAAGCGGAGACAGCGATTTTTCCAGCGTGGCCGCCGCCCATTCCGCCCTGATCGATCAGGTGGTCGAGGTGGACGAAGACCTGATGACGCTGTACCTGGAACAGGGCGAGGATCTGCAACCGGAACAGTTGCACGAACCCTTCGAGAAGGCGCTGCGCGAAGGCCATCTGATTCCGATCTGCTTCGTTTCGGCCCGCACTGGCGCCGGCCTGGAGGATCTGTTGGACGTGTTCGCGCGACTACTGCCCAATCCGACCGAAGGCAACCCCGAACCACTGATCAAGGATGACGGCGAATCGGTCGAGGAACTTCACGCCACCCCCGACCCACAACAACACGCCGTGGCCCATGTCTTCAAGGTGCTGATCGATCCCTTCATCGGCAAGCTCGGCATTTTCCGCATCCACCAGGGCACCATCACCAAGGACAGCCAGCTGTTCATCGGCGACGGCCGCAAGCCCTTCAAGGTCAGCCACCTGTTTCAGCTCCACGGTAAAGAGCATCCCGAGATCGCCACCGGCATTCCCGGCGATATTTGCGCGGTGGCCAAGATCGACGACATCCATCGCGACGTGGTGCTGCACGACTCCCACGACGAGGACCAGATTCACCTGCAACCGCTGCGCTTTCCCACGCCGCTGTTTGGGCTGGCCATCCGCGCCGCCACTCGCGGCGACGAACAGAAGCTGTCCGACACCCTGCATAAACTGCTGGAGGAAGACCCCTGCTTGGCGTTGGAGCACAACACGCATACCAAGGAGACCGTACTGCGCGGCCTGAGCGACCTGCATCTGCGCATCACCCTGGAAAAGATGCAGCAGCGCTACAACCTGCATGTCGAAACCAAACCGCCCAAGATCGCCTACAAGGAAACCATCGGCCAAAACGCCGAAGGCCATCACCGCCACAAGAAACAGACCGGTGGCGCCGGCCAGTTCGGCGAGGTGTTCATGCGTATCGAACCGCTGCCACGCGACGCCGGTTTCGAATTCGTCAGCGCGGTGGTGGGCGGCACCATCCCAACTTCGCTCCTGCCAGCGGTGGAAAAAGGCGTGCGCGAGGCCTTGCAGGAAGGCGCGGTCGCCGGTTACCCGATGCAGGACGTGCGCGCCATCGCTTATGACGGCAAGTATCACCCGGTCGATTCCAAGGAAATCGCCTTCGTCACCGCCGGCCGCGAAGCCTTTCTCGACGCGGTCAGCAAGGCCAAGCCGATCGTGCTGGAGCCCATCGTCAACCTGGAAGTGCGAGCGCCGGCCGACTGCGTCGGCACCATCACCGGCGATCTATCCAGCCGGCGTGGGCGCATCGCCGGCACCGACGCCGGGCCACGCGGCATGAGCGTTATTAATGCGCAGGTACCGTTGGCGGAATTGGACGGTTACGAGTCGCAGTTGAAATCCATGACGGGTGGCCACGGTGCGTACAACATCGAACTGAGCCATTACGATCCCGTGCCGACCGATATCCAGCAGAAACTGCACGCCCTCTATCAGAAGGAGAAGCAAGAAAGCTAAATCCGCGCGGCGCCAGTCAGAGGCGGACTTCCTGCTTGCGCCGCAAAAAACCTTCTGTTATCCTCGGTTATAAGATTTGTGTAATAAAATCCTACTCATATCCCAACCATAACTTAAATTTTGTACGGAATTTGACTCGTCTTTATACAAAACTTTTCATAAACTGGCGTTGCCGGAGGTGAAGCATGCGCCATCTATTCCGCAGTATCCGGAGCCGCAACATTTACTTGGTACCCGTCTCCTTGCTCGCGATCGCCGGCGCCCTGTTGTTGGCCCTGTTGTATTACCCCACATCCGCTGTCATTACCACCGTCCAGACCGACCATCCGGCAAGGGCGGTGGAAGAACGCTGGCGCGCCCACGCCGACGCCATGTTCGCGGCCCTGCTGCTCGACGCTCTACGTCAGGTCCAGATCGAACGGCAAATCCAGGGGCAAACCCTGATGTATCGCTTCGAGTTGGACTCGTCCCCCCAGGAGCAGTCGGTCACTCGCCTGACACCGGCCAACGGTGGCACGCTGATCAAACTGTGAACCACGACGGGCGGTATCTCCGCCCGCCCCACCGTTCCGCCGCTCAACCCCCTTGCAACGCTTGTTGGTAAGCTTGCCGTACCTCTTCGCCGAAACAAACCAGATAAACCGCTTCGATCCGATCGTCAGCGGCCAGAAAATGCTTGACTTCGCGCACCGCGACCCGCGCCGCCTCATCCAGCGGATAACCGAATACCCCACAACTGATCGCGGGAAAAGCGATGGTGCGGACACCGTGCTCCGCCGCCAACCTCAAACTATTGCGGTAGCAGCCCGCCAGCAAGTCCGGCTCGCCCTGGCCACCACCTTGCCAGACCGGCCCCACCGTGTGGATCACATAACGAGCCGGCAAGCGATACCCGCGCGTCAGCTTGGCCTGGCCCGTTTCGCAACCCCCCAGGGTCCGGCATTCCGCCAGCAGTTCGGGGCCGGCGGCGCGATGGATGGCTCCATCCACTCCACCGCCGCCCAGCAGGGAACGGTTGGCGGCATTGACGATGGCATCGACCGGTAATTGAGTAATATCGTTCGAAACAAGTTGGATTCGGCCTGGATTCACACTCATGTCAGTACTCTCCAAATGAAATTTATACAAGACATGCTGGCATCCGAATCTTATAGTCCGATTTAGCTGCCCTCGCCGCCCTCGTACTCACCGAAGACGCATTGGCGACTCAAACTCCATATGGCCGCCCCTTCCCAGACCGATCCCGCGTCAGCAGTTCGCCTTCGTCACCGACTTGACCGTGCGCGGTAAGACGGCGCTGCTCGGCTCGGGTGTGGAACCGGCATCCTTTCCCATCGTCGCCGGGCAGTCGCCCCAAGCTCCGCTGTCTCGAACCCCTAGATCTCCACCATCTCGAAATCGTCCTTGACCGCGCCGCATTCGGGGCAAGTCCAGGTTAACGGCACGTCCTCCCAGCGAGTGCCCGGCGGGATGCCATCATCGGGCCAGCCCTTTTCCTCATCATAGATCCATCCGCAAATCAGACACATGTACTTCTTCATCGGGTTTTATTTTCCTTGATGCCACGTTTTCGTGGTCGTTATTCTCCCACGCCGGCGCATCCCGAAAAAGCCGCGGCGTTTGTTAGAATCCTTGAGGTGCCCGCTGGTCGCGCGCCGACCGGCCCTACCTACCGATCCATCTTTCGCCAACCCGGAGCAGCCACTTGACCGATCTCGCCTCCTCCCCTCCTCCCGTGATCATGATCCTGGGCGGCAACGACCCCAGTGGCGGAGCCGGACTGGCGGCCGACATCACGGCGATCGTCAGTCTGGGTTGCCACCCCGCGCCCGTCGTCACCGCCCTGACCGTGCAGGACACCCACAACGTCCACGCGCTGCTATCGGTCGAACCGGTTCAATTACTGGCCCAGGCGCGGGCCGTGCTGGACGACATGCCGGTGGCGGCGATCAAGATCGGCCTCATCGGCAGCGCCGAAAACGCCGGCGCGCTGCACACGCTGCTGGCCGCCCATCCCGATATCCCGGTGGTGCTCGACCCGATCCTGGCGGCGGGCGGTGGGACCGAACTGGCCAACCCCGAATTGCTCGATGCCATGCAAACCCTACTGCTGCCGCTGGTCACGGTCCTGACCCCCAACAGCGTCGAGGCGCGCCGGCTAGCGCCGGAAGCCGATACCTTGGAGGCCTGCGCCATGGCGCTGCTGGAGCGCGGCTGCCGCTATGTGCTGATCACCGGCGGGCACGAATCGACCAGGGAGGTGATCAATACCTGCCACGGCAACAACCGCCTGTTGGAAAGTTATCGCTGGGCGCGGTTGCCCGGCCATCATCACGGCTCTGGTTGCACGCTGGCCGCCGCCATCGCCGCCCTGCTCGCCCAAGGTCGGGAATTGGAATGGGCGACGCTCAGTTCCGTCGTGCGCCGTGCCCAGGATTACACTTGGCATGCGCTGCAAGCCAGCTACCGGATTGGCGGTGGCCAACTGCTACCCAACCGGCTGTTCTGGGCCAATGTCCATCGGGGCGCGGCATGAAAACTCCAAGCCGTTGTCACGGCCTGTACGCGATCACCGACGCCTTGCTGATCCCCGACGACTGGCTGGTCGACGCGGTCGAACAGGCGATTCTCGGCGGCGCCCGCCTGGTCCAGTACCGGGACAAGAGCGCCGACCCGATCCGGCGACTGGCCCAGGTCCGGGCTTTGAACGCGATGTGCCGCCGCCACACAGTCCCGTTGATCGTCAACGACGATGTGGAGCTGGCGGCGCAAGCCGGCGCGGCGGGCGTCCATGTCGGTCAGGACGACCCCGCCTTCGCCCACGCTCGTGCCCGCTTGGGTGAAGACGCCCTGATTGGCGTATCCTGTTATGATCGATTGGATCTGGCGCTGGCCGCCGCCGATGAAGGCGCCGATTACGTGGCTTTCGGCACTTTCTTCCCATCCCCGACCAAGCCCGCCGAGATTCGCGCGCCCATCGAGTTGCTGCGGGCGGCGCGGGCGACGCTACGCGTGCCGGTCGTCGCCATCGGCGGCATCACGCCGGACAACGCGCCCCTGTTGCTGGAAGCCGGCGCCGATATGCTGGCGGTGGTCAGCGGCGTGTTCGGCCAGCCCGACATCCAAGCCGCCGCCCACCGCTACGCCACCCTGTTCGCCTGAGGAGATCCACCATGGCCACCCGTTCCGAAAAGCTGTTCGTCGAAGCGCAAAATTACATTCCCGGCGGCGTCAACTCGCCGGTCCGCGCCTTTCGCGGCGTCGGCGGCACACCGATCTTCTTCAAGCGCGGCGAGGGCGCTTATCTGTATGACGAGGACGGCCGCCGCTACATCGATTACGTCGGTTCCTGGGGACCGATGATCGTCGGCCACGCCCACCCGGCCGTGGTTCAGGCCGTACAGGACGCCGCCGCCAACGGTCTGAGCTTCGGCGCGCCCACCGAAATGGAGACGATCATGGCCCGGCGAATTCGGGAACTGGTCCCGTCGATGGAGTTGGTGCGCATGTGCAACTCCGGCACCGAGGCGACCATGAGCGCCATCCGTCTGGCGCGCGGCTTTACCGGCCGCAACATCATCGTCAAATTCGAAGGCTGTTACCACGGTCATTCCGACTCGTTGCTGATCAAGGCCGGTTCCGGGGCGCTCACGCTGGGCGTGCCGACCTCGCCCGGCGTGCCGACGGCGCTGGCGGCGTACACCGTGACGCTGCCCTACAACGATCTTCTGGAAACCCGGCAGGCGTTTTCGAAGCTCGGCGAGGAAATCGCCGGGGTCATCGTCGAACCGGTCGCTGGCAACATGAACTGCATCCCCCCCGCGCCCGGTTTCCTGGCGGGACTGCGCGAACTATGCACCCGCTACGGTAGCGTGCTGATCTTCGACGAAGTGATGACCGGCTTCCGGGTAGCGCGGGGCGGAGCACAGGAACTCTACGGCGTCACTCCCGACCTCACCACGCTAGGCAAAATCATCGGCGGCGGCATGCCGGTCGGCGCCTTCGGCGGCAAGCGGGCGATCATGGAACAACTGGCGCCGCTAGGACCGGTCTACCAGGCCGGCACGCTGTCGGGCAATCCGGTGGCGCTGGCGGCCGGACTGGCGACGCTGGACCTCATCGCCAGCCCGCGCTTCCATACCGACCTCGCCACCAAGACTCAACAATTGTGCGACGAACTGGTGACCGCTGCCTGCGAGGCCGGCGTGTTACTGACGACCAATTATGTCGGCGGGATGTTCGGGCTGTTCTTTACCGCGGAGAATGTCACGAATTACGCCCAAGCCACCGCCTGCGATGTCGAGCGGTTCAAGACGTTTTTCCATGGGATGCTGGCCGAGGGGATTTATTTCGCGCCGTCCGCGTTCGAGGCGGGATTCATGTCCTCGGCGCATACCGAGGCGGATCTCGACGCCACCGCCGTCGCCGCTCGGCGGGTATTCGCCCGGATTTGATGGGGAGGGTCCGCCATGTCACGACCTGCCGAACTGTTCGTCACCGCCGCCGACTATCTGGCACGGGAACGCCAAGTCGACACCAGGAGCGAGTATTTGAACGGTGGTATTTACGCCATGGGCGGCGCCAGTCGCAGCCATAATCGCGTTACTTTCAACCTAGCCCGTCGCTTGGGCAACCAACTCGATCGCAGCCCTTGCGAAGCTTTCGTCAACGACATGCGAGTCAAGGTCAGCCCCACCGGCCTGTACACCTACCCCGACGTTGTGGTCGCCTGCGGCGAACCACGCTTCGAAGATCAGCACGTCGACACCCTGCTCAATCCCACGGTCATCATCGAAGTGTTATCGGACAGCACGGCGGCTTATGACCGAGGCGATAAGTTCGCCCATTACCGCACGCTGGAATCCCTGAGCGACTACCTGC
>JAGRHI010000170.1:14135-14347 GCA_020445045.1 Candidatus Competibacteraceae bacterium
TCTATGACCGGGTCACGTTCCCCGACCCCAGCGAACCGCTCCATCCCGGTTGACTCTCCCGGCTGGAATCCCTCCTTCGTGACCCGGACCCCTCGTCGGAATACCGGTCGCGACGGCTGAGCACCCGCTCAGCTTCGTAGCCGCCAGTTGCCGACCACACCCGCCACGCCCAGCACGACGAACAGCAGCAGCGTCCACTCCGGCATGCTGAA
>JAGRHI010000171.1 GCA_020445045.1 Candidatus Competibacteraceae bacterium
GCCGCTCGCGCCGAAGAAGCCCGCCGCCAGGCCCAGGCCGAGGCCGCCCGCCGCCAGGCCCAGGCCGAAAGCGCCCGCCGGGAAGCCGCTCGCGCCGAAGAAGCCCGTCGCCAGGCCCAAGCCGCCGCCGCCCGCCGGGAGGCCGCTCGCGCCGAAGAGGCTCGTCGCCAAGCCCAGGCCGAGGCCGCCCGCCGGAAGGCCGCCCGCGCCGAAGAGGCTCGTCGCCAGGCCCAGGCCAAGGCTCAGGCCAAGGCTCAGGCCGCCCGAGCCAGACCACCCGCCCTGCCCCAAATCGAACTGGTCGCCAAATCCCGTCCTGCGGCGACTTCGAACCCGCCAGCCAGCGGCGGTGCCGTCGTAGCCAGTTTCGCGTTACAGGACAATGCTTATGCCGTGCGCGACCGCTACCGAAGCCGTAATATCCGGGCGGCGGTCGAACAGATCACGGCCAACGGCCGGCCGCTATACCTGGTGCGCATCTGGCGTTGAATCCCGTCGATCGCCGCCGCGTTTCAGCGCACGCATGTTTTTGCTAAGATGTAAGTTCCCGAGGCCGCAAGCGACCCTCCCCTCATGATCCATGCGCACGAACGTTCCGGAGCGGGATACCGCAACCCATGAACTGGGCGGATTACCTGATCATCGCCATCATCGCCCTCTCCATGCTGGTTGGACTCTGGCGCGGCTTGCTGCGCGAAGTGATTTCGCTGGCGACCTGGATCGCCGCCTTCGCCATCGCTTTCCTGTTCGCCGAGCAAGCCGCCACGCATCTCACCCCCTACCTGGACGTGCCGTCGTTGCGCACCGCCGTCGCCTTTGGTGGTCTGTTCCTCATCACGCTGCTGCTCGGCGGGCTGATCGGCATCCTTGCGTCCTACCTGGTCCACTATACCGGCCTGACCGGCACCGATCGGGTCTTGGGCATGAGCTTCGGTCTGGCGCGAGGCGCGGTCGTCGTCACCGTGCTGGTATTGGCGGCGGGATTGACGCCGCTACCCAAGGACCCCTGGTGGCAACAATCGCTGCTGCTACGTCACTTTCAGGAAACCGCCCTCTGGCTGCGGGATTTCCTGCCGCCGGACTTGGCCCAGAATTTTCGCTTTCCCGAAATCGTTCCCAAATGACGGCGGTGGCCGTCCAGCACGCGCGGGTGGTGACAGATGTGCGGAATCATCGGTATCGCGGGACGTGGCCCGGTCAATCAGAGCCTGTTCGACGGCCTCACCGTCTTGCAGCACCGCGGCCAGGATGCGGCGGGCATCGTCACCTGCGACCTCGGTCGCCTGTTCCTGCGCAAGGACAACGGCCTGATCCGCGATGTGGTCCGCACCCGTCACATGCGCAACCTGCACGGCAACATCGGGATCGGCCACGTCCGCTATCCGACCGCCGGCAGTTCCGACTCCGCCGAGGCGCAACCGTTCTACGTCAACTCGCCGTTCGGCATCACCTTGGCCCATAACGGCAACCTGACCAACGCCATCCAGCTCAAGGACGAATTGTTCCGCTCCGACCTGCGCCACATCAACACCAATTCCGACTCGGAAATCCTGCTCAACGTATTCGCCCACGAACTGCAGCTACGCAGCAAGCTGTCGGTCGACGCCGAGGACATCTTCGCGGCGGTGGCGGCGGTGCACCGGCGGGTGCGGGGCGCCTACGCCGCCGTGGCGCTGATCGTCGGCTTCGGCCTGGTGGCCTTCCGCGATCCGCATGGCATCCGGCCGCTGGTGTTCGGCCGGCGCGAGACCGAGAGCGGCATGGAGTACATGGTCGCCTCCGAAAGCGTGGCGCTGGACGCGCTGGATTTTCAGCGCATCCGCGACGTGGCGCCGGGCGAGGCGGTGCTGTTCGACCTCGATGGGCGCATGCACGCTCGCCAGTGCGCCGATCGTCCGAGCTACTCCCCCTGCATTTTCGAATTCGTGTATCTGGCCCGACCCGATTCGATCATGGATCAGGTCTCGGTGCACAAAGCCCGGCTGCGGATGGGCGAATACCTGGCCGAAAAAATCCTGCGGGTCTGGCCGGATCAGGATATCGACGTGGTGATTCCGATCCCCGACACCAGCCGCACCGCCGCCCTGCAAATGGCGTCGATCCTGGGCATCAAGTATCGAGAAGGCTTCATCAAGAATCGTTACATCGCCCGCACCTTCATCATGCCCGGCCAGAAAACCCGCAAGAAATCGGTGCGGCAGAAGCTGAACGCGATCGACCTGGAATTTCACGGCAAGAACGTGCTGCTGGTGGACGATTCCATCGTGCGCGGCACCACGTCCGAACAGATTATCTGCATGGCTCGGGAGGCCGGCGCCCGCAAGGTGTACTTCGCCTCGGCCGCGCCGCCGGTACGCTATCCCAACGTCTATGGCATCGACATGCCAGCCGCCCGCGAACTGATCGCCCACGGCCGTTCCGAGGAGGAAGTGGCTCGCGCCATCGGCGCCGATCACTTGATTTTTCAGGATCTGCCCGACCTGGAAGAAGCGGTGCGGCGCGGTAACCGCGCGCTCAAGGCTTTCGATGCGTCCTGTTTTACCGGCGAATACGTGACCGGCGACATCGATCGGGCCTATCTGGACTGTCTGGCCCGTGAGCGGTCCGACAGCGTCAAGGCCACCCATGAAACCGTCGAAAACGCTTTCATCGACTTGCACAACAATGCCTGAGCGTGACGCCCGGTTCTTTTGACAGCCGGGCGCTGACCTTCTAAGCTTGCTTCCCAGCGCCGATTTGAGTGTTCAGCTTGCGGGCGCTTAACAAATTTCGCTAAAGCGGGTTGAACCTGCCTGGGTCGTCCCACCGAGCGGGTTTTTTCATGCCCGCGCGCCGCCGGCGCCATCAGGGCACTCCGCGGCGACTTTGCAACCCCTACTTACCGCGGAGATGCCCAGACATGCCCATCGACGACATTCCCGAACCCGGTTTCGCCAGCCTAGCGGTGCGCGCCGGCCAGCGACGCACCTTCGAAGGCGAGCATGCCGAACCGATTTTCGCCACATCCAGCTTCGTGTTCGCCAATGCCGCCGAAGCCGCCGCCCGCTTCAGCGGCGCGGTCGCGGGCAATATTTACTCTCGCTTCACCAACCCGACCGTGCGCGTGTTCCAGGAGCGGCTGGCGGCGCTGGAAGGTGGCGAAACCTGCATCGCCACCTCGTCGGGGATGGCGGCGATCCTGGCGACCTGCATGGCGTTGCTGAAGAGCGGCGATCATATCGTTTCGGCCAACAGCATTTTCGGTAGCACGATTTCGCTGTTCACCAACTACCTGAGCAAGTTTGGCATCGCCACCAGCTACGTCCCCTTGGCCAATCTCGCCGCCTGGGAGGCCGCGATCCGCTCGGAAACCCGGTTGTTCTACCTGGAAACCCCCTCCAATCCGCTGATGGAGCTGGCCGATATCCGGGCGCTGGCCGATCTCGCCCACGCGCACGGCTGCCTGCTGGTGGTGGACAACTGTTTCTGTACTCCCGCCTTGCAACAGCCGTTTCCACTGGGCGCCGATCTGGTCATTCATTCCGCCACCAAGTATCTGGACGGCCAGGGTCGCTGCGTCGGTGGCGCCGTGGTGGGCGACCGGCAACGGGTCGGTGTCGATATTTATGGTTTCCTGCGCACCGCCGGCCCTACTCTAAGCCCGTTCAACGCCTGGGTATTCCTCAAGGGATTGGAAACCTTGTCCCTGCGGATGCGTGCCCACAGCGAGAGCGCGCTGCACTTGGCCCGCTGGCTGGAGGCGCGGCCGGCGGTGGAGCGGGTCTATTATCCCGGCCTGCCTTCGCACCCGCAGCACGAACTGGCGAAGCGACAGCAAAGCGGCTTTGGCGGCATCGTCTCCTTCGAACTGCGCGGCGGTCGGGAAGCCGCCTGGGCGCTGATCGACGCCACCCAGATGATCTCCATCACCGCCAACCTGGGCGACGCCAAAACCACCATCACTCACCCCGCCACCACCACTCACGGCCGATTGACGCCGCAAGAGCGAGAAACCGCCGGCATCCGCGAGGGGTTGGTGCGCATTTCGGTGGGCCTGGAGACGGTCGCGGACATCCAACGCGATCTGGAACGCGGTTTCCAGCGTATCGCCCTTCACTCCGAGCCCTCTTCCACCAGAGGAGAAACAACCGATCGATGATCAAAGCCATCACTTTCGATCTGGACGACACGCTCTGGGATATCTGGCCGGTGGTCGAACGCGCTGAGCAGTTGCTGCACGACTGGCTGACGGCGCGCTACCCACGCATGACCGAGCGATTCACCCCGCTGGAGCTACGGGATTTATCGGCCGAGGTAAGCGCCGCTCGTCCGCATATGGCCCATGACCGCACCTGGCTGCGCAAGGCGGCCTTGAATCTGGCGGCGCGGCGGGCCGGTTATCGGGAATTCGACGTGGACAGCGCGTTCGAAGTGTTCTTCATTGCCCGCAACGCGGTGGAACCGTTCGCGGACGTGCGGCCGACCCTGGAGCGGCTAGCCCGACGCTATACCTTGGCCTCCCTATCCAACGGCAACGCCGATCTACGCTTGATCGGCTTGCACGATGTCTTCGCCTTCTCGCTCAACGCCATCGACGTGGGCGCGGCCAAACCGGAACCGTTGATGTTCGAACTGGCCCGCCAACGGCTGGCGGCACAACCCGAGCAGATCGTCCATGTCGGCGATGACCCGGAACACGATGTCTTCGGCGCGGCCCGAGCCGGTTTCCGCACGGTCTGGGTCAATCGCACGAATCGGGAATGGCCCGGTGGTCCGCGAGCGGAAGCGGAAATCGGCCGTCTGCCGGAACTGGAAGGCGTATTGACGATGTGGGAAAGCGCCGCGCCTTAAAACCGCGCCAGCGCCGATCTACCAGGGAATCGGCTGGCCGTCGCGGAAGAAACCACCGGTTGGCCCATCGTCCGGTAGAGTGGCGGCCCAGACGATGCCGGACGCGCCTTCCTCCACCGTCCGCTCGGCGCCAGGACCGCCCATTTCGGTGCGCACCCAGCCCGGACAGACCGAATTGACCAGGATGTTATAACCCTGGGTCTCGACCGCCAGGATGCGCGTCAGGGCGTTCAGCGCGGTCTTGGAAATCCGATAGGCCGGTGATCGGCCCTCCATCTCGCTCAACTGACCCATGCCGCTGGAGACATTGACAATGCGACCGTAATGCTGTTGCTTCATCAGCGGCACCAATTCCTGCGCCAGCAACAACGGGCCGTACAGGTTGGTTCGCAGCGTCGCTGTCAACGTTTCCAGGCTGGCATTGAACACGCTGGCGCTGCCCGAATCTTCCGAACCGTGGCGGTCGAGAAAAACCCCGGCGCTGTTGACCAGGACATCCACTCGGCCACAGCGGCTGTGAATGAAAGCGCCCAACTCGGCGACACTGCTTTCCGAGGTCACGTCCAGCGGCTGGAACAGCACATCCAGTCCCTCGGCCAGCAATTTTTCCAGGACCATCTCGCCCTTGCCCGCATTGCGGCTGGTGAGCAGCACGCGGAAGCCGTGCCGGGCCAGTTGCCGGGCCGTTTCCAGACCCAGTCCGCGGTTGGCGCCCGTCACCACCGCCACGGGCAAGGCGTTTTTATCGGTTAACATGTGATCCGCTCTCCAATCCAGCCCTGTTTGTTGTCAAAAAAATACAGATTGTTGTAAATCTTAACAGCATCCCTCCTGTAAGAAAAACAAAACCCTATCCGATCGACAGATTGGCTGGCCCGAAGAAGCCATCGCGGATTTTTGCGACGCAACAAAAAAGGGCGCGATGCCAGCGCCCTTTGCCGGACTTCCGCGGAAACTCAAGTATTGATTTTGTGCAGGGCACGGCCATGGACGGACAGCGCCGCTTCATGCATCGCTTCGTACAGGGTCGGATGGCCATGAATGGTCCGGGCCAGATCCTCGCTGCTGGCGTTGAATTCCATCGCCAGCACCGTTTCCTGGATCAACTCGGAGGCGTAGGGACCGATGATATGGCAACCCAATAAGGTGTCGGTTTCCGCGTGGGCCAGCATCTTGACCATGCCGACGGCGGCATCCATCGCCTTGGCGCGGCCGTTGGCACCGAACGGGAAGGTACCGATCTTGTAGGGGATGCCTTCGGTCTTGAGTGCCTGCTCGGTCTTGCCGACCCAGGCGATCTCCGGATCGGTGTAGATCACCCAGGGAATGGCGTCGTAGTTCAGGTGGCCGTGCTGGCCGGCGATGATCTCGGCCACCATGACGCCTTCTTCCGAACCCTTGTGGGCCAGCATCGGCCCGCGCACCACGTCGCCGATGGCGTATACGCCCGGCAGGTTGGTTTCGCAGTGCTCGTCGACGTGGATGAAACCCCGCTCGCCGAACAGCAGATCCGACTCGGGGGCGGCGACATCGTCGGTATTTGGCCGCCGGCCCACCGACACCAGCAATTTCTCGACCGTGATCTCATGCTCGCCATCCTTGTCCTTGAAAGAGACCTTGACGCCATCTCCGGTCTTCTCGGTGGCGATGACGCGGGTCCCGAGCCGAATATCCAAGCCCTGCTTCTTGAACTGGCGCAGCGCGTCGCGAGCGATCTGCTGGTCGGCCAGGGCCAGAAAATCCTCGACCGCCTCCAGCATGACGACCTTGGCGCCCAGGCGATTCCACACGCTACCCAGTTCCAGACCGATCACGCCGGCGCCGATCACGCCCAGGGTTTCGGGCACCTGGCGGAAATCCAGGGCGCCGCTCGAATCCACGATGACGCCTTCGGCGTTATCCACCGGAGCGGCGCCGATCTCGATCGGCACGGAACCGGTGGCAATAATCACATTGTCGGCGTTCACCACGTCGGTCGAACCGTCGTGGCGGGTGATTTCCACCTGCCGATCGGCCAGCAGCTTGCCGTGACCTTGCAGCCATTCGACACCGTTGGCCTTGAACAGGGCGCCGATGCCATTGGTCAACTGCAACACGATGTCTTCCTTGCGCGCCATCATTCGGTCGAGGTCCAGCTTGACGCCTTCGACGTGAATACCGTGACTGTCGATGCCTTCCTTGAGGTGATGGTACTGTTCGGAGGATTCGAGCAAGGTCTTGGACGGGATGCAGCCCACGTTCAGGCAGGTACCACCCAGAGCGGGATCGCCCTTGAAATTAATCCACTTCTCCACGCAGGCGGTCTCCAGACCGAGCTGCGCGCAGCGGATCGCCGCCACGTAGCCGGCGGGACCGCCTCCGATGACGACCACATCGTAAGTCTTTACCATTGCTTGTACCTATCAGCGAACAGGGAATTAAGGAAATAGGGAATGGAGGACAGGAAACAAGGATGCGCCTAAGGCCACGCACTGACCCCGATCCCTGTCTTTTTCCCACGTCAGACGTTCAGGACCAGGCGGGCCGGGTCCTCGATGCACTCCTTGACGGTGACCAGAAAAGTCACGGCTTCGCGCCCGTCGATGATGCGGTGATCATAGGAGTGGGCCACGTACATCATCGGCCGGATCACGACTTGACCGTTCTCCGCCACCGGCCGGTCCTTGGTGGCGTGCATGCCGAGAATGCCGCTCTGCGGCGGGTTGAGGATCGGCGTGGACATCAGCGAGCCGAACACGCCGCCGTTGGTGATGGTGAAGGTGCCGCCGGTCATATCCTCGACGGTCAAGGTCCCCTCTTTCGCTTTCTGGCCAAACTCGCCGATCGCTTTCTCGATGTCGGCCAGGCTCATCTGGTCGGCGTCGCGCAGAATCGGCACCACCAGACCACGCGGCGAAGATACCGCGATGCCGATATCGTAGTAGCCGTGGTAAACGACATCGTTGCCGTCGATCGAACCGTTCACCGCCGGATAGCGCTTGAGCGCCTCGATCACCGCCTTGACGAAGAAGCCCATGAAGCCCAAGCGGACATTGTGGGTTTTTTCGAACTGATCCTTGTAGCGGCTGCGCAGATCCATCACCGGCTTCATGTTGATTTCGTT
>JAGRHI010000172.1 GCA_020445045.1 Candidatus Competibacteraceae bacterium
TCACTGTGGGATGCCGCCGCCGCAACCCTGGGCACCGCGCCGCGGGTGGAAATCCTCGACCTGCTGCACGCCACCGGTTATCTGTGGGAGGCGGTGCATCTCTTTCACGATCCCGGCGGCGCCATGGCGCTGAAGTGGATGAAACTGCTGGTCTTGGGGCTGTTGAGCGGGATGGGCACCGGCGTGATCCGCTGGTTGCAACACCTGGCCGAGCAGGGTCATCTGCCCGCCGCCGCCCGCGCCCGGCTGGAACGGATTCACGGCTATTTCGACCGCCACCGCGACCGCATCCACTACGATCAATACCTCGCCGCCGGCTATCCCATCGCCTCCGGCGTGATCGAAGGCGCCTGCCGCCACGTCGTCAAGGATCGGATGGAACGGGCCGGGATGCACTGGACCCTGCCCGGCGCCCAGGCCCTGTTGAACCTCCGTTGCGTGGCCCTCAACGACGAATGGGAGCCGTTCATGAACCATTACATCCAAACCGAAACGGCGCGCCTCCATGCGAACATCCCGAGCCAACCGCCATCCACCCGGCTTCGCCTCGTCCATGGCCGTACTACAGCCGAGCATGCGCCGCATGGCCTCGCCGGCGAGATTGGCGCCAAGCACCTTGGAGACGAATGGGAACGAGCGCGATGCGCGCAGGTTGACTCGATAACCTTGACCTCGTTGTTCTTGGCCACGAACTGTACGTTGAACGGACCCGTGATCTCCAGCGCTCGCGCCAACTCATCCGCGATGTCGCGGGCCCGCCGGATGGCCGGCAGGTACAGGCTCTGCGGCGGCAGGACCAGGGTCGCGTCACCGCTGTGGACCCCGGCGTTCTCCACGTGCTCCGAGATGGCCCACAGCACCACCCGGCCGGCCTCAGCGACCGCGTCGATCTCGATCTCCCGCGCGTGCGTTTCGAATTTCGACACCACCATCCATCCTTCACCGTGATCGGGAAGGGTACGTCCCTCGAAATCACCCGGAGCGTTATTCGGAAAGAGTTCCTCCCAGCCGCCGGCCCAGATGTCGTCGTAACACGAGCCCGGCGGTGACGCGACCAACCCCACATCCGTGCGATGCCAAATCCATTGGCGGTGGCGAATTCGATCCACGAGTTCCCACACGCGGCCACCGAGCGACGGGATGACAACAGCGCGAATTCGTGAATTCTCAAGAACGACGACCTCAAATCCAGCCACCAAGCCTCGACGTACTGTGGCATTCATGACTGTACCTGTCTCGGATGAAGCGGTTTTTCCAGTTCATGTGTAACGCTTGCATCCCCGGCAACCATACCCCGCGCAATACAACGGCACGACACCATGAGTCCGGTCAGGACGAAGAGATGCGGGTAGTAGGGCACTGACAGGAAAGCACCCGGGACCGCCAATCCGACCATGCTCGCGTTCAGCAGGTAAAGCAGCCGTGCGGACTCCACCCGTCGACGGTCGCCAGCAGGCATGGCCGTGGCTAGCAAATGGCGACGCAGCAGGCTGCTTGCCCGTATGCCCCCAATAACCAGCATCAGCAACGTCACGATGCCCGAGAAGCCCAGCTCGCCCAGCACCAGAAAATACATCGAATGCGCCGTGAGTTCCCCGACTAAGCTGGATCCAGGGAGCTTATAGCGCCAGACTTCGGTTGGAAAATTTCCAGCGCCAACACCAAGCAATGGATTAATCGCGACCATCCTGAGAGCCGCTTTCCAAGCGTCGATGCGGCCCATTGCCGAGCCGTCTTCCTCGTAGGTGCCGATCGTGTTCATTCGCTGAAAATAGGAGTCGGACGCGAAGGCCAGTACGATGGCAAGGGCAAAGGCAAAGGCAATGAGCGTCAGGGTTTTTCGTGGACTGATCAACCACAGATAGCCGCCAACTGCGATTAAGCCCAATGTCGCGCCGCGCGACGACGTGCCTATTATCGCGAGCATGAGTAGAGTCAAAGTGCTCCACCATAGCAGACGCCGCCATTTGGATCGTGCATTGAGCGCCAGCGCGATCGCCATTGGCAACAGGATGCAAAGAGAAAGTCCAAAATCGTTACCGTCACCTAAAAAACTGCCACCCTGAATATAGGAGCGTTGCTCGGGATTGAGCAGCACTGCTGGATTGATCCATAAAAGAAACAAGTGAGCGGCAATCAGTATCATGAATACGCCGATCAGCCTTTGGTTGGATGTAACGATTCGCACAATGATGAAAAAAAGGAACAGGTAGCCTAAAACCTGTATAAATTTATTATAGGCATATAATTTGACTACTCCATGCACCATCGACAGCGCGATTAGGGCGAAATAGATCAACAGCCATTTCGCAAGTGGATCTCCAATAATGTCTTCAACAGGCCGCAAACCCCGTGCGAACACGCAGAGCACGAGCAACGACAATGGGATCAGGCTGTTGAGTTTGAATGCTTCGATGCCCGGCACGAAGGCGGCGGGACGGGCATACTCGAAGAAGACCGCCAGCAGCAGCCACCAATAGAGGTAGCGAGGCGCTGCCTCGGCAGCGACTGCCGCTGCCAGCTTGCGCCCGGTGTTCAATAAAATCCCTCCGTAAACTCTTCATACAACTTCATCTGCGCCTCGGTGCGGGCCTCGAACGAGAACCGCGTTTCGATCCGGTCTCGGCCAGCGCGGGCCATCCCGATGAACTCCCCGGGTTGCTCGAGGAACCGGCGAATGCCATCCTCCATGGCGGTCACGGAACGCGGCTTGACCAGCCAGCCCAAAATGCCGTGCTCGATCACCTCGGCAGTACCCCCGACAGCAGTCGCCACCACGGGCACCCCCAGATAGGCCGCCTCGAGCATGACGTTCGGCAACCCCTCCGTGAAGCTACTCTGCACGACCAGATCGGTTTTGGCATACAGCGCGGGCATGTCAGGCACGTAGCCCAGAAACGTCACGCGATCGGCGATTGCCAACCGTTCAGCCAGATCCCGAAGTTCGTACTCCAGCGGACCAACGCCGGCAAACGCCAGATTGAGACCCGGATATTCCCTGCTAAGCCGCGCCACAGTTTTTAGCAGCAGGTCCTGGCCCTTTTCAGGCGACAGGCGACCGACGTTCAGCAGGCGCACATCGGTCTGTGGATCCGGCGCCCGCCTTGCCGCCGACAGCACTTCCTGGCCATAGGACTCGACCATCAGCGCGTTGTGCAGAACGCGGACGCGCCGGTCCGGCACCCACCATTTCGGCAGCCGACGCCGCAACGCATGAGAAACGAGCACGACCCGGTCGAAACGTCGCAATAGCACACGGTCCGCCAGCGTATAGACCTTGCCCCGCAGATCATTGGCGATCCAGCCATGAACAGTGCTGACCAGGCCGATGGCGCGCTGGCACCGGCACAGCAGGCCAAGTACATTGGAGCGAAATTCCGAGGTGTGCAGCACGTCTATGCGCAGCCGGTCGAGCAGTTTGACCACGGCGTCCACCAGCCCACCTCTCAACCCGCCGCAATCGGGTATGGGGTGGACATTGAGCCCCCGGCTTCGCGCCGTGTCGATCAGCGGGTGCGCAGAGCCCGGTTCGGTAACAAACGCACCGATGTGGTAATCGATGCGCCGTGGATCGATGCGGCTCGCCGTCTCCAGGATGGTTCGGCCCGGACCATCCACCCATGGCGAGTCGCGCAAGTGCAGTACGCGAACAGGAGGTCGCGTAGCTGTGAAGTGCTGCGGGGGGGGATCAATCACGAGCGGCCGAGAGTCCGATATCGTGTCATCCCGGCCTCCGGGTCGGTTCCCACAACTCCTGGCGGACGCCCGCGATCCACAGCACGAGGGCCAGCGCGGCAGCAGCGTTGACCAGCAGGAAGAATGCGCTCAACCGCGCCAGCGTAAACCGGCCAGCCGGACCGGGGGCGACCAATCCCGCCACGGCCAAGGCATAAAATGCCAGTTGACCGTACAGCAGCACTGCGTACAGCGGTTCGTCCTGCAGTACGAATGCCGCCAGGAGGCAAGCAGTCAACGCCACCGGTCCCAGCCAGCGCATCAGCTTGTGGGACCAGAGAACGAACGCGAATGCCGGGTAACGCAGCGGATTCAAGAGCGCCGCATTGCCGAACAGCGCGGTCAGCCCGCGCAGGAAGGTGCGCGCCTTGCGCGAGAACTCGGCTTGCTGACTTTGCGTTGCGGTCATCGCCCCACGCGCCAGAGGTTCGCACAACGCGCGATGCCCAGATCTGACGGTGTCCAGCACGGACAGGAAATCCGGCGCCATGCCGGGCCGGAACGGTTGGCAGAGAATGCGGCGCATGCCGTAGAAACACCCACTGGCGCCGGCAATCGAATGCAGGCGTGCCTCTTCGCGCCGGAGCAGCAGCTCCAGGCGCCCGTACAGGCTCTCGGTGCCGCCGCCTTCAACGTAATCCTCGCCGGATACGCAACCCACCTCGGGGTTGCTGAAGTGCCCCACCAGGGCAGCCAGCGCCGCGCGCTCGAGCAGAATGCCAGCATCGGTAAACACAATGATGTCGCCGGTAGTGTGCTCGAGCCCGGCGTTCAGCGCCGCTGCCTTGCCGGCACGCCTCGGCAACGACAGCACCGTCACCCGGTTTCCACCGATCCGTTCCGCCAGGGCGAGCGTGGCATCGGTACAGCCGTCGCCAACGACCAGCAATTGCAGGTGTTCCATCGGATAGTCCAACGCCAGGAGATTGGCGATTTTGGCCTCGATCCGCCCCGCCTCGTTATGCACCGGCAGTATAACTGTAACCGATGGGCGGTAAGCGGGATTTGGTTGCGGCGGAGTTCGGCCCAAGAGGTGGTTCCAAACCACCAACGCCGCCGGATAAAGGGTGTAGGGGTAAACAACTGCCAGCAGGCTTACCCAGAAAATCAATTCCACGGAGTTGTTTACCTCAGACAAAATTTTTATCCGCAAAAATCAAACGTTGAAATCATCCGAGCAAAATCCCAGAATTTTTCCAGCTCAATTCCTTTCAGGTCAGGTTCCACACCCCGCAGTTGCGGTAGGATCATTCGCTTTCATGCCTGACAAAATAGCGCCATACAAATTCTCTGTGAGCTCAACATTTTTTCTTAAACTAAACTCTTTGATCAGGCGTTCATATCCTGCTGCCCCCATTTTTTCCACCAAGCGATGATCAGCTAATAATTTGAGGGTCGCCATAGCCATCTCCTGGGGGTTTCCCGGAGATACCAAAATACCTGTTCTTCCATCGATCACAATCTCCAATGGCGCACCAATGCGTGTTGAAATGATGGGCTTTCTTAAGGCCATCCCCTCAAGCAGGGTCCGCCCAAAAGGCTCTGGCTCAATTGATGCGTGCACTAGAATGGTCAAGCAATTGACAAGATCCGGCACATCCCTTCTTGGTCCCGTGAATATTATAAAATCTTCAAGGCTTTCATTTTTTGTAATAGCCTTCAACCGGTCAAAATAATATTGATCGTTGCTTGAAACATCCCCAATAATCAAGCATCGAATATCCGGATAATCGTTTCTAACATATTTTAATGCACGTATAACAGTTTCCTGCCCTTTCCACTCCTTAACATTGCCTACAATTCCGATTAGTGGTTGCCCGTTTGTTAATCTGAATTCTTCTAGTACCTCTTTTTTTGTTTTATGAACCGGAAATTTTTCCGCATCGAGGGCATTGTATATCCTGAACAGCTTATCTTTTGAAAACCCTTTATTTAACAGATTATTTTTGACCGCGTCGGATATGCAAACGATAGCACTTAAATAACGAGCCCAAAAAATTGCTTGAGTTGGAAAATGGTTGTTGATGCCTCTCTCATGCGCGATAACTTTTGCCTTTGAGAATATTGAAGCTAGTATCCATTCTTGTGGGCGGCAAAGCGTATTATTTAAATGGATCAGATCGATTTTTTCTTTTTTAATGATAGACCAGCATTTAAATGAAGGCAGAACGAACGTGGAAAAATAATTGATTGCTTTTTGAATAATTGTCAACGGTACTATTAGCTTGGCAGGTAAGCCATGTGATGTTTTCTTCAATGCTGGAAATATTTCAAAAATATTCAACGGTTGGCATTTTTTTATTAAAGATACTTTACAGCCCGCTTTTTCATAACGTGGAATCAAATAATTGTGTTGGTAAAAAACAACCATCGGCTCGTAAATATTTTTGTTGCGCCCCTCTATTAAAAAGAGAAGGCTAAAGTGAGAGCCGCCAACTGTACCGTCTACGTTGCTCTCAACATAAAGAATTCTTTTTTTTTGCATTAATTTTATTTCCTTTTTTAGCTGGCTCAATGTGGATTCCGGACAGTTGAGATTGATGCGTCCTGACGGAGATAGGGAGCTACACTGAACGGGTTTGGAACTGATGCTACCCAAGGTTTGCCGCGACGATGATCAATCTCCAAAACCTGTTGGATGACGCCAAATGCTACGAAACGGTCCGTCAATTGCGCTGGCCGGTGGGTGTGCGTTGCCCGCACTGCGACGCGGCGGCGATCACCAAGCAAGGGCGGGACACCACCCAACCGGCACGACGGAAATACCGGTGCGAACGCTGTCAACGCTACTTTGACGATCTGACGGGTACGGTGTTGGCGGGGCATCATCAGCCGTTGCGGGTTTGGATTTTGTGTCTGTATTTCATGGGATTGAACCTGTCCAACGCGCAGATCGCCCAGGAATTGGGCGTGAACCCAAACGACGTCCAGCGGATGACTGAACAACTCCGGGACGGGATCGTCAGCCGCCAGCCGGAACCGATCTTGTCGGGAGAAGTGGAATGTGATGAAGCGTACGTTGTGGCCGGCCACAAAGGGCATCCGGAGGCGGTGAAAAAAAGGGGCGGAAAGGCCGGCGCCGACGCCTGAAAGGGGCGCGGGGGCGCGGGACCCTGGAAAGCGAAAAGCCGCCGATCTTCGGCATGGTCCAGCGGGGCGGAGCGGTTGTTATCCGCCTGCTGGAAAACGTCCGGCAAACCACGATCCACCCGCTGATCCAGCGGTTCATCGCGCCGGGGACACGGGTGTACACCGACGAGTACGACATCTACCATCGGTTGCCGGAATGGGGTTTCGACCACCATACCGTGTGCCATGGCCGGGGCGAATACGCTCGTGACGACGACGGCGATGGCTTCCATGAGGTCCATGTCAACACCACCGAGGGCTTCTGGTCGCTGCTGCGTTCCTGGTTGCGGCCCCATCGCGGGATCTCGCAAGAAAAACTGCCGCTCTACCTGGGCTTCTTTCAGTTCGTGCACAACGCTCGTCTTCGGGGCAAGGGCCTACTCAGGCCCCTTTTGGAGTTACTGGTGGCGTAACCAGGCGAACTGTCCGGAATCCACATTGAGCC
>JAGRHI010000173.1 GCA_020445045.1 Candidatus Competibacteraceae bacterium
TTTTTTCCACGTCGTTCCTGCTGATTTTTTTAAGCTTTTTTCTTGTCGCCTACCCGAAAATCAGTGCGGCGGCAAATGTTAACGTCCCGAACGTGGTTGGCCAGACCGAAGCGGCCGCCACCAGCACAATCACGGGAACATGCGATGCCGGTGATCCGGGGCCTCCCGTTGTTCCCGCAGTGTGCCTGTCAGTCGCCGTCACCTACGCCTTTAGCGATACCGTCCCCGCTGGCCAGGTCATCAGCCAAAGCCCTGGAGGGGGAAGCAGCGTTCCCTCCAGCACCACGGTCAACCTGGTCGTTTCCAACCAGCTTGCGGTACCAAACGTAGTTGGCCAACCCCAACAAACCGCCACGCTGAACATCACCAATACCTGTGTGCCCGGCAGTGCCACCCTCTGCCTGAAAGTCGGAACCGTTACTCAAAGCGCCAGTTCCAGCGTTCCCAAAGGCAACGTCATTAGCCAGGATCCCGTCGCTGGTTTCCTGACCCCCGCTGGTTCCGCCGTCAACCTCGTCGTATCGTCGGGTCCCGCGCTGCTGACAGTTCCGAACGTGGTCGGCAAAACCCAATTGGATGCCGAAGTCCAGATCAAAAACACCTGCGTGACCGGCACGACTCAGTGTCTGACCGTCGGTAACATCACGTTCCAGACCAGCGAAACCGTCGATGCGGGCAATGTCATCAGCCAAGATCCTCCCGCTGGTTTTGAGGCCGCCATCGGCGCCGCCGTCAGCCTCGTTGTGTCGTCGGGCAAGGCTCCGGTTGCGGTGCCCAATGTCGTCGGCCAAGCACTGGCCAGCGCCAAGACCACCATCGAAGGCGCTGGCTTTAAGGTCGGCACCATCAGCCTGGTCGCCAGCGACACGATCGCGGCCGGCATCGTCACCAGTCAGAATCCGGCGGGCGGCGCGCTGGTCGCTCCCGGCACCACCGTCAATCTGACCATTTCATCGGGTCCCAAGGCGCCGGAAATCCCACCAGTAACCCCGGGCGACATCGAGGTTCCAAACGTGGTCGGCCTGACCAAGACCGGTGCCAGCACGGTCATCCATGATGCCGGGCTCAGCGTCGGCGCGACGATTCCGAAATTCGACGACACGGTGCCCGCTGGCACCGTCATCGACCAAAGCCCAGCGGCCGGGGCCAAAGTGGCCGTCGGCACCGCCGTCAACCTGACGGTATCCAAGGGTCCGGCCGGCGTCGTCACCGTCCCCGATGTGACCGGCCAATCGGAAACCGTGGCGCAATCCATCTTGCAAAGCGCCGGACTGACCATCGGCACTACCAGCAAGCAACCCGATCCTTCCATGCAAGCCGGCAACGTCATCCAGACCACGCCAGCCGCCGGTGAACAGGTCGAAGTCGGCACAGCGGTCGATCTGGTGATCTCTGAAGGTTTTTCTGGACCGCAACAGTGCGTCGTACCCGACGTGACCGGCCAGACGGTCGAGAATGCCCGCGAAATCCTGTTCGCGACCTGCTTGGCGGGAATCGGTTCCACCACCGTGCAGCGTGACACCACCATAGCCGCTGGTTTGGTGGCTGCTCAGTTCCCCACCGCGGGATCGCTGATCGGTTACAACACCACGGTTAACCTGGTCGTCTCTTCTGGCTCACAGCCCCCGGTCGTTACCCCGCGCGTGGTCGGGCTGACCCTGTCCGATGCCACCGTCCTGCTCGAAAACGTCGGCTTGAAGGTGGGCTTCGTCTCCCACCAGACCAGCAACACCATCGAGGCGGACCGCATCATCAGCCAAAACCCACTGATGACCGCCTTGGCGCCGGTCGGCTGGGCGGTCAACCTGGTGGTCTCGCTGGGTCCGGTACCGGAAGATCCGGGTGCCAGCCCGCAAACCTCGGTTCCCGACGTGGCGAACCTGACGCTGGCGGCGGCCACCGCCAAGCTGATCGCAGCCGATTTGCGGGTCGGTGTGGTTTCCAACCAGCGCAGCCCGGACGTACCCGCTGGCCAAGTGATTCGGCAGAGCCCGCAACCCGAGGCGACGGTACCGGTCAACAGCCGGGTCAACCTGACGATTTCCTTCGGTCCCTATGCTTATGGACTGCTGAGCGGACCGGCCTATATCACCAATTACTACGGCAACACGGTGTCGATCCTGGATCCGGATATCAATCAGGTCGTCGATAACATGTCGGCGGGCATCAACAACAGCGGTCCCAGTGGCATTGCAGTCAGCCCGGATGGCACCCGACTGTATGTCGCCAACCGCCCGCAATACGGTCGGAGCGCCGGCACGCTCTCGGTGATCGATCTGACCACACGCCAAGTAATGGCCATCATCCCGGTCGGCGTGGCGCCGCTGGGTATCGCCGTCAACCCCACCGGCGAACGGTTGTTCGTGGCCAACGAAGGCAGCTTCAGTCTATCGGTGATCGATACCACCACCAACCAGCCATTCATCGATCTGAACGTACCCAACTTGGCGGCCAACCCCTACCCGCGCGGCGTGGCGACGCATCCCAATCCCACTGTCCCACTGGTGTACGTGACCAACCGGACGGTCAACTCGTTCTCGGACGATGCGACCAATCCTTATCCCGATCAATGCGATGGGCTGGTATCACGAGCCCCGGTTAACGTCAACCCGGATCAGTGCGTTGGCTCGCTGTCGATCTTCGACGCGGATCTGAAGACCCAGGTCGGTTCCGTGGCGGTCGGCTGGGCGCCGGAGGGCGTGGCGGTCCATCCCGACGGTATGCTGGTGTACGTGGCCAATTCCGGTGACCGGACGGTGTCGGTCATTGAGACGGTGTTCAACCGGGTGGTCGGCGTCATCACCCTGGACGGGTTCGAAGGCGCGCCGCAACCGGTGGTGCCGCGCGGGGTCGCGGTCAGCCCGGACGGTAACCGGCTGTATGTCACCGATGGAGCTGGCAACCGCTTGTTCGTGATCGACACCACCGCCAACCACAGCGTGGTGGACATCGTGCCGGTCGGCAAGAAGCCCTACGGCGTTACGGTCAGCCCAGACAGCAAGCGGGTATACGTCGCCAACACCGACGATAATACGGTTTCGGTCATTGAAGCGATTACCGACCAGACCATCGCCGTGGTACCGGTGGTTTCGGGGATCAATGCCAACGGCCAATGGGCGCCGTGGGCCTTCGGTCAGTTCGTCGGGCCGCTGGCCACAGTAGCGACGCCGACCTTCGACCCGCCGGGTGGAAACCTCACCCTATCCGTCAAGATCACCACCACCACATCAGGCGCTTCCATCAGCTATACCACGGACGGCAGCTCGCCCACACCGACCCACGGGACAATAATCAACAACGGTGATTCCGTCTGGCTGGCCGGATCGAATAGCCTCACCGTGATGCTGAGAGCAATGGCCTTCAAGGACAACTGGGCAGACTCCGAAGTCGCGGAGGCCATTTATTCCAACGATCCCTCACAGCTTTTACCGGGTGGAGGTGTCATTCCAGGTTCCGACTCGGATGGAGGTGGAAAAAGTCCTGGCGAATAAATAATCGGGAAGTCTTTTCGAGCCGCGATGAAATCGCGGCTTTTTTTTTACCTGCAGAAGTCTTAATTTTTCGCGGACTTATGGATTGTGGCGTTGTCCAGAATCAGGACGTGTTGCGCGTTCAGCAACGGGCGGAGCTGACCTCCAACCAGCGGTTGAGGGTGTCGACACCGCAGGTACCCTTAAGGAGGAAGGGGGCGGCAAAATCACCACCTTCAAAACGGGCGGCGATCAGCGAGATGCGCCGCAGCCGGTCTGGCGGGTCTGGCCAGTGCCGCAACTCGTGGACCCGCTGTCCCCGCCGCGCCCGCCCATGACGAAAAATACAAGCGGCAAGGGCAAACCCATCTGGTTCGTTCAAAACCGATGGCAAACATGATCTTCCAGTTGATCCCAGCGCAGTGGATCAATCATGTAATCTTTTGATGGATGTTTGCCTACCCTTTCGAAAGCCCGCCTACAGGCCAAAAGAGCCCTCACGCCCATACACAGCCAACGAGTACACAGTCAATGAATATACAGCCAATGAAAAAACCGGCGGGATCACCGCCGGTCTTGTTAAGAGTTGCTAATGGAGGAGAGATTATCTCTCGCCGTGGTGTTCAAGGCTCACTGTGTCGCCGCTTCCGGCTGTGGCGGCTGTAGCCTGATCTGGAGCGTTTCGCTACGAACCTCGGGGCCAACGGTAGAGAAGAAGAAATCCACACTGCCATCTGTGGGCAAGTCGTCTACTTTCAGCACCAGATGGGCGAATCCACCCCCGCCGCTGGCTAGCATTGGTGGAACCACCGATGCTGTAGGCGTGTGCAGGTTGGCAATCGCGCGTGCCTGAGCAGCGGCAATCTGCGCGTTTTCCAACGCGGCCGCCAGTTCCCTTCGCTTGGCGCATTGTTCCGGATTTCGTTCAACTGGGGTTTCCTGGCCGGCCTCGACGATTAAATCGCAGGCTATCCGATTTTCCCCGATGCCATCAAATGTATCCAAGGCGCGTTGGGCTTCCACCACCGCTTCTTCCGCCACAATCGCCGCCGTTTCAGCCGGATCGTTGATCACAATCTCCACCGTGATCGGCACCCCTGGAGTCGGAGTGCGGCGCAGCGTGCCACCAGATTCCACGCCACCATCCAACAATTGCAAGCTGACTGGCAAATTGACGGTCGCCCCCGGAGCCACTTCCTGAGTGACCGTCACCAACGCAGGAGGAGGATCGCTGATCGGTGCCACGGCCGTGAATTGCGCCGCCAGTTGCGGCGGGTCCGTGATGGTCAAGACGCTGTTGTCCGGCGTGCCCAGATACCAGTGAGTCATTACTGCACCCACCTTGCCGCCGTTGCCTTCGGCCACCAGCATGAACCGCCGCCCTACTTGGCTCGCCGGATAATTCATGATGGTATTCGCCACACCGCTGGAATCGGTCGTCACGATCACCTCCGTCAATCCGAACACCGGGCTATTGATCATGTTGAAATTCATGACGTTGCCCTTGTGCGGCGCGCAACCGACTGTGTACCAGACGTTGGCTCCCACATTCTGCTGGGTCTGATTGAACGGGGCGTTGACGGTCAGCATGATCCCTGCTCGCCCGGTGATAATCCGGCTACCGACATGGTATTCCGCACGACCCTCCGAAGGTGAGGCATTGATCGTGCTCGAATTCGGATTGATGATTTCGGGGTCCTGCAACACGAGAAGACAAAGCGGATCGGCCACGGCATATGAAACGCCATTGGGAACCACGAAGGGATTCAGCGTATCGCCAGCAGCTCGCGACCCCGTACGATTGGGCGCGAAGAATTCCCAGCCCCCCTCTTGTGGATCGCCGTTGTACCCCGTGATGGCGAACTGACCGTGCCCTTGATCGGGATAGCGGTTCACCAACATGTCCAACGGTGAATCGATCAGCCGGAAAGTGATCGGCGTGCCCGCGGGTGGAGGGTTTCCGTAAGGGTCGCTGGCGATCACCGAAACGAAACGAGTGAACATACCATTCCACAAGGTATCTTTGACTCCCTCGGGAATGAAGGGATCAGCCAAGGTTGTGGGATCGACCAGTTGAGCGGCCAGATTGTTTTTACGCCCCAGCACCGCATCCATGAACGGCCCACTGAACGTCAGGGAAGTCAGCTCGCCCGTTCCGATCGGCACCGAGGCGTAATTGGTGATCGGCATCTGAATGCCATTATCCACATTGTTATCCGCTCGATCCGCCGTCGCGGAAATCAAAACCGTACCGGGCAGCGTACCGCTGTGTAAGGTCACGGTCGCCGCACCCCCGATGGGATCGGTCAGAATGCTCGCTCCTCCCTGCGCATTGCCCGCGGCATCGGTCGCGCTCAACCACTCACCGCCGTTCGGCCGATTCGGCAGCAGCTCGATTCGCAGCATGTGACCTTCGCTAGGATTGATCGGCTGGCCGAAGTCATCCAACACAAAAACTTGGAATAACTTGAAATTCCGCTGCTCAACGGTGGTGGTACCGCTGGGATTGGTGTAGATATAAACTGGCGTGGGGTCCATGACGAAATTGACCATGGCCGGCGAGCCGCCGCCAACGCCGCCGGTACCGCCACCCGTCACATCGATGGTCAAATTGGCGCTGATCGCCTGCCCGGTATTCGGATCGGTGGCGGAAGCCGCCAGCACCACCGTCCCCGGCGTGCTGTTGGCATGGAAGTGAGCCGTGACAACGCCATCGGTGTCATCAAATGTCAGCCGGCGAAACGCCAATGGATTGCCATTATCATCTTCGTGCTCCGGGTCGCCGTCCAAGTAAAACAGCGCGCCGCTGGAAAGGCCCGAAACGATACTGATGGCAACGCTTGACGCCGGAAACAGATTGCCATTCTGTTTGATGACAACGGTGATCGTATTGGTATACGGACCACTCGGATTAATTCCCGCGTTGGTGATATTCAACGGCAGTGTCGTCTTATCGGCGGTCATCTCGACGGTAATCGGTTCTTGTCCGAAAAACCCACCGGTGAAACCGCCACCGCCGCTGCCGTCGAAGCGGATGGCATCGCTACTACCCCCCCAACTGACCAACACCACGGCCAGCAACAACAATTCCGCAAAATTCGCTAACCGACGACTCAGCGATCGCATGGCTTATCTCCCCACGATGAAATCATGTTGTGCTTTGTATCCCTAACGCTCGGCCAGTGCACCGTTCTTCAAGATCTGCGGTGTCACGAAGATCAGCAATTCGCGCTTGGCATCGCTCTTGCCCGTCGTCCGGAACAAGTATCCCAGCAAGGGAATATCCCCCAACAGCGGCACCTTACTGACATCATTACGCTTGGTCTGCTCGAAGACACCACCCAACACCACGGTTTCACCGTTGTTCACCATGACCTCCGTTTCGACTTCACGCTTATCGATGCTAACCTGTGGCCCGGTCGCGGTCGCCACAGTGGCGCCTTGCTCGTCCTTGGAAACCTTGAGATTCATGCGGACGCGATCATCCGGTGTGATTTGAGGCGTCACCTCCAACTTCAGAAAGGCATCCTTGAACTCGACATTGGTTCCTTGCTGGCTGACCGTCGCGTAAGGAATTTGCCGGCCCTGCAAAACAGTCGCCTTCTTCAGATCGGCGGTCACCACCCGGGGATTCGAAATAATTTCACCCTTGCCTTCGACTTGTAGCGCCGACAGTTCTAAATCCACCAGATAATCCGCCCCCAGAATCGACATCGCCAGCCTCGGCCCACCCACCGGGAAGTTCACTCCCAAGCGCTGATCGAGTTCCGGCACTGTCACTGGGAAGGGCTGGCCCGTGTTGATCAAGTTATCCACCGCGCTGTTGACCATGGTATCGGTCCCCTGCAGACTGCCACTCAGCGTATTTACGCTGCTGCCGCCTTGATTGACACCGGTCACGCCAAAGCGAACACCCAGATCACGGCTGAAGTCATCACTGGCGATCACCACCCGCGAGTCGATCATCACCTGTCGGGTCGGCACGTCCAGCTTGCTCACCAGATCGCGGATCTCCCCAAGCTTGTCGGGGACATCCTTGACAATCAGGGAATTGGTGCGCTCGTCAAACACTACATCTCCGCGCGCCGACAGCATGGTCTGTCCCTTCTCGCCGGCCTGCTTGAGCAGGGCCGCCAACTCCGCCGCCTTGGCATAATTCACCTGAATGATCTCGGTCCGCAACGGTATCAACTCCTGCACCGTCTTGCGCGATTCCAGATCCAGTTTCTCGCGGGCCGCGATTTCTTCGGTTGGGGCGATGAAAACCACATTGCCATTCTGACGCATGGCCAGGCCCTTGGTGCGCAAGATGATGTCCAGCGCCTGATCCCAGGGTACGTTCTGCAAGCGCAGCGTCAGGTTACCCTTCACGCTGTCGCTGACCACGATGTTCAGCCCGGTGAAATCCGCCAGAATCTGCAGGATCGCCCGCACCTCGATATCCTGGAAGTTCAGCGACAACAGGTCGCCCTTGTACTTCTTCTTGGACGGATCGAGCATGGCCTCCTTCTCTTCTTCTTCCGCGGATTTCTGCGGCGGACGCACCTCGATCACATATAAATCGTTGGCCTGATAAGCCAGATACTCGAACGGCGGGCTGGGCAAAATGCTCAAGCGGGCGTTGTTACCCCGGTTCAGCGCCTCCACGGTGGTGACCGGTGTGGCGAAATCAGTGACGTCCAGACGCCGCTGCTGGCCTTTTTTCAAGGTCGCCCCTTGGAAATCGGCGATGATCTGATTGCCTTCCTGCCGCACGTCCACCGGAATACCCGGACTCGACAGCTTGACCGTAATCACGCCCTGCCCGCCCGGACCACGCCGGAAGCTGACATCGCTGACATTGCGCGATGCCGCGACCGCCGGCGCTTCGCGGCGCCGCGATGAGGCGGCGGCGGCCACCGATGCCGTCACGGTGGGCGCCGGGGTCTTTGCGGCGCTCGCCCCCGCGTTCTCCAACGTCAACAATACGGTGTTGCCCTGCATCCGCACCTTATAGGGCACCAATCGCGCCAGATTCAGCGAGGCACGGGTCCGATCGGACCCCTCCAGTACGCTGATCCGATCGGCAACGCCGACATTGATGGATTGCTGCCGTGTGTTCAGACCGTTGCGGGTATTCAGAAAATCCAACACGATGCGCGCGGGCTCGTTGATGGTAAACGTGCTCGGCGGCTGCGCGGGTACTTCCGAAAGCCGGAAGCGAAGCTGCAGACGATTACCGGCCAGCGGGCTGATATCCACTGCTTGCAATACCGGTTCCCGTTCGGGGGCAGCCGCCAACGCCTCGGTCCACCCCGCCCACAGCATCCCCCCAATCAAAAAAGCCGTAACCGCCAACATTGGCGACAGCCATCCCCCGCCCGGTCGCCGGTCATGTTGGCCTTCGCTCGTGGACCTGCTCGTCATGACACTTCCCCCTCGATCATTGGGTAAGCGACAGAAACGCATCCCGTTCCTGCCAGCGCCCGGGTCCATCCGGAACGATCTCCCGCAAATCTATCCGCTGCTCCGTGATGTCGACAATCTTGCCGTGGTTGGTCCCCAGGTAATTATTGTTCTGTACCCGGTGCACGACACCATCGGGCGCCAGGATCAGCGCCCATAATTCGCTGTTACCCCCCATGCGAAAAGTACCCATCATCTTGAGCGAGCCTAACGAGTATTTTTCCAGTTCTTCACGCACCCGATTGGGATCGGGCCGCACACCGGTGTAGCTGCCGCTTTGCTGGGCCGCCAGCGCCTGCGTCAGCTCAAGCTCCTCCTCCTGGGCGAACGGCGCCACGATGAATGGATCCTTGATGCCCTGCGCGGTATAGGCAAACGGAGTATAGGGCTTGATCTTCGGTGGAGGGTCGGGTTTCTTCACCGGTGTGGTACGTTTGGTGGTTTCGACAAACTGCTGCAAGTCGGTCATGTCACGCTGTGCGCACCCCGCCAGCACGACCAACGCCGCGACCAGCAATGCCATGATGCGGGCCGTGGCGAAACTCGGAAAAAGGCACGCGTTCATTTTTTGCCGACCCTCTTGCCTTTTTGCCGACCCGCGACCGGCGCGTCAGCTTCATCCATATAGCGATACGTCTGCAAGGTAGCCTGGATGTCGAGGGATTCCGCATCGCTCGCCTTCTTGCCACCCTTTGCCGTCTTGCCACTGGTGCTGGTCAGCGTCGCGTTCTCCAGAGTCACGATCCGCGACAGCGCCGCGACGCCGCTGACGAATGCACCGAACTGATGATAAGTCCCCTGCGCCTTGATGGTGATCGGCTTAGCCGCATAAAAATCCCGAGGCTGTTCGGTCTCGGGCTTGAAGAGCTCGAAATCCAGACCATTTTTCTTGCCGGTGTTGGATACATCCTCCAGCAGATCGGGCATTTCCGTACCGGTTGGCAACTGCCGCAACATGACCTCCAGTTCGGCCTCCATCTGCTTGAGCTGCGCCCGAAACAATTCCAGATTGGCCGCGACCCGCTGTTTTTCAATAAATTCCTTCCGCAATTCCTGCTCCTCGCGGGTCACCCGATCCAGTTCTTCCAGGCGGTCACTGGTGAAGAAGTAGTACCCCGCTCCCAGCACGGCGGCGATGACCAGAACGACTAGCACGATCTTGCCGACCCAGGGCCAATCGCCAGCTTCCCGCAGGTCGATGTCGTTGAGGTTGATCTCCGACAGATTCATGTCTTACCCCCCGCATCCGCCTTCTCCGCATCCAGTTTCAGCGGCACGACCAGTTCGAACACTCGCGCCTGCACATTATTCAGATCCTTGGTCTGAATAACTTGCAAGACTGGCTCGCCAAACAGCTTGACATCTCGAATGTCACGCATGAATTCGGAAATGATCAGGTCGGAGCGAGCAATGCCGTTGAGAGTCACCTGATTGCTGGTGGTCTTGAAAGAAGTCAGGTAGATATCTTGAGGAACCAGCCGGACCAACTCATCCAGCATCCGCACCATACCGGGACGACTGGCCTGCAATTTCTGGATGACGTTAAGGCGCTCCACCAATCGGTTCCGGGTTTGTTGTAACGCCTGAATCTCCTCGGCGGCTTTCTTGAGTCGGGCCAGCTCACCACGCAGATAGCCGTTGCGTTCCTGCTGGTACTCGATGCGGTTGGCGATTTCGGTTTGCACCAGAAACACGATGCCGGCGGCAACCAACGCCGCCGTAGCCAGTATCGCGACCAACTCGCGCTGTCGCTGAGCACGGCGCGCCTCCCGCCAAGGCAGCAAATTGATGCGCGTCATGTCAGTCGAAGCTCCTCAGGGCCAGTCCACCGGCAACCGCCAGCATGGGCGCGTCGCGCAACAAGGCGCTATTGTTCACGCTGGCGGTGCTACCCATGTTCTTGAAGGGGTTGGCAACCACTGTGGCGATACCCAGTACATCCGCCAACACCCGGTCCAAACCCGCAATCATGGCACCGCCTCCCACCAAGACGATAGTATCCACATTATAGCGGCCCGAAGCATATTGGTCGGAGGAAAAAAAGAACTGCAAACCGTGCCCGATCTGCTCGGCCAACATGTGCTTGAAAGGCTCCTGAACGGCCGTGGCAAAATCCTCGGCCACCGGCTCGGCGGAGCGCTTGGCGTGCTCGGCCTGCTCCCGGGACAAGCCATAGGTTTCGGCGATTCGAAGGGTGAGTTGGTCGCAACCGAAACCCTGCTCACGGGTAAAAATAACGCGATTCTGTTGCAATATATACAAATTAGTAACACTTGCACCGATATCGATCAGCGCGGTCAGCCCTTCCCGCGGCTTGTCCAGGTTGAGTGATCCATCGCCGCCGGTCTTGGGCAAATCCTCCATCAGCAGGCGAAATGTGTTTTCCAAGGCATAAGCCTCGATATCCACGATCACCGGAACCAAACCCGCATTCTTGAGCGCGGCTTCCCGAGTATCCACATTCTCCTTGCGAGTGGCCACCAGCATGACATCCTGCATCTCGCTGCTGGCCAGGGATGGACCCTTCATCTCAAAATCCAGATAGATTTCCTCGATGGGGTACGGGATATACTGAGCCGCCTCGATTGAAACATTAACCTCGACATCACTTTCCTTGAATTCCGCCGGCATCGGTATAGTGCGCGTGATGACGCTGGAGGTAGGCACGGCAACGGCCGCGCGTCGCAAGCGGGTGCCCGATCTCCGGCAGGCCCGCTTGATCGCTTCCCCCATCGCATCAGGATCGGCGGGGTTGCGGTCCTCCATCATCCCTTCGCCCAGCGGTTCTACGGCGAAGGCCTCAACCCGGAATCGTGGCCCGGAACGGCTCAACTCGATCAACTTGATTGACGAGGAGCTAATGTCGATGCCCAGAATAGATTCTTTACGCTTGAACAGAGCCAAGTTACGCTTCCTCAACTGATCTGATTGAATGAATCAAACCTGTACCTTGGAAATATAGCAAACAAACTCGTTCGAAGCGCCGGGGAATGTCATAGCCCGCCGCCATCGCCCCATCGGAGTCTGCCCATGGCCCGCCGCCGCCGCGACACCTCGCGACTCAAGATCCTCATGGCGCAGGAAAGCGCCCGAATCATGGTTGAAGAAGGGGTCCAGGATTTCCGTAGCGCCAAGCGCAAGGCCGCCTTTCGCCTGGCGGTGACCGATAAAACCGCTCTGCCGGACAACGCCGAGATCGAGCAGGCACTGCTCGACTACCAGCGGCTGTTCCATGCCGACCGTCAAGCGCTGCGCCTGCGCGGCCTGCGCGAAACCGCCGTGGAAATCATGCGGTTTCTGGCACGTTTCCGACCCCGGTTGGTTGGCCCGGTGCTGAGCGGCGCCACCGGCCCACACGTCGATATTCATCTGCACCTGTTTGCCGATACGCCCACGGACGTCCTGCTGTTCTTGATGGAACACCACATTCCCTTCGACACCACGGAACACCGCATCAAACTCGGCAATGGTCCGGTCTGCCTGCCCGCCTTTCGATTCGACGCCAACGGCAGCCGCGTCGATCTGACCATTTTCGCGCCACTGGCCGAACGAGAGGCGCCGCGCAGCCCGGTCGACGGTCGCCCCATGCGGCGGGCGAGCCTAGTCGAGGTTCAGGCTCTGCTGGCCGAAGATTGGCAGCAGACACCGCCGCCGGCCACGCCCGAACGCTGACATCAATCCGTCGCCTTGACTAGGCCTTGTTGGCGGTGGCGTTTGGATGGGTGTCGACAAAGTGCTTGAGCACCAATTTCAACTGCAAGGCCTTCTCAGTGTGCCCGCGCCGGTTCGCGTCCTCGATATCTTCTAAAATGATACGCTTGATCATCGGCACACCTTCCGGCGTATGCACCAGATAGCTACCCAGCTCCAAAGCCGCCATTTCCGGCAGATGTTCGTGCTCGGAGATGGCTTCGATCTCTTCTTCGGTCAGGTCGCTCAACTCCAGACAGTCTTCATAGGTCAACATGGATGTTCCCTCCTGAATCGTTATTCGGTGGATCAAAACCTGTCGTCAGGGCACACCACCAAGCAGGGCCAACCCTGCTCCAATGCCTGTCATTAAAGGTTAAACCCGGTGATGCGTCCACACAAGCACAAACCCCATGACCATTATACTTATTACACCCTTCCGATCCCGAATCTCTCATATCCTCGTGAGTACCCTCGCATCATTCAATCATTTTCAATCATTCAATCCTCGACTTTGGCCATTCTGCCTTCTCGCTAAATCTATAAAAATCAATCTATTAAAGTACATGACTAGCAATTTTTACCACTCATGCCCTGCTCTTTACTGAGCAATGACATGCTCCCAATTCATCCACCCCTAACAAATTTAATAAGTTAGCTGCAAGAACAGCCGGAAAATGGCCAAAGTCCAGTCAATCAAGGTTTACCCTTATTTACGTTTGCTCGTCACTTTGGCTAAGGTCCTCAAAGTCAAGCGTTCAAATTCAACCTGGTTAGCCGCGAAGACGGCGGAGAGGTCTCCCAACCACCATAGGATCGAGGGTCGGCTACCACCGTCCGACCAAAGCGCCATGGCGCGTGCTCCGAACCAGCACACTCGATAAGCCCATAACCCTTCTCTCCCAAGTCTTCGCGGCCGACCACCTCTTCCGCCCCGACAACGCCCAACCGATCACCGGAATTCCGCCGGTCAACCAAGATTGAACATGGATTCGAACAACCGGGGCGCTGTATCATTGCAACCTGATCCATGTTGCAAGCGACCGCCATTCCGAAACCCTCATGAGCGACAATCCTTCCGCCGCGCCCGACGAGCCGCCATCTCCATGCATCGGGGTCTGTGTCATCAACCCGCGGACCCAACTGTGCGACGGCTGTTATCGTACGTTGGAGGAAATTGCCGCTTGGTGGGACTGTACCCCCGCGCAAAAGTACGCTGTGCTAGTGCGGTTGGAACAGCGAATGGCGCAAATCGTGGACGGTACGTTCTTCGACTGACGACACTCGCCACCCAACGCTTTGCCTTCTTTAAGGATTTCTCATGCCGCTGCCCGTTTCCGTTCCTCGCCGGCTACTGCACAAGCGCGTCGTTCAATGCTGGGGCTACCGGCGTGAGGATGGCTTGTGGGATATCGAAGGGCGGCTGGTCGACACCAAAACCTACCCCTTTCCCAATGAAGATCGCGGTGGGGCGATTCAGGCCGGCGAACCCTTGCACGATCTGTGGCTTCGCCTGACCATCGACAGCCAGTGTCTGATCCAGGCGGTCGAGGCTTGCACCGATGGAGCGCCGTTCGCCTTGTGTCCGGCGATCACCGGCCGTTACCAAGAACTGGTCGGTGTGCGGATTGGACCGGGCTGGTCACTGAAGCTGAAGGAATTGTTCGGCGGCACGAGCGGCTGCACACACATGACCGAGCTGCTGGGTCCCGTGGCCACCACGTTCTTTCAGACCCTCTACGGTCAGCGTTACGACGAGGAAGATGCCAAGCCCGCCGTCACCCGCAGGCCACCCCCAGTCCTGAACACCTGCCATGCACTGGCCAGCGACAGCTCGGTGGTCAAAAAGCGCTGGCCGCAAGCCTATACCGGCCCAGATAGGGAAGCGGACGATCGCGGTCGCCCGTTGCTGGAAAGCTGCATGACTTGAACCCATCGCTCGGCTGGTGGCGGTTCTAACTCAAATTCCTTCCGGTTTCGGATCGCGCGCCAGCAGGTTTTCCACCGCCCGGCGCGGACTCTGGCCGTGATATAGCACCGCATCCACCTGCTCGGTAATGGGTAGCTCCACACCGTGCCGCCGCGCCAGCCGCAGGATTTCCCGCACGGTCGCCGCACCCTCCACCACCTGACCAATAGCCGCGCTGGCCGCCTCGGCGCTGTCGCCTCGGCCGATCGCCAAGCCGAATCGCCGGTTGCGCGACTGGTCGTCGGTACAGGTCAGCACCAAATCGCCGATACCGGCCAAGCCCATGAAGGTTTCGCGCTGACCACCCACGGCCACGCCCAACCGCACCATCTCCGCCAACCCGCGGGTGATCAGCGCTGCTCGGGCATTGGCCCCGAAACCCAGACCGTCGGCGATGCCGGCGGCGATGGCCAGCACGTTCTTGACCGCGCCGCCCAGCTCGACGCCGACCACATCGCTGCTGGTGTAGGCTCGCAAGTTGGAGCCGTGCAGCACAGCCGCCACCCGACGAGCATGCGCCACATCCCAGGCGGCGACCGTCACGGCGGTCGGCAAGCCACGAGCCACTTCCACCGCAAAGCTGGGGCCGGAAATCACCGCCACTGGCCTATCTCGGCCAAGCACTTCCAGCGTCGCTTCATGCAGAAACCGACCGCTACCGTGCTCCAAGCCCTTGGTGGCCCAAGCGAAACCGGCGGTTACCGGCAACAGTGGCCGCAACCGGGCCAAGGTCGCCCCGTAGGCATGGCTCGGTACCGCCACCAGCGCTAGTTCGACGCCGGCAAGCGCCGCGACCAGATCGGCGCTCGCGTTCAAGCGGGCCGGGAACGGCACACCAGGTAAGTAGCGGCGGTTCTCCCGCTCCCGGCACAACGGCGCGACTTCCTCCGGATCGTGACCCCACAAGCGAACGTCATGCCCGTTGCGCGCCAGCAGCAGCGCCAGCGCGGTGCCCCAACTTCCCACCCCGAGGACAGCGACCCGCGCGGTGACAAACATCACTCAGGACGTGGTTGGCGCGGAGGAAGGCGAGGAAGCGGCGGTGGCCTGCGCCTGCTGCTGCAAGCGTTGCAGATAAAGATTATCGAAGTTGATCGGATTGAGCAGCAGCGCCGGAAACCCGCCCTTGCCGATCAACGAGGCCAGCTCCTCGCGGGCGAAGGGAAACAGAAGGTTCGGGCAGTATGCATGCAACATGTGACCCATTTGTCCGTCATCGAAACCCCGCAGCGCAAACAAACCACCTTGCTGCACTTCAACCAGATAAGCAGTGCGGTCACCGAGCTTGGCGGTGATCGTCACGGTCAACGACACTTCAAACAAGCCTTCGGCCACTGGCTTGGCGCCGGTTTCCAGACGCACCTCGGTCTGCGGTTGCCATTGCTCGGTAAAAATCATCGGGGAATTAGGGGTTTCCAGCGATACATCCTTCAAATAAATTTTCTGAATTTCGAGTTGCTGGGGAACCTGTTGCTGGTCGCTCATGCACAATCGCCTTGTCTTGTCGGTGGGAAATGCCTGTCATTCTACAGGGTTCGCGCCATACAGCCCAACAATCCACCCGGACCCGGCGTGATTGCGGCATGGACACCGGACGTCGGCAACCGACCCACCGGGGTATCCCTGGAAAGTCGTCTCGCCACCGGACCGACGGACAAACCGCGTGGCCGGCTTCAGTCGCGCAACAACGGAGTCAACTCGCCGCGCCGCTCCAGTTCGAACAAATCATCGCAGCCACCGACATGCTGGTCGCCGATGAAGATTTGCGGCACGGTATGGCGACCGGTACGTTTGGTGATTTCCGCCCACAATCGCGGGTCGCGGTTCACGTCCAACAGCGTATAAACCACGCCCTTGCTGTCCAATAGCGCCCGCGCGCGCCGACAGTACGGACAATACTCGGAGGTGTATATCACGATGTTCGGCGTCGCCGGATCTGGCGCGAGCATCAGGACTTCTTGCGACTGACCGGCAAATTGGCCTCCTGCCAGGCCGACAACCCACCGCTCAGGCTGTAGACATCGACAATGCCGCTCTTCTTGATCTGTGCGCAAGCCGCCTGCGAGGTGGCGCCGTTGCGACAATAAACGACGATGGGTTTATCCTTGGCCTTGGTCAGTTCGCCCAATCGGTCGCGCAGAGCACCGAGCGGGATATGGCGCGCCTGCGGAATATGCCCCTCTTTGTATTCGCCGCCATCGCGAACGTCCAGAATCAGGGCTTCCTGATCGTTGATCAGGCGTAGGGCTTCAGCGGCACTGAGGCTGCTGACCCCACGCATTTTGCGCAAGACCTCGCCACCGATCAACATCCCCGTAATGGCGAACAGCGCCAGGAACAAGAGCCAGTTCTGGGTGGAGAATTCGACGAAATCGTTCATCAATGATTTTCCGTGGTTTCGCTAGTTCGAACAACCGGCCGGAGTACCGGCTTTTTTAACACCCAGCTTCCATAGGATTTGCTCGGCCGGACAGAAGCGGGTAAAACCGCTCTGGAATAGGTTGAACCCAACGAAGGCGGTGAACCAGAGCCAGTAATCGCTGTGATGGAGCGGGCTGGCCGGAGCCCCCAGCAACAATGACAGCAGGATAAAGGAACCGGCCATAATCCGGATAATCCGTTCGCTATTCATAGGATCGATGACAACCTCTTGGGAATGGTGGAGTCGGGTTCGCCGCCGGACGGACGGTACCAATACGTGTCCATCGAATCGCCTCGGCGATTCAAACCCGCGTACAGAAAACGTCCCTCATCATGCCAATCAGGCGCAAGGTACGGGCGTCTCCCACCCGATAATAAACCCGGTTGGCATCCTTGCGGCAAGTGAGGATACCCTTGTCGCGCAGGATCGCCAGATGTTGGGAAATATTGCTTTGAGAGGTGCCCACGCGCTCGACGATTTCCTGGACGCTGACTTCCCGTTCACCCAGGGTACAAAGAATCTTAAGCCGCAGCGGATGCGACATCGCCTTGAGCGAACGCGAGGCCCGTTCGATATCCTCATCGCGGGTCATCAGCAATTCCAGCGTTATATTGCCGGCTCCGCCACCATCCCGCGCAATGCCCGCAAACCCATCGTTCACCATAAATCCGACAACGCCTTGTCCAGGAATTTGGTGTATTAGCATAGCTTGATATAGCGATACTGAGAAGCCATTTCAGGATCAGCGATACAAATGCCGAGTGGCGAAATCGACCGGTCCAGCGTATGATCTCCCGATAAATTATGCATATCATTTCACGGGATCGGCGCGCCGCCGGCCCACGGTGCCACCGCCATCCCAGAGCAGCGTATTCCAAACGCTGGCGACACACCATCCGATGACGACCACGACCGCCCTGAACCAAGGAGGCATTCTTTCATGTATAAAATCGTGCTCATCCGCCATGGCGAAAGCCAATGGAACAAGGAAAACCGTTTCACCGGTTGGCATGACGTCGATCTATCCGAGAAGGGCCGTGAGGAAGCCCGAAAAGGCGGGCAAACCCTGAAGAAGGAAGGCTACGTCTTCGATGTCGCCTTTACCTCGGTACTCAAGCGCGCCATCCGCACGCTCTGGACCGTGCTGGACGAAATGGATCTGATGTGGATTCCGGTCAACCGGACTTGGCGGCTCAACGAGCGCCACTACGGCAACCTGACCGGCTTGAACAAAGCGGAGACCGCCGCCCAGCACGGCGAGGAACAGGTCAAGATCTGGCGGCGCAGCTTCGATATTCCGCCCCCGCCGCTGGAAGCGAGCGACCCGCGTTTCCCCAGCAACGATCCGCGCTACGCCGATCTCGATCCGCGCGTGTTGCCGGCTACCGAAAGCCTCAAGATTACCATCGAGCGAGTGCTGCCCTACTGGCACGACACCATCGTGCCCACCATCCGCGCCGGCAAGCGTGTGGTGATCGCCGCGCATGGCAACAGCTTGCGGGCGCTGGTCAAATACCTCGACGATATGTCCGACGAAGCGATCATCGCCTTGAACATTCCGACCGGCGTGCCGTTGGTCTACGAACTCGATGCCAAGTTGCGACCCACCAAGAGCTACTACCTCGCCGACCCCGAGGAACTCAAGAAGCTGATGGATGCCGTCGCTAACCAAGGCAAAGCCAAGTAGAACTCGCCCACTTCCTCACCGTAACCACTCCCGATGCCGGCCTTGGCGGGCGGTGTCGGGGTTTTCCCGTCCGCGATTCATCGAGTCTCGGTACATTTTTCCAGCTCGACCCTGCATCATTTAGGCTTGTTCGGTTGTCTCATGACAATCACCGATTGACTATTTGCGTCCCCCTGTGCGATGAAGAATTCTGGAGCGAAGATGAGTGCTGCAACCCGACACGGTCTGGCGCTGGCGTTGAGTTTTCTGGCGGGCGTTTCACTGACGACGGTGCATGCCGTCTGGGCCGAGAAGGAAACGGCGGCTGAAGACAGCCGACTCCCTCTGGATGAGTTGCGCACCTTCACCGGCGTACTCGATGCCGTCAAGCAAGATTACGTGGAGCCGGTCAAGGACAAGGATCTGCTGGAAAACGCGATTCGTGGCATGCTGAGCAATCTCGATCCCCATTCCGCCTACCTGGACGCCGAAGCGTTCCAGGATTTGCAGATCGGCACGTCCGGCGAATTTGGCGGCCTGGGCATCGAAGTCGGGCAGGAAGAAGGTTTTATCAAGATCATTGCCCCGATCGACGATACGCCCGCCCAGCGGGCTGGCCTTCGCGCCGGCGACTTGATCATCCGTCTGGACGACACCTCGGTCAAGGGCATGCCGCTGGCCGATGCCATCCAGCGGATGCGAGGCAAGCCAAATACCGCGATCACGCTGACCATCGTCAGGGAAGGCACGAAAAAACCGTTCAAGGTCAAGCTGGTCCGGGAAGTCATTCAGGTTAGGAGCGTCAAAAGCCGCTTGTTGGAACCGGATTTCGGCTATCTGCGTATCACGCAGTTCCAGTCCAAGACCGCGCAGAATCTGGAGCAAGCGCTACAAGAACTGGAACAACAGAACAAAAAACCGCTGCGAGGGCTGGTGCTGGACTTGCGCAACAACCCGGGCGGGGTATTGAACGGCGCGGTGGATGTAGCGGACGACTTCCTTGAAGATGGCGCCATCGTCCAGACCAAGGGACGCGGTAATGACTCCGACCAAAGTTTCAAGGCCACGCCGGGTGACTTACTGAAAGGCGCGCCGCTGGTGGTGTTGGTCAACGGTGGTTCCGCGTCAGCCTCGGAAATCGTCGCGGGCGCGCTACAAGATCATCGTCGGGCACTGATTCTGGGCGAGCGCACCTTCGGCAAGGGCTCGGTACAAACCATTTTGCCCCTGGGCAACGGCACGGCGGTCAAACTGACCACGGCGCGCTACTACACCCCGAATGGCCGCTCCATCCAGGCCGAGGGTATCGAACCCGACATCAAGCTCAAATCGCTGAAAATCGCCGCTGACGACGCCGACATCAATTTCATCAAGGAATCCGATCTGTCGGGCCACCTGAACAATGACCACCATGGCCAGAGCGACGACGACACGCAGCCGGATGACACTGCTCCCATGACCATCGGTGGTGAAGCAGCCGATTCCGCCCAAAACGATTACGCGCTTTACGAAGCCCTGAACCTGCTTAGAGGCATGTCCTTGCTGCAAGATCACAAAAACGGCTGAATACCGGCCTGCCGCCCCCGAACCCGCATCCCCTCACAAGAATGAAGAGGTTGCCATGGCCACCATACTTGTCCCACTCGCTCAAGGTTGCGAAGAACTGGAAGCCGTCACCATCATCGACCTACTGCGCCGCGCCGGCCTCACCGTGGTGGTCGCGGGGCTGGAAGCGGGAACAGTAACGGCTTCGCGCGGAGTCATGCTGCTCCCCGAAACCACGCTGGCCGAGGTCCTGGATCAGGATTTCGACATGGTGGTGCTACCAGGGGGGCTGGGTGGCGCACAGCGGCTGGAAGCCGACCGGCGGATTGCGGCACTGCTGCGGCGGATGGCGGAACAGGGTCGCTACGTCGCCGCCATCTGCGCCGCGCCGCGGGTATTGGCCGGCGCCGGTTTGCTGGATCATCGGGAAGCCACCGCCTATCCAGGTATCCTCGACGGTCAGGAAGGCATCAAGACCAGCAGCGCCGCCGTGGTGCGCGACGGCACCTTCATCACCTCACGCGGCCCCGGCACCGCCATGGATTTCGCCTTGACCCTGATTGAAATCTTGTGCGGGCGCGACCAACGCGACACCGTGGAAGCCGCATTGCAACGTTCCTGAACGTCTTCAGGCATCCGTCGGCCAGGCGCCGAGCAACAAGCCGACACCGACGCCGCCCAACAGCCAAACCAGCAATGGCGTATGCCAAATATCGATGCTGTTTTGCGCGTTGAACCCCAGCAGCACCGCCGCGCAGACGATCAGCGCGGCGCCCACCACGGAATGAAAATTGCGCCGGTTGGCACGGCGGAGATCGCGCCGCAGATAGTCCATTTCTTGTTTATGCAGTTGCACCGTCAGCCCACCGGTGCTCGCGTGTCGAAGCAGATAATAAACCAGGTTCGGCAGATCCGGCGTCTGGTCGATCCAACGCGGAATATGGGATTTGACGCGCCTGATGAAGGAGCGTGGACCGACCCGGTCGCGCATCCAGCTTTCCAGAAATGGCTTGGCGGTCTTCCACAAATCCAGTTCAGGATCGAGTTGCCGCCCCAACCCCTCGATATTGAGCAGGGTCTTTTGCAGCAGCATGAGCTGTGGCTGCACTTCCATGTTGAAGCGGCGGGCGGTCTGGAACAAGGTCAGTAGAAAAACGCCGAAGGAAATATCCTTGAGCGGGCGATCGAAAATCGGCTCCGATACGGTGCGGATGGCCGACTCGAATTCGTCTATCCGGGTTTCCGCCGGCACCCAGCCGGATTCGATATGCAGTTCCGCCACTCGCCGGTAGTCGCGGTGGAAAAATGCCAGAAAATTTTCCGCCAAGTACTGCTGGTCGGTGGGGCTCAAGGTACCGATGATGCCGAAGTCCACGGCGATGTAGCTGGGATTGTCCGGATGTTCGGCGTTGACGAAGATATTGCCGGGATGCATGTCGGCGTGAAAGAAACTGTCGCGGAATACCTGGGTAAAAAAAACCTCCACCCCACGTTCCGACAGCTTCTTCAAATTCACCCCGCGCCGCCGCAATTCGGCGATATCGCCCACGGGGATACCGTGGATCCGCTCCATCACCAGCACTTCGCGGCGGGTTTCCGGCCAGAACACCTCGGGCACGTACAGGACCGGCGAGTCCTGGAAATTGCGCCGCAGTTGGCTGGCGTTGGCGGCCTCGCGGATCAAATCCAGCTCATCGAAAATGGTCTTTTCGTACTCGGTCACCACCTCGATCGGCCGCAGCCGGCGCCCCTCTCGCCAGTAGCGCTGCGCCAGGTTGGCGATGATGTACAGCAATTCCACATCGCGGCGAATGATCTTTTCGATACCGGGCCGCACCACCTTGACCACCACCTGCCGACCGTTGTGCAAGCGGGCGGTATGCACTTGGGCAATCGAAGCGGAAGCCAGTGGCTGAAAGCTGAATTCATCGAAAAACGCCTCCAGCGGCTGACCGTAGGCTTTTTCGATGATGGCTCGCGCCTGCTCACCGGGAAAGGGTGGCACCCGATCTTGCAGCTTGGCCAGTTCCTGGGCGATATCGTCCGGCAGCAGGTCGCGACGGGTGGACAGCATTTGTCCGAACTTGACAAAAATCGGTCCCAAATCTTCCAACGTCAGGCGGATGCGAGCGCCGCGCGGTAGATCCAGTTGCTGGCGAGGCACCCAATTCCACGGCAACAGGTGCCGCAAAAAACCGATAGGCCGAAACAGATGGGTCGCCAGCACGATGTCGTCCAGACCGTGGCGCACCAATACCCGGTTGATGTGCAGTAAGCGCAGCAGTTGAGCAGGGCCGAACAGGCGAAGTCCGCGCATTGGATGGAGGAAACTAGCGCGGTTCGCCGATCATCGACCGCCGGCGCAGGCGTTCGACCCGCGCGGCCAACCGGTCGGCGTCTTCACGCAGGCGGTCCACGGCATTCAAAAACTGTTCGATCGCCTGGCGCGGTGGCAACAAACGCAGCTCTTGCTGCACGTACTCGCCGCCATCGCGCAACAGGACATCGCCAGTTCGTTCGCCCCAAGCCTGCAGGCCGCCCCACAAACCGCCGAGGCGACGAGCGACCGCATCCCCGACGACCCGCGACAGTTGCTCTTCCCAGTCGATGTCCAGCCGCGCCAGAATGGCTTGGAACTCCCGCCCCACCCCAACATCGCCCTCGATGGCGATCTCGTCGCCGCTGGCGCGCCGCCCGCGCCATTGCCGGAACAGCGCCGTGGGCGTGGCGCGAATCCGCACGTTGGGCTCGGCCTCGCAACGATCCGTCACCCGAATGCCGCCGGGCTTGGGCAACAGATAGAAGGTCATCGCCACACCACTCGGTTCGATCGCAATGACATGACCGCTCAGCGCGTCCAAACGAGGGAACATCTCGGGGTCCAGACGCAGAACCAGGTTGAGCGCGGTCTCCAGACTGGCGGCGATCACGGCGGGCGTCACGCGAGGCTCCTGGCTAAGATGGCGTCAGAATAAGGATGCGAGGGGATCAAAACTTGTAGCCGCGATGCACCGCCACAATGCCGCCGGTCAAGTTGAAATACTGGCAGCGCTCAAAGCCCACCGCCTCCATCAGCCGTAGCAGGGTTTCCTGATCCGGATGCAGGCGAATGGACTCGGCCAGGTAGCGGTAACTGGCGGCATCGCCGGCCACCAACTTGCCCAGAATGGGCAGCACCGCAAAGGAATACAAGTCATAGGCCGGCTTCAGACCCGGCGCGATCGGATGAGAGAACTCCAGGATGATCGCACGCCCACCCGGCTTAAGCGCCCGGTACATATCCGCCAGTGCTCGTTCCTTGCGGGTGACGTTGCGCAAGCCGAAGCCGATGGTGATGCAATCGAAGGTCTGGTCGGGAAACGGCAATTGCTCGGCGTCGAGTTGGGCGTAGGCGATATTGCCGGCCACGCCCTCGTCGATCAGCCGCTTGCGCCCCTCGCCCAACATGCGGGCATTGATGTCGGACAGCACCACCAACCCTTTCGGTCCGACCAGAGGCAACAACCGACTGGTCAAGTCCCCAGTTCCGCCAGCCAGATCCAGCACTCGCTCGCCCGGCCGCACACCGCTGACGCTCACCGCGAATCGCTTCCATACCCGGTGGACGCCGAGCGACATCAGATCGTTCATCAGATCGTACTTGCCGGCCACGGAATCGAACACACCCGCCACCTTGCGGGCCTTCTCGGCGGTGGCCACTTTCTGGTAGCCGAAATGCGTGGTTTCGGGGTGTTCCATGCTCGCGGGTTCCTGGGACAAATACCGGTTCAGATCGGGCGCTGGTGGCCGGCTTCGGCCAGCCGCCGCAGATAATCCCGCCAGTTGTGCTCCTGATTCGCGCCCAAGTCATACAGGATGCTCCAGGAATACAGGCCGGTCGAGTGGCCGTCGTCGAACACCAGCTTGACCGCGTAGTGGCCCACCGGTTCGATGGCACTGATGTTGACCGCTTCCTTGCCGGTTACCAGAGTGGCGCTGTCGGGTCCGTGACCGCGAACTTCGGCCGAGGGCGAAAATACCCGCAGATACTCGCAGGGCAACTGAAAACGCGCGCCGTCATCGAAGGCGACCTCCAGAACGCGGGACGCCTGGTGCAGTTTGATTTCGGTGGGATGCGTGTTCATGGTCGGGCTTCACAGAATGTAACGAGTCAGATCTTCGTGCTTGATCAGTTCGCCCAAATGGGCGTCGACATAGGCCAGGTCGACAATCACCGTCTGACCGGAACGGTCGGGCGCCTCGAAGGAAATCGTTTCCAGCAGTCGTTCCATGACGGTGTGCAGCCGACGGGCGCCGATGTTTTCGGTGCGTTCGTTGACCTGGCAGGCGACCTCGGCCAGGCGGCGCACCCCATCCGCCACGAATTTCAGCTCGACACCCTCGGTGTTCAGCAACGCCGTGTACTGCTCGGTGAGGGAAGCATCCGGTTCGGTCAGAATCCGCACGAAATCCTCCGTGTTCAAGGCGCTGAGTTCCACCCGGATCGGCAAGCGGCCCTGCAATTCGGGAATGAGATCGGACGGCTTGGCCAAATGGAACGCACCGGAAGCGATGAAGAGAATGTGATCGGTACGCACCATGCCGTACTTGGTGGAGATGGTACAGCCTTCCACCAACGGCAGCAGATCGCGCTGTACGCCCTCGCGAGAGACATCCGGGCCGCCGTACTCACCGCGCTTGGCGACCTTGTCGAGTTCGTCGATGAAGACGATACCGTTCTGCTCCACCGCCGCCAGCGCCCTGAGCTTGAGTTCATCCTCGTTGATCATCTTGGCCGCTTCCTCTTCCTGCAACAGCTTGAGGGCATCCTGCACCTTGAGCTTGCGGGTGCGGGTACGACCGCTGCTCAGATTCTGAAACAAGCTTTGCAACTGGCTGGTCATTTCTTCCATGCCAGGCGGCGCCATGATCTCCACGCCCACTGGCCGGGTCGCAACCTCGATTTCGATTTCGCGGTCGTCCAGATCGCCCTTGAGCAGACGCTCGCGCATCTTTTGCCGAGTCGTGGAGTGATCCGCCTGCTGGGGTTCGTTGGCGAAACCGACGCTGCGCGGCTTCGGCAATAGCGTGTCCAACACTCGTTCGTGGGCGGCTTCCTCGGCGCGGTGACGGACCTTGTGCATCTCCTCTTCGCGCACCATCTTGACCGCTCCATCCATCAGATCGCGGATGATGGACTCCACGTCCCGTCCCACGTAGCCGACCTCGGTGAACTTGGTGGCCTCGATCTTGATGAAGGGCGCGTTGGCCAACTTGGCCAGCCGCCGGGCGATTTCGGTCTTGCCCACCCCGGTCGGGCCGATCATCAGAATATTCTTCGGGGTGATTTCGTTGCCCAGCACCGGTTCGACCCGCATCCGCCGCCAGCGATTGCGCAGGGCGATGGCCACCGCCCGCTTGGCGGCATCCTGCCCGATAATGTGTTTATCCAGTTCCTGGGCGATTTCTCGGGGGGTCATCTCCGACATGCTGGGCTACCGTTTGGAGGTGTGGGGTAAAGGCCAACCGGTGGGCGCATCGCTCCCAAACCGTGCGTCACGCGGCCACCAGTTCTTCGAGGGTCAGATTCTCGTTGGTGTATATGCAGATGCCAGCGGCGATTTTCAAGGCCTGCTCGACGATGGTCCGCGCGTCCAGTTCGGTATGCTCGAGCAAAGCTTGGGCGGCAGCCTGGGCGTAAGCACCGCCAGAACCGATCGCCGCCAGATCGTTTTCCGGCTCGATGACGTCGCCATTACCGGAAAGAATCAGGGTGGCATGGGGATCGGCGACGATCAGCAGTGCCTCCAAGCGCCGCAACAAGCGGTCGGTGCGCCAGTCCTTGGCCAGTTCCACGGCGGCGCGAGTCAGGTTGCCGCCATGCTTTTCCAGCTTGCCTTCGAAACGCTCAAACAGCGTGAAGGCATCGGCGGTGCCGCCCGCGAACCCCGCGATCACCTTGTTCTGGTATAAACGCCGCACCTTGCGGGCATTACCCTTCATCACGGTGTTACCCAACGTGACCTGGCCGTCGCCGCCGATCACGACCCGGGTGGCGCGGCGCACGGCCAACACCGTGGTGCCATGCAATGATTCCATGCCAATGCCTCTTGATTGTGTGCGAGATTGTACACGATATCCGGGATCCGGCAGGAGAAAGCACGCCTGCCCCGATCACCGCAAAAAAGAAACCCCGGTTACAAGGGGGAATGGAACCGGGGCGAATGGATATCCGGTTTGGCTAACCGGACATAGCCCGCTCAGGGAGGGAAGCGGACAGGCGTAAGGGCTTACGCTTACTTCCTGAGATGGGGGCAATTCGAGAAAGTTCAATAGTGCTCAACGCGATTTCTGGTAAGTACCCACCAATTCGGTGCTCGCCAGCACATGTCCCGCCATGGCCTGTTCCAGCGCCGCCTTGGCCGGTCTACCCAAATCCGGTAATACCGTATCCAAGGCGTAGAGCTTGTGGAAATAGCGGTGCCGGCCAATCGGTGGGCAGGGACCGCCATAGCCAGTCCGGCCCCAGTCGTTTACGCCTTCCCGAGTGCCCGGCGGCAAGGCACGGGCCACCACGCCTTCCGGCAACCCCGCCGCCGTGGGTGGCATGTTATACAGCACCCAATGCACCCAGGTCATGCGGGGCGCCGCTGGGTCGGGGGCGTCTGGATCGTCCACGATCAACGCCAGACTTTGGGTTCCGGCCGGCACGCCCGACCAATGGAGTTGGGGTGAGAGATCCCGGCCATCGCAGGTCAAGCGGGCTGGCATCGGGCCGTTGTGAACGAAGGCAGGTGAATCGAGGGTCAAGGTCATGGCCATCTCCCGTGGCGACAGAAAATTCCACCGCCATGTCGTCAACAGTTTAGACGTTCTCCAAACAAATCATGTTCGTCGGAGTCCACGATCCGCACCGAGGCAAACTCGCCGACCGGCAGTACCGCGCCATCCTCAATGTAGACAACGCCATCGATCTCCGGCGCATCGGCGCTGGAGCGGGCGATGGCCGTTCCTTCGTCGTCGATGCCATCCACCAGAACGATCATGGCGCGATCGATCTTGCGCCGCAACCGGTCGGCACTGACCGTTGCCTGCAACTCCATCAACCGGGACAAGCGTTCCTGTTTGACCTCCTCCGGCACCGGATTCGGCAACTGGTTGGCGGTGGCGCTTTCTACCGGTGAATAGGCAAAGCAGCCAACTCGATCCAGTTCCGCCTCCGCCAGGAATCCCAGCAAACACTCGAAATCCTCCTCGGTCTCGCCGGGAAAGCCGACGATGAAGGTGCTGCGTAGGGTGAGATCCGGACAAATGTCCCGCCAACGGCGAATGCGCCCCAAGGTATCGCCAGTATTGGCCGGCCGCTTCATGGCCCTGAGCACACGCGGGCTGGCGTGCTGCAACGGCACGTCCAGATAGGGCAATATCTTGCCTTCCGCCATCAGTGGCACCACCTCATCGACATGCGGATGCGGGTAGACATAATGGAGTCGCACCCAAACGCCCAGCTCGCCCAGTGCCGCCGCCAGGCCGGTCAGACGAGTCTTGAGTGGCCGACCGTTCCAAAAATCCGCGCGGTAACGCCTATCCACGCCATAGGCGCTGGTGTCTTGAGATACGACCAGCAGTTCCTTGACCCCGGCCCGAACCAGATTTTCCGCCTCCCGCAGCACTTCGCCGACCGGTCGACTGACCAGATCGCCCCGCAGTTGGGGGATGATGCAAAAGCTACAGCGATGGTTGCAGCCCTCGGAAATCTTCAAGTACGCGTAATGTCGAGGGGTCAGCTTGATACCCTGCGGCGGCACCAAATCCACGAACGGATCGTGCGGCCGAGGGAGATGGGTATGAACCGCCCTCATGACTTCCTCGCAGGCGTGCGGCCCGGTCACCGCCAACACACTTGGATGCAGGTCGCGCACCACGTTGCCCTTTGCCCCCAGACAGCCGGTCACGATCACCCGGCCGTTTTCGGCCAGCGCCTCGCCGATGGCTTCCAGCGATTCCGCCACCGCCGCGTCGATAAAACCGCAGGTATTCACCACCACCAGATCCGCCGCTTGATACGTGGGCGCCAGATCGTAACCCTCGGCCCGCAAACGGGTCAGGATTTGTTCGGAATCCACCAGCGCCTTGGGGCAACCGAGGCTGACAAAACCGATTTGGGGGGGACGGCTCATGGAATCATGCATGCGGGTGGGCTCGAAATGAAACGGTGGCGTCGGGCCACCGGCCGGTGGCCTGGAAATTTGAAGCGATACGCTCTTGCGAGTCAAGCTGGAAACTAGCTATATTGTGAAGCTTTAATAATCCATTGGAGCATCGCTACCCGCGTGTCGGCGATGATGCGTCTTGGATCGGCCAATAGTATCCTTAAGGTTTCAGCAGCCATGAAAAAAGATATTCATCCCCAGTACCGCGACGTGGTGTTCCAGGACATCTCCACCGATTTCGCCTTCCTCACTCGCTCCACCATCACCGCCAAGGACACCATCAAGTGGACCGACGGCAAGGAATATCCTCTAGTGAAGGTGGAGGTCTCCAGCCAATCTCACCCGTTCTATACCGGTAAGCAGAAGATCGTGGATACCGCCGGCCGGGTGGACCGCTTTCGCCGCAAGTATGGCTTGTCCTAAAGGCTCTGGGTCAACCCGTGCAAGGCATCTCAAGATGCCTTTTATTTTGCCCGTCACCGGCCGCCCATCCTGGTCGTGAGGATTTTTCGGCAAAGCAACATGGCTTGGGTT
>JAGRHI010000174.1:0-2694 GCA_020445045.1 Candidatus Competibacteraceae bacterium
GAACTCCTTGGCGATGCCGCCGGCCCGTTCGATCTCGCCCGCCACCAGTTGGCCCAGATCCTTGAGGTGGACGTGGCCGGGCACGAACTGAGTGAAGGAGTTGGCGATGGCGATGATCGGTTTGCCGAAGTCGCCGTCCTTGACGCCGGTGGCCCGCCATAGGGCGCGGGCGCCCGCCATGTTGCGGCCGTGGGTGGTGGTGCGGGAACGATAGTCGGGCATGAGGGAACTCCGCAAGGCTGGGAACGGGGTCGGAATCGTCAGGAAAGACCGCCGGGTGTTTGGAAAATTCTACGTCAATTTCCAATCATGGTGACATCCGATTGGCCAGCGGCGGTCCGTGACCCGCATTGGCTTCGCCGTCCGGCGGGCGGCGACTCCGGTTCATCGATCGGGCGGTGTCAACCGGCGCCCGGCGCGACGCCGTCGGCCCCGGCGCTTCCGGTGGTCATCAGTGTGTCCAGCGCTGTCACCAGCCCCGGCGTTGGCCGGTCGTGGAACACGCCGCAATCGGGCCCCAGAGCCGGGTCCATGCCGCGCAGGAACAGGTAGAACACGCCGCCGAAATGCCGCTGGTAGTCGTAGTCCGGCAGCCGCAACCGCAAGTACCGGTGCAACGCCACGGTATAGATCAGGTATTGCAGCAGGTAGGCTTCGCGGGCCATGGTCTCGTCCAGGCGCTCGCGCCGGTAGGCCGTCGGTTCCGCGCCGAGCCAGTTGGATTTGTAATCCACCAGCCAGAACTGGCCGTCAGCCTCGAACACCAGATCGATGAAGCCTTTCATGTAGCCGCGCAGGGGGTTGAATTCCAGGGTTTCGATCATGTCCCGGAACGGGCTGGCGGCGTAACCGTGCCGCTCCAGCACTCGCCGCAAGGCATCGGCGCGCAGTTTGGCGAGCGGGTAGGTGAATTCCATCTCGTTCAAGCGCCGGTTCGGCGTCACGGTCGCCAGCCGCAGCCCGGCGGAGTTCAGGGGTGTCGCCAGCACGCGTCGCGCCAGATCCGCCACCACCGGCGTCCATTCCGTCGCATCCAATCCGTGGCCCGCCAGCGTCCGGCCAACCAGCGTTTCCAGGCGCTCGTCTTCAATCTGAGTGAAGTCCAGCCGTTCGAACAAGGTGTGCAGGCAGACCCCGGCCCGAGCACCGCGCGGAAATTCGAAGATGCCCTGGCTGGGCGCGGCAACAGCGGTTGCTTCCGCCACTTCGGGAATCGTGACGGTCATGTCGTAATCGGGCGCTTCGACCGAAAGACCGGCGGTCAGCGCGGTAAAGCTGCCGACCCGCCAGAACTCCGGCAGCGGTCCGGCGAACTCGCGCGCTTGCAACGCCGGTTCCGCGAGGGCTGGCGGCCGATAGCGCTGGCCAGATGCCGTCGGTAGTGGCGCGATGGCGATCGTCTCGTCCGCTGCGGCGAAGACGGCTTGCAAGTCGCCGCGCAGCGCCGACGCCGTCAGGTCCTTGAAGCGCTGTCGGGTGACTTTCAGCCGATCCTGGGACGGTCCGATCGTCGGCGGCTGGTGCAGCAGCCAGGCCGGCGGCGCGGTTTCGGCCTCCTTGATCTTGCCCCAGACCAGCGTGCAACGTTGTTTGGCGCGGGTCAGGGCAACGTAGAACAGCCGTAGGTTCTCGGCCAATTCCTCGCGGCGGGCGTGTGGTCGGGCGGGGTGCTCTTCATCCGCGCCGACGGCGAGGATGGCGTGGCCAGCGTCGGCGGGATCGTGGTACAGCAGGGCGGTGCCGCCTTTCCCGTCGGCGCGCAGGCGGCCATCCCACAGGAACGGGCAGAATACCACTTCGTATTCCAGCCCCTTGCTCTTATGGACAGTGACGATCCGCACCAGGTTTTCATCGCTTTCCAACCGCAACTGCTGTTCCTCGTCCCGGTTGGTCGGGACGCGGCGGCGGTCGCCGAGCCACTTGAGCAGACCCACCATGCCGGGATGGGTCCGGCCGGCGACGTGCAGCAGTTCGGCCAGGTGCAGCAAATTGGTCAAACGCCGCTCGCCGTCACGGAAAGCCAGCAACCGTTGCGGGACTTCCTCGCCGGTCAGCCAAGCGCGAAAAAAGCGCATGAAACCGTGCTCGCGCCACAACAGCCGGTAGTCCTGAAACGTTTCCAGCCATGTCGTCCAGGATTGTTCCGCCTCGCGCAAGCGATGCAGATCCTCGCCGCTCAGGCCGAACAGATCGGAGGCCAGCACTGTTCGCACCCGGCCCTCGTCGCCCGGTTCCGCCACCGCCGCCAGCAGCCATTCCAGTTGCAGCGCCTCGTCGGAGGCGAACACGTTGTCGTCGGCGTGCTGGACGCTGGGCACGCCCAGCCGCAGCAATGCCTCGCGAATCAGGCGTCCCTGCCAGTGGCTGCGCACCAGCACGGCGATGTCGCCGCCGGCCAGCGGCCGGTCGCCGATGCGAGCCTGATGGCGCGCGCCCAGATTCAGCAGGCGGGCGATTTCGGCGGCGGTGGCCCGCGCGGCCTGGCGGCTGGCGTCGCCCTTGTCCACTGGTTTGTCGCCATCCGGTTCCAGCAGCCAGAGCTGCAATGGCGGTTCCCGCCGCCCTTGAATCCAAAGTGGTTCCCGCTGCTTGCCATCGGCCGGGATCGCGGGGTGGAAGGGGATGCCGTCGAACAGGAACGGCTGGTTCCCGACCGCGCCGAACACGGTGTTCAGGGCGGTCAGCAGGCGTGGA
>JAGRHI010000174.1:2758-3041 GCA_020445045.1 Candidatus Competibacteraceae bacterium
GCGGCCAGGTAGGCGAAGATGTCCGCGCCGCGAAAGCTGTAGATGGCCTGTTTGGGATCGCCGACCAGGAACACCGGCTTGCCGGCATCGGTGTAGATATCGCGGAAAATCGCGTATTGCACCGGGTCGGTGTCCTGAAATTCGTCGATCAGGGCGGCGGCGTAGCGGTAGCGCAGGGTTTACACCAGCGCCGCGCCTTGTCGGGGCTGGCGTAGCGCCGCGTGCAAATCGAGCAGCAGGTCGTCGTAGGATTGCAGTTGTGGTTGGCGCTTGCGGACGGCCA
>JAGRHI010000017.1:0-7363 GCA_020445045.1 Candidatus Competibacteraceae bacterium
TCGGGGCGAGAGGATTTGAACCTCCGACCACCTGCACCCCATGCAGGTGCGCTACCAGGCTGCGCTACGCCCCGGTTCGCGGCGGATCGCCCACCGCGAGGGGTGGTAATGCTAATTCAATCCATGCCGCTTGCCAAGTACTTCGTCATCGAACGACCTACTGTGCTTCCCCCTTAAAAGCGTCTACCCGCGCCTTGAGCTTCTGTCCAGGCCGAAAAGTCACCACCCGTCGCGCGGTGATGGGAATTTCCTCTCCCGTTTTAGGGTTTCGACCCGGGCGTTGGTTCTTATCGCGCAGGTCGAAATTGCCAAACCCGGACAGCTTCACTTGTCGCCCCCGTTCCAGGGCGCTGCGGATCTCCTCGAAAAAGATCTCCACCAAATCCTTGGCCTCGCGCTTGTTAATGCCCAGTTCTTCGAACAAACGTTCCGCCATATCGGCTTTTGTCAGTGCCATGCTCTAAACCCTAAGCGTTGCGCCAAACTGTTCCGCCAATCCAGCGATGATGCCGGATACGGTCTCCTCGACCACATTGTCGGTAAGATTGCGCGATAAATCCTGTAAAATCAATCCTAAAGCCAAACTTTTCCGGCCTTCGGAAATTCCCGGCCCCCAATAAACGTCGAAAAGCAACACATCGCGCAATAATTCGCCGCCGTGCCGACGTATGCAATCTTGAACCGCCTGGACCGGGGTCGCCTCATCCACCACCATCGCGATATCGCGGCGACTGGCCGGAAAGCGGGACAATTCGTGAAAGACCGGCACGCGCGCCGGTTGCAAACTGGCAAGCGCCAGCTCGAATACGAAGGCGTCGCCCTCGACATCCAGTTCCCGCGCCACCCGTGGGTGCAAGGCGCCCAACCAACCGACCGGCACACCGGCCCTCTCGATCCGCGCGCACTGACCTGGGTGCAACGCCGGGTGAGTGGCCGCCACGAAGTCGAACGCCTCCGGTTCGCCGGTCAAGGCCAACAGCGCCTCGACATCACCCTTGAGATCGAAAAAATCCGCCGCTCGTTTCGGCAATCCCCACTGTTCCGGCAACGCGGCGCCCGCCAGCACTCCACCGAGATACGGTTCCTGTCGCAGACCGTCGTCGGCTGGAACAAACGTCAGGCCGTGCTCGAACAACCTTACGCGCGGTTGTTGACGCTTCTGGTTGTGAATCAACGCCTTGAGCAAACCTGGCCATAGGCTGGCGCGCATCACCGCCAAGTCGGCGGAAATCGGATTGGCCAAGGCCAGCGGTTGCCGCGCCGGGTCGAGCGCGGCCTGGAACGCCGGATCGACAAAGCTATAGGTGATCGCCTCCTGAAAGCCGCGCTGCACCAGTGCCTCCTTAAACCGCGCCAGCGCAACCTGTCCTTCCGGTTGCGGCGGCATCTCCAGGCGGGTCAGGGATCGGTTACCCGGCAGCCGATCATAACCATGCACCCGGGCGATTTCCTCGATCAGATCCACCTCCAGGCGAATATCGAAGCGGTTGCTGGGAGGAACGATCCACCAATGATTCACCTCGATCGCCACCGCCATGCCCAACCGCCGCAGGGTGTCCTCGATTTCGGCGGCGGGGATGTCCAGACCCAGCAGCAGGCGAACTCGCTCCGGCCGCAACCGGATCGCCGACTCCGCCGGCAGGAATTCGGGCGCCACCGCCTCGACGATCGGTCCGGGCTGGCCACCGGCGATATCCAACAACAGCCGGGTGGCCCGTTCGGCGGCGCGGCGCTGCAATTGTGGATCGACACCACGCTCGAAGCGGTGCGACGCATCGGTTTGCAGGCCGTGGCGGCGGGCGCGGCCAGCAATGCGGGTCGGCGTGAAGAAGGCGCTTTCCAGAAACACGTCGCGGGTCACATCGGTGCAGGAACTGATCTCGCCGCCCATGATGCCGGCCAGCGCCAGTGGACCCGCATGGTCGGCGATCAACAGGGTCTCCCCATCCGGCTCCACCACGACCCCGTTCAACAGCTCCAGACGGTCACCAGGCCGGGCCCGGCGCACTTCGATGCCGTCGCTCAGTCGGCCGAGATCGAAGGCGTGCATCGGCTGGCCGAGTTCCAGCATCACGTAATTGGTCACGTCCACCAGCGGCCCCAAGCCGCGCAGGCCAGCGCGACGCAGGCGCTCCTTCATCCACAGCGGCGTCTCGGCGGTCGGATCGACGTCGCGGATGACCCGACCCACATAGCGCGGACAGTCGGCCGGATCGAGCAAGGTCACCGGAAACGTCGCATCGACCACCGGTTTCACCGCGTCGACCGGTAACGGCCGGAACTCGCAACGGTTGAGCACCGCCACCTCACGGGCAACCCCTTCCATGCCCAGACAGTCGCCGCGATTCGGCGTCAGCTCGACCTCGATCACGACATCGTCCAGCGCCAGCAGCTCGCGCAGGTTCTGGCCAGGCCGACTATCCGGCGGTAACGGCAACAACCCCTCCGAGGTTTCCGCCAAGCCCAATTCCTTGGCCGAACACAACATGCCGCGCGACTCGACCCCTCGCAGCTTGGACTTCTTGATGGCCAACCCGCCGGGCAACACCGCGCCGATCAATGCCGTCGGCGTACACAAGCCGATGGCCACATTCGGCGCGCCGCAAACGATTTGCAACGGTTCCGCACCACCCACGTCCACGGTCGCCACTCGCAAGCGATCGGCCTGGGGATGCGGGACCAGATCCATCACCCGGCCGACCACGACCCGATCGAAAGCCGGGGCGGCCGGTTCGATACGATCCACTTCCAGACCAGCCATGGTCAGTTGCGCCGCCAGTTCGGCGCCGGACACTGCGGGATCGACCCATTCTCGCAGCCACTGCTCGCTGACTTTCATGCCGGTGACCTCACTGAAACTGCCGCAGGAAGCGCAGATCGTTGTCGAAGAACAGCCGTAGGTCGTTGACGCCGTAGCGCAACATGGTCAGCCGCTCGACACCCATGCCGAAGGCATAACCGGTGTAGCGTTCGGCGTCGATGCCGATCTGCTCGAACACCGCCGGATGCACCATGCCGCAACCCAGGATTTCCAGCCAACCGCTGTGCTTGCAGACCCGGCAACCGCCCCCGCCGCAGATCACGCATTGAATGTCCACCTCGGCAGACGGCTCGGTGAACGGAAAGTAAGAGGGCCGGAAACGCACCGCCAAATCGCGTTCGAAGAACTGGCGCAGGAAATCGTCCAGCACGCCCTTCAGGTCCGCGAAACTGACCGCTTCATCCACCAGCAATCCCTCGACCTGATGGAACATCGGGCTGTGCGTCACATCCGAATCGCAGCGATAAACCCGACCGGGCGCGATGATCCGCACCGGTGGTTCCCGCTGTTCCATCACCCGGATCTGCACCGGCGAGGTGTGGGTACGCAGCAGGGTATGCGCGTCGAAGTAGAAGGTGTCGTGCATGGCCCGCGCCGGATGATGGGCGGGGATATTGAGCGCCTCGAAGTTGTGAAAATCGTCCTCGACCTCCGGCCCTTCGACGACCGTGAAACCGATCTGGGTGAACAGCGCTTCGATGCGGGCCAGCGTGCGGCTGACCGGATGGTGACCACCCAACCGCTGGCCACGCCCCGGCAAGGTCACATCGATGGCCTCGCCCGCCAGCCGAGCATCCAGCGCCGTCGCTTCCAACTCGGCCTTGCGGGCGGTGAGCGCGGTTTCCAGCGCCTGCTTGGCCTCGTTGATCGCCTGACCGGCTTGACGCCGCTCTTCGGGCGGCAGCCGACCCAGCGTCTTCAGGCGCTCGGTGAACGCGCCTTTCTTGCCCAGATAACGCACGCGCGCCTGGTCCAGGGCGACAAGATCACCAGCCTCGGCAATCGCGGCTTGGGCAGTTTGCAGCAGTTCGGACAATGCATCCACGCCAGTGCTCTCTCCAACTCTCAAACAGCCACTCACTCCCCTTGCCCGTTGGCGGGGAAGGGGTTGGGGTGAGGGTGGATCACAAACGAAAAAGGGAAAGGACCACGCCCTTCCCTCGTTGCGGAATCCCGCCAGCCGCCAGACCGGAATCCGGCCCGGCGGACGATTCAGGCGATGCCGAGCGCGGCTTTGGCGCGGCTGGCCAATTCGGCGAAGGCCGGCTTGTCCGACACCGCCAGATCAGCCAGCACCTTGCGGTCGATCTCGATGGCGGCCAGCTTCAGGCCGTTGATCAGCCGGCTGTAGGACAGGCCGTTTTCGTGGGCACCGGCGTTGATGCGAACGATCCACAGCGCGCGGAACTCGCGCTTCTTCTGGCGACGGTCACGATACGCGTATTGACCGGCCTTGATCACGGCCTGTTTGGCGACCCGGTACACCTTGCTGCGGGCACCGTAATAGCCTTTGGCCTGCTTCAGGACTTTCTTATGGCGGGCGTGGGCGGTAACGCCACGTTTCACTCGGGGCATGGTTGATTTCTCCGGTCCGGTGGCATCAAGTGTAAGGCAGCATCCGACGCACCGCCGGGGTATCCACCGCGGCAATGATCGTGGTACCGCGCAATTGGCGTTTCCGCTTGGCGCTCTTCTTGGTCAGAATGTGCCGGAGATGCGAGTGAGAGCATTTGTATTGGCCGGACCCGGTGCGGCTGAAACGCTTGGCCGCACCGCGATTGGTTTTCATCTTGGGCATTGCATGGCTCCGCAATTTGCAAAAAGTCGGTTCGGGGATCAACCCCGATCTGCGTCAGAGGATGGGAAGCTCAGTGCCTGGTGGAGAGGAAGACTATTTCTTTCTCACTGGCGCAATGGTCATGACCATCTGCCGTCCTTCCATTCGAGGCCGCTGTTCCACCGTGCCATATTGAATCAAGTCGTCCTCGACGCGCTTGAGAAGGTTGACGCCAAGATCCTGATGCGCCATTTCGCGGCCCCGAAACCGCAGCGTCACCTTGGCCTTGTCGCCATCGCTCAGGAAACGGATCAGGTTGCGTAGTTTGACCTGATAGTCCCCTTCGTCCGTACCTGGACGGAATTTGATTTCCTTGACCTGGATTTGTTTTTGCTTTTTCCGGGCCTCATTTTGCTTCTTGGCCTGCTCGAACCGAAATTTGCCGTAATCCATGATGCGACAAACCGGCGGCTTGGCGCTCGGGGAAATCTCCACCAAATCCAGTTCGGCTTCCTCGGCCATCCGCTTGGCTTGTATCAGGAGCACGATCCCTGCTTGCTCGCCATCCTGATCGATCAGACGCACTTCGCGCCCGGTAATCTCTTCATTGAGCCGGAGTTCGTTGTTCGCGGCGATGTTGCTGTCCTCCCAAGGATTATTCGATTCGTCCGCGCCGAGCGATATCGGCTTGCAGGCGCTCGGCGAAAGCAGTCAGTGTCATGACGCCCAGGTCCTTGCCGGCGCGGGTACGCACGGCGACGGTCTCCGTTTCCAGTTCCCGGTCGCCAGTAACCAGTAAGTATGGAACGCGTTGCAAGGTATGTTCGCGGATTTTAAAGCCGATCTTTTCGTTTCTCAAGTCAGCCGCGACACGGAAACCTTGTTGCATAAGGAATTTTTCGACCCGAGAGACATAATCGGCCTGATGGTCGGTGATGTTGAGCACCATGGCCTGCACCGGCGCCAGCCAGGCCGGCAGCGCCCCGGCGTACTGCTCGATCAGAATGCCGATGAACCGTTCCAGCGAGCCGAGAATCGCCCGGTGCAACATGACCGGTACCCGCTTGCCGCCGTCCTCGGCGATATAGTGGGCATCCAGCCGGCCGGGCATGGAAAAATCCACCTGGATGGTGCCGCACTGCCAGAGCCGGTCCAGGCAATCGCGCAGCACGAATTCGATCTTGGGACCGTAGAAGGCGCCCTCGCCGGGCTTGAGTTGCCAGGGCAGTTCGGTGCGGTTCAGCGCCAGTTCCAGCGCCGTTTCCGCCTTGTCCCACACCTCGTCGCTACCGACCCGCTTGTCGGGACGGGTGGCCAAGGCCAATTGCACTTCGTTGAAACCGAAATCGGCATAGACCCGGAACAGCAGTTCCATGAACGCCGATACCTCGGCTTGAATCTGCTCTTCGGTGCAGAAGATGTGGGCGTCGTCCTGCACGAAATTGCGCACCCGCATCAACCCGTGCAGGGTACCGGACGGCTCGTTGCGATGACAGGAGCCAAATTCGGCCATGCGCAGCGGCAGGTCGCGATAACTCTTCAGCCCCTGATTGAAAATCTGAATATGGCCGGGGCAGTTCATCGGCTTGACCGCATAGTCACGGTTTTCCGAAGCCGTGGTGAACATGTCGTCGCGGAATTTTTCCCAATGCCCGGACCGCTCCCACAAGCTGCGGTCGATGATCTGCGGAGTGTGCACTTCCTGGTAGCCGTGTTCACGCAACATCTGGCGGATGTAGTTCTGAACTTCGACGTAGACTCGCCAGCCGTGATCGTGCCAGAACACCATGCCCGGTGCTTCTTCCTGGACGTGGAACAGGCCGAGCGCCTTGCCGACCCGACGATGATCGCGCTTTTCCGCTTCTTCCAAGCGGTGCAGATAGGCTTTCAGTGCCTTCTGATCGATCCAGGCCGTGCCGTAGATGCGCTGCAACATTTCGTTGCGGGAATCGCCGCGCCAGTAGGCGCCAGCCAACTTCATCAGCTTGAAGGCTTTGAGCTTGCCGGTGGAGGGCACATGCGGGCCACGACAGAGGTCGATGAAGTCGTCCTGCCGGTACAGCGAGATTTCCTGGTCGGCCGGAATGTCGGCGATGATTCGCGCTTTGTACTCCTCGCCCATGTCGCGGAAGAAGGCGACCGCTTCGTCACGCGGCATGACCGAGCGGGATACGGGAATGTCGCGGGCGGCCAATTCCTCCATCCGTGTCTGGATGCGCTCCAGATCCTCGGGAGTAAAGGCGCGTTCGAAGGCGAAATCGTAGTAGAAGCCGTTTTCGATCACCGGGCCGATGGTGACCTGAGCGCTTGGATACAACTGCTTGACGGCGTGCGCCAGCAGGTGCGCGCTGGAATGACGCACGATCTCCAGCCCTTCCGGGTCGCGTTCGGTGACGATGGCCAGACTCGCGTCCCCAGTGATGAGGTGAGAGGTATCCACCAAGCGGCCGTCCACCTTGCCCGCCAAGGCGGCCTTGGCCAAGCCCGCGCCGATCGCGGCGGCAACTTGGTGAACGCTGACCGGCTCGTCGAAAACGCGCTGGCTGCCATCTGGAAGCGTGATTACCGGCATCGCTGAAATTCTCTCGATCCGCTTGGTTTGGCCTGGGCTTGTAAATAGTAAAGGGCGCGCCATGAAACCCTTCTTTTGGAAGGAAGGCGCGCCCTTTTGCAAAACGGTCTGTTGCGCAACTCAACAAAAATCTGGTAGGCGCGATTGGACTCGAACCAACGACCCCCACCATGTCAAGGTGGTGCTCTAACCA
>JAGRHI010000017.1:7377-7617 GCA_020445045.1 Candidatus Competibacteraceae bacterium
AGGAGCGGGAGATTAACCAATGACGACGGGCTTGGCAAGAGGGCATCCATATTTTTTCCATTGAGGCAGGTAGTGCCGGCTATTCTCGTCTGCAACCAGCCAGCATCCCCTCTTACGGCCTTGTGGTAGCGTTCGCGCCAGCCGCGAAACGTCCGATAGTTCACCTCCTGGCCCGCGGGCATTTGGATGTTGGCTCACAGCGATGCCAGTAATGTCGCCATCTCGCGCACGCCGATGGCC
>JAGRHI010000175.1 GCA_020445045.1 Candidatus Competibacteraceae bacterium
CGGCAGCCGATCGAGATCGTCGGTGACGAACGAGTGGAGGGCGTCAAGGTCTGCGCCACCCGGCTCGGCGCGGCCGACGCCCGTGGCCGCCGCGCCCCCGAAGTCGTGCCGGGTTCGGAGGAAATCATCCCGGCCGACCGGGTGATCATCGCCTTTGGGTTCCAACCCAGTCCGGCCCCCTGGTTCGCCGACTTCGGCATCGCCGTGGACGATCGCGGCCGGGTTCGCGCCACCCCGGCTAGCGCGCGCAAGTTTCAGACCGCCAACCCCAAGGTGTTTGCCGGCGGCGACATGGTGCGCGGCTCCGATCTGGTGGTGACCGCCATCTTCGAGGGGCGGGAAGCGGCAGAAGGGATTTTGGATTACCTGGAGGTTTGAGACCGGCGGGTGGCGGCGGGGGACGATCCCAGGGTACGGCGGCTCTCGGTTTCCAACCGGGCTATTTGATCCGTAAGCAGGCCCAGTCTCGTCCGCCATCCCGGAGTTTCCGCCATGCCTGACCACTCGACCTCGTTTCCGCCCGACTTTCTCTGGGGCGCCGCCACTTCGGCCTATCAGATCGAAGGTTCGCCGCTGGCCGACGGCGCCGGGCCGAGTATTTGGCACGAATTCGCCCACACGCCCGGCCGAACCCGCGATGGCGACACCGGCGATTTGGCCTGCGATCACTATCGACGCTACCGGGACGACGTGGCGCTGATGAGCGGACTGGGTCTAAACGCCTACCGCTTCAGCGTGTCCTGGAGCCGGGTGCTGCCGGAGGGACGCGGCCGGATCAATCTGCAGGGATTGGATTTCTACCAAAGACTGGTGGATGCGCTGCTGGAGCAGGGCATCCAGCCGATGCTGACCCTGTACCACTGGGATCTGCCGGCGGCGCTGGACCGGCGGGGCGGTTGGCTCAATCCCGACAGCGCCGGCTGGTTCGCCGAATACGCCCAAATTCTGTTCCGAGCGCTGGACGACCGGGTCCGGCTGTGGGTCACCCTGAACGAGCCTTGGGTGGTGGTGGATGGTGGTTACCTGCACGGCGTGCTCGCGCCCGGTTTGCGCAACCCGTTCGCCGCCCCGCATGCCGCCCATAACCTGCTGCGGGCGCACGCCGCCGCCACGCAAGCCTACCGCGCTGTCGGTCGGCACCAAATCGGCTTGGTGGTCAACCTGGAGCCGAAGTATCCAGCGGCGGAAACGGCCGAGGATCTGGCGGCGACCATGCGGGCCGACGCCTATTGGAACCGCCAGTATCTCGATCCGGTGTTTCTGGGGACCTACCCGCCGGAACTGGCCGAGATCTTCGGCGCCGCCTGGCCGGCGTTCGCCGCCGCCGATCTCGATGCCTTGCGCCAGCCACCGGACTTTCTCGGCATCAACTACTACAGCCGGCAGGTCGTGCGGCACGACCCGCGCGATTGGCCGTTGGCCGCCGCCCGAGTCCGGCAGATGCGGCAGACCCATACCGGCCTGGACTGGGAAGTCTATCCGCAAGGTCTGACCGATATCCTGCAATGGGTGGCCGGCCGCTACGGGCCATTGCCGCTCTACATCACCGAAAACGGCGCGGCTTTCTACGATCCGCCCCAGGCCGATGGCGCGGTGGACGATCCCCTGCGCCGCCGCTATCTGCGCGACCATTTGCGCGCGGCGCGGGCGACCTTGGCCGCCGGCGTCGATCTGCGCGGCTATTTCGCCTGGTCGCTGCTGGATAATTTCGAATGGGCGCATGGCTATTCGCAGCGCTTCGGTCTGGTTCACGTCGACTATGCCACCCAGCGGCGCACCGTCAAAACCAGCGGAAAGTGGTATGCGGAGATCGTTCGCGGCCGTGGCGCGGCGCTGTTCGCCGACGAGAGCGGGGATCACTGAGCCGGCGGCGGATCTCCGCCTCCGTAAGCCGTGTTGTCCGCCGTCTTGCAAGCCGGCCGGTCCGTGTCAAAATGTGCGAAAACCGCATGACACGGGAATCCTCGATGAAGAACTCAACAGCCGACGAACTGCACGCGCAGGCAGCCCAGCAGCGGCGGGAAATCGTCGAACTTGGTTTGCATGACGCCGAAGACCTCGTGTACGGCATCATGCCGTTGCTGGTGCGGGCCTTGGACCTGGACCCCGACCACCTGCCGTCCCTGGATCTGCTGAGCGACCTGCTGATGGAAATCGACGCCTGCGAGGACGCTCTCGAACTGGCCGAAAAACTGCTGGTTTTGGCGCCGGACAACGCCGATGGCCGAAAAAAGCTGGCGGCGTTGGTCAGCGGCGAGGAAAACCGCCGCCGCTTGGTGCGCGCCTATCTGCATCAGAAGCGGTTACAACTGACTCGGACTTCCAGATAGTGGCTTGTCCTTGAACGCCTGGCCATGTTGCTCACAATTGAGACCACCCATCGACCCGCGACCGATCTGGGATACCTTCTCGCCAAGCATCCAGATAAGTGTCAGACATTTCCGCTCGCCTACGGCAGCGCCCACGTCTTCTATCCAGAGGTGGCCGAAGATCGATGCACGGCAGCGCTGCTGCTGGACATTGATCCGGTGGGATTGGCAAGAGGCCACCGATGGGGGCGGAACTCCGATGGAACCCTCGCGCGCTATGTCAACGATCGACCCTACGCCGCATCGTCGTTCCTGAGCGTCGCCATCGCTCAGGTCTTCGGCTCCGCGATGAAGGGGGTCTCGAAGGATCGGCAAGAGCTGGCCGACACCCCGCTGCCACTCGACGCGCGCCTGTCCGCCGTTCCGAGCCATGGTGGCGAGTACCTGCTCCATGGATTGTTTGAGCCCCTGGGGTATCAAGTGGAAGCGCGGCGTATTGCGCTCGATACGACCTTTCCCGAATGGGGAGAGGGCTACGCCTTCGAACTGCGACTCCAAGCGGAAGTGCGTCTGGCCGATCTGCTCACGCATCTTTACGTGCTCATTCCAGTGCTCGACGACCAGAAACACTACTGGGTGGGTGACGACGAAGTCGATAAGCTCCTGGAAAAGGGTGGTGACTGGCTAAGAACTCACCCCATGCGCGAGCAAATCACACTCCGCTACCTGAAGCACCGACGGAGCCTGTATCGCGATGCGCTTGAGCGTCTCATGGCAGGTGACGATCCGGAGTCCGAGGTGCGGGAGGTCGAGAAGGAGCAGGAGGAAGCCGTCCTCGAATGTTCCATGAGCCTGAGCGACCAACGCCTCGGTGCCGTTCTCGCGGTGCTGAGAGACTCAGGAGCTACCCATGTCCTGGATCTCGGTTGCGGTGAGGGAAAACTGGTCGGAGCGCTTCTTAAGGAGCAATCCATCGCTAGAGTCGTGGGTGTCGATGTCTCCATGAGATCCTTGGAACGAGCCAGCGACCGCCTGAAACTCGACCGCATGCCAGAAATGCGGCGTAAGAAAGTGGCGCTGTTTCAAGGATCGTTGACTTACCGAGATCGCCGCTTCTCGGACTGCGACGCCGCATGCGCCATTGAGGTCATCGAGCACATCGATGCCTCTCGCCTCGGCGCTTTCGAACGGGTGTTGTTCGAGTTCGCCAAACCACCTACCGTGGTCATCACAACCCCGAATATCGAGTATAACGTGCGCTTCGCGTCTCTACCGATGGGTCGGCTCCGGCATCGGGACCACCGGTTCGAATGGACACGCCAGGAATTTCGATTCTGGTGCGCTGGGGTCGCCGAGCGGCATGGATACGGTGTGCGCTTCCTGCCGATCGGGCCTGAAGACCCTGAGGTCGGTTCTCCAACACAGATGGCGGTGTTTCGGAAATGAAGATCGAACTGCCAGAGCTGTCGCTCGTTGCGCTCATCGGAACATCCGGGAGTGGGAAGTCGACATTCGCAAGGACACACTTCAAGCCGACCGAGATACTTTCGTCCGACACCTGCCGCGCGCTGGTCTCCGATAATGAAAATGATCAGGATGCCACCAACGATGCATTCGATGTTTTGCACTACATTGCGGCAAAGCGTCTGGCCGCTGGGCGCTTGACCGTCATTGATGCCACCAACGTTCAAGCCGAAGCACGCAAGCCCATCGTGAAGCTGGCACGCGAGCATGACGTGCTGCCGGTCGCGATTGTGTTGAATCTTCCAGCCACGCTCTGTCACCAACGCAACCAGGATCGAGCCGACCGTCAGTTCGGTTCTCACGTTATTCGCCAGCAGTCGCAGCAGTTGCGCAAGTCGCTTCGGTCGCTCAAGCGGGAAGGTTTTCGGTACATTGCGCTCCTCGACTCGCCGGAAGAAGTGGCGGCGGCCGAAGTCGTTCGCAACCCGCTCTGGAACAATAAGCGGCACGAAACAGGGCCGTTCGACATCATCGGTGACGTTCACGGCTGTTTTGACGAGGCGGTCAGCCTGTTACGCAAGCTCGGCTACGAAGTCAACGATGACGAAGCGGCACCCATGGCGAGGCATCCAGAGGGACGACGCGCGTTTTTTGTCGGCGATCTGGTGGATCGTGGCCCCAAGTCTCCAGCGGTGCTGCGTCTGGTGATGGCGATGGTGCGCGAGGGGGCCGCTCTCTGTGTTCCGGGTAACCACGACATCAAGCTGAAGCGCAAGCTGGACGGTCGCGATGTGCGGCTCACTCACGGCCTCGCGGAGACCCTGGAGCAGCTCGAACGTGAGCCGGATGAATTCATCCAGGAGGTGAAGTCCTTCATTGAAGGCCTCGTGAGCCACTACGTGCTGGACGACGGCAAACTGGTGGTGGCCCACGCCGGAATGAAGGAAGCCTTTCAGGGACGCGCATCCACTCGCGTGCGAGAGTTCGCGCTTTACGGCGAGAGCACCGGAGAGACGGACGAGTACGGCCTTCCGGTGCGGTACGACTGGGCAGCCGACTACCGGGGGCGGGCGCGCGTTGTCTATGGGCATACGCCCGTGCCAAGCGCTGAGTGGTTCAACAAGACCATCTGTATAGACACGGGATGCGTCTTCGGCGGAGCGCTGACCGCGCTGCGTTATCCCGAGAGCGAGTTGGTGTCGGTTGCCGCCGCCAAGATGTACTACGAACCCGTCAAGCCTCTCCAGGGCGCATCGACGGAAGCCGCGGAGCGGCCTTACAACGATGTTCTTGATATCGGGGACGTTCTGGGAA
>JAGRHI010000176.1:0-2757 GCA_020445045.1 Candidatus Competibacteraceae bacterium
GATAAGCGGCATTTCGCTCGGTGCCGCGATAGCAAACAGCCTGAACATAAGCTGTTGCAAGGAGTGCCTCTGGATGTTCGGTCGCCATCAACACACCGCTGACGGTTGGACGTAAGATTCCATCTTCATCCTGGGCAACCAGCTTCATCTTCTCCAAAAATTCTTGATCGTCGGGGGGCGAGAGCACGGTCCTGAATCGCCGCCACAACGGCGCTTCAAGGATATCCGGTTTCGCGCTGGCAATCGTTTGTTCATCGAAGCGGATCAGCCGGGCCTGGCTGCGCTGCTGAAACAAGCGCGCCAGCACATCGGGTCTCATCAGTCGTTTGGAGCTGCCAATACGGCGAAAATAACCCCCCGGACTTTGATGCACGAACAAGCTGCGTGGGACATCGATGCGTATGATCGCTTTTTCGCCACCATCCGCGTCCTTGACCAAAGTTTTGCGGATCACGCAGTCCAGGGGCGGTTCGATCAGATCGTTGCTGATTTCGCGCAGCCAGGTTTCGACGATATCCAGCTTGTCCTTGGGAATGCCGTGAATGGCTTTCGATCGATCATCCACGCCGAGTAAAACGATACCGGTGTGGGTATTGGCCATTGCGGCGAGTTCGTCGGCCATGCTGTTGCGGTGGGGGCCGGTAATCCTGTCGCCACTGAATTCGACGGTTTTCAGTTCGAGGACCGAATCCTCGCCGAGGGTGATTTGTTTTAGGAGTTCCGCCGAAGGTTCAAACATCGATACCATCCACTCGGGGGGACGATCAATGCGCGTGCTCAACCGCCGCTGAACCGCTCGTAAGCCCCCATCAGTCCATTGGCGGCGCGCAGCAGCGGCGGCAATGGCCCACCGGCCGCTTCCAAATCCATCCCATCCAGCCAGTTCTTCAATTCCAGACCCAGCGCGGTATCGCCTTCCATCACCACCCGACGGTTGAAAAACAGCGTGTCGGAATCCTCGCGGCGGGTGGCCAGCGCCAGAAAATCGTAGATCGTGCCACCAATGGTCAGCTCCGGCGATTGTCCGATCGGGCCGGGTACGAAGCCAGCGGCTCCGGCAAAGCGAATCCGGTATTCCACCTTGGCGTCGCGCACCTGAATCGCCAGCACCCGGTCGCGCAGAAATTCGAACTCGCCCTCACGGATGCTCACGGCGAACAGCACGTTCAGGGCCGTGATCAGCGCGATCGAATGCACCGGGCCGGGGATCAGTTTTAACGGCAGGGCGAACGGAGTGGGCAGGGTCGGGCGGTGTGGGGCTTGGAAACCGCTGGTGGTATCGACGGTGGCGTTCATGCGCTTGAAGAAGGATTGGGAGCGGGGGAGAGTGGCGTTCAGCGCTTCATCGACTCGAAGAATTCCTTGTTGGTCTTGGTGCTCTTGAGTCGTTCCAACATGAATTCCATCGCTTGCAGCTCGTCCATCGGATGCAGCAGCTTGCGCAAGATCCACATCTTCTGCAGATCGTCCGCGTCGGTCAGCAGTTCCTCGCGGCGGGTGCCGGAACGATTGATGTCGATGGCCGGGAATACCCGCTTCTCGGAAATCCGCCGGTCGAGATGGATTTCCATGTTGCCGGTGCCCTTGAACTCCTCGTAGATCACGTCGTCCATGCGCGAGCCGGTGTCGATCAGCGCGGTGGCGAGGATGGTCAGCGAGCCGCCTTCCTCGATGTTGCGCGCCGCGCCGAAAAAGCGTTTGGGTTTCTGCAGGGCATTGGCATCCACGCCGCCGGTCAACACCTTGCCGGAGGCCGGCACCACCGTGTTGTAGGCCCGCGCCAGCCGGGTAATGGAGTCCAGCAGGATCACCACGTCGCGCTTATGCTCGACCAGCCGCTTGGCCTTGTCGTTCACCATTTCCGCGACCTGCACATGGCGGGTGGCCGGCTCGTCGAAGGTGCTGGCAATGACTTCGCCGCGCACCGAGCGCTGCATCTCGGTGACTTCCTCCGGCCGCTCGTCGATCAGTAGTACGATGAGATAGCACTCGGGATGGTTGGCGGCGATGCTTTGGGCGATGTTCTGCAACATCACGGTCTTGCCGGCCTTGGGTGGCGAGACGATCAAGCCGCGCTGGCCTTTGCCGATGGGCGAGATCAAGTCGATCACTCGGGCGGTGATATCCTCGGTGCTGCCGTTGCCGCGCTCCAGCGACAGCCGGTCGTTGGCGTGCAGCGGCGTCAGATTCTCGAACAGCACCTTGTTCTTGGACGCTTCCGGCGGTTCGAAATTGATGTCGCCGACCTTGAGCAGGGCAAAGTAGCGTTCGCCTTCCTTGGGCGGGCGGATCTTGCCGCTGACCGTGTCGCCGGTGCGCAGATTGAAGCGGCGGATCTGGCTGGGGGAGACGTAGATGTCGTCGGGGCCGGCCAGATAGGAACTGTCGGCGGAGCGCAGGAAACCAAAGCCGTCCTGCAGAATTTCCAATACCCCGTCGCCGTAGATATCCTCGCCGTTCTTGGCCAGTGACTTGAGAATCGCGAAGATCACATCCTGTTTACGGGACCGCGCCGTGCCTTCGAGCCTCAGTTCCTGCGCGATGGTGATCAGTTCGGCGGCGGATTTCTTTTTGAGTTCAGTCAGATTCATGGAAGCTACGTGCTCGGGACGGCGGGCGCCGGCGGGGTGCGTCCGCGGGGAAGGGTCGGAGGTTCGCGTGTCGGGAAGCCAGCCGGGTAACGGCGGAGCGGGGTATGGAATGATCGTGGTGGCGGTATTTGATCGCGGCGCGCTAGGTAAGCTAGCACGGCCGCGA
>JAGRHI010000176.1:2853-4105 GCA_020445045.1 Candidatus Competibacteraceae bacterium
TGGTGGCTTCGACGTTACCGTTGTGGAACAACATCAGGGTGGGAATGCCGCGAATGCCATACTTGGGCGGCGTACCCTGATTTTCGTCCACGTTCAGCTTGCAGATCTTGACCCGGCCGGTGTACTCCCCGGCAATCTCGTCCAGAATCGGCGCGATCATCCGGCAGGGTCCGCACCACTCGGCCCAATAGTCCACCAGGACCGGTTGTTCGGCCTTGAGTACTTCGGCCTCGAAGGTTTCGTCGGTGACATGCACAATTTGCTCGCTCACGGAAGGATCTCCGGTTCGGGATGGGAAGGGCGGCGGACCGCTCGCGCGGGCCGGCGGATGCGCGAAAACGGATGGATTGCGGTATGGTCGGGAGGGTCCAGGAGGGGCCCACCGCCGCGGCGCGGCCGCGAAAATCCACGGCGCACGGCGTTCAACGGCGGATATTGTGGCAAAATAATCCATCGAGGCACAAATTTCTTTCGATATTCCGCCAAAATTCAAATGTGGTGCCCTCCAAACCCCGCTCATTCGGGATCATCCCTCACTCATGCAAAAAGACCATTTGACTCATATCCCGTTTTCCTCGCTCGGCTTGAACGATGCGTTGCTGGAGAGCGTGGAAGACGCCGGTTTCGTCCATTGCACGCCGATTCAGGCCGCCACCTTGCCGCTGGCGATCCAGGGCCAGGATATCGCCGGCCAAGCCCAAACCGGCACCGGCAAGACCGCCGCTTTTCTATTGGCCGCCCTACACCACCTGATGGAAACTCCGGTTCCCGAGGACGCGGTCGGCCCCTGGACCCTGGTGATCGCCCCTACCCGTGAATTGGCGGTGCAGATCCACCGCGATGCCGAACTGCTGGGACGTTACACCGGCCTCAAGTTCGCCGTGGTCTACGGCGGGACCGGCTACGAGAGTCAGCGCCGTCAGCTCGAAAGCGGCGTGGACGTGCTGATCGGTACGCCCGGTCGCCTGATCGACTACTACAAGCAGGGTGTCTACAAGCTGTCCAACATCGAGGTGGTGGTGCTGGACGAGGCCGACCGCATGTTCGATCTGGGCTTCATCGCCGACATCCGCTACCTGTTGCGCAAGATGCCACCCCCCGATCAGCGCATCAACATGTTGTTCTCCGCCACCCTGAGCAACCGGGTCATGGAACTGGCCTACGAGCACATGAACAACCCCCAGGTGGTGCGGATCGAAACCGAGCATGTGACCGCCGACAAGGTCCGCCAGGCGCTGTATCACGTGTCCGG
>JAGRHI010000176.1:4199-8164 GCA_020445045.1 Candidatus Competibacteraceae bacterium
GGGTGACCGGGTACTTGCTCGGCAATGGCCATGAAGCCGGCGTGCTGTCGGGCGATATTCCCCAACACAAGCGCTTGCGCCTGCTGGAATCGTTCCAGCGCGGCGAGTTGCCGATTCTGGTGGCGACCGACGTGGCGGCGCGCGGCCTGCACATTGCGGACGTGACGCATGTGATCAACTTCGATCTGCCACAGGATCGTGAGGACTATGTCCACCGCATCGGCCGTACCGCCCGCGTTGGCGCCAGCGGCGACGCCATCAGCTTCGCCTGCGAGGAGTATGTCTACTCGCTGCCGGAGATCGAGGACTTCATCGGCCAGAAGATTTCGGCGCTGCCGGTGACCGAAGAACTGCTGTTGGAGTTCAAACCGCCCAAGCGATTGGATCACCGTCGACCGCCGTCCGGTGGTGAACGCACGCGCAATCGCACGCCGCGCCGGCGACCGGCTCGTACCTGAGCGGATGCTGACGGAGAGATCGGAAAATGATGGAAAGTCAGGCGTTCAAAGGCGGCGTTGCGAGCGGCCATCCGTGTGTCACCGCGGCGGCTTGCGACATCCTGCGGGTCGGTGGCAACGCCTTCGATGCGGTAGTGGCGGCCGGTTTCGCCGCCGCCGTGGCCGAGCCGGCACTGACCAGCCTCGGTGGCGGCGGTTTTTTGCTGGCTCGTACCGCCCAGGGGCGGGCGACGGTGTTCGATTTCTTTGTGGATACCCCGGGGCGAGGTTTGCAACCCAGTCAATTGGAGCCGCACTTTCTGCCAGTCACGGTGCGCTTTCCCGGCAGCGAGCAGGTCTTCAACGCCGGCATGGGCTCGGCGGCGGTGCCTGGTGTGTTGCGCGGCTACCTGCATGTTCACCGGCGCTTGGGTCGCCTACCGCTGCGCGAGGTGCTGGCGCCGGCCGTCGGACTGGCGCGCGACGGGGTCGCGATCAACGCCAAGCAGGCTTATTTTTTGGATCTGCTGGTGCCGATCCTGACCCTGACCGCCGTTGGACGGGCGCTGTTTCAGCCGGGCGGGCGCTATCTGAGCGAAGGCGATGTGTATCGCAACCCGGAGCTGGCGGCGTTTCTGGAAACCCTGCCGTTCGAGGGTGAGCGGGAGTTCTATGAGGGCGAGCTGGCCCGGCGCTTGGTCCGCGACATGAGCGAGGGCGGCGGCTTGTTGACCGAGGCCGATCTGGCCGCCTACCGGGTGATCGAGCGGGAGCCGCTGCCGGTGGATTATCGCGGTTGCCGGTTGCTGACCAACCCACCGCCTTCCTTCGGCGGTTCGCTGATCGCCTTGTCGCTGCGCTTGCTGGAGGCGCGCCAGGTGGCTGAACTTGGCTTCGGTTCTCCGGCCCATCTGGCGCTGTTGGTGGCGGTGATGCGGGAAGTGGATCGCCGCCGCGCCGAAGGCTATCTCAGTCCGGCCGATCTGGGCGGGCCAGGCTTGAACGAAAGCACGGAGCGGGTGCGCACCGCGTCTGGCGGCACTACCCACGTCAGCGTCTGCGATGCCGAGGGCAACGCCGCCAGCATGACCACCTCCAATGGCGAGGGTTCCGGTTACTGCGTGCCCGGTACCGGGATCATGCTCAACAACATGATGGGCGAGGACGACCTGCATCCGGAGGGCTTTCACGTCAGCCCGCCGGGCATGCGGGTGGCCTCGATGATGGCGCCGTCGCTGCTGCTGGTCGACGATCGGGTCCGGTTGGTTTTGGGCAGCGGTGGCAGCAAGCGCATCCGCACCGCCATGTTGCAGGTAATCAGCAACGTGGTGGATTTCGCCATGAGCCCGCGCGCCGCGGTCGAGGCCCCGCGCCTGCACTGGGATGGTCAGCATGCGCAGGTGGAGCCGGGCTTCGCCGAGGCGGATCTGGTGGATCTAGCGGCGCGTTGGCCGCTCAACCGCTGGCTGGTGCAGGATGTGTATTTCGGCGGAGTCCATGTGGTGGCTCCCGACGGCCGGGGCGCGGGCGACCCGCGGCGGGGCGGACATGCGACCGCGATCGATCAAACCTAAAAACTGGCATGGGTACGTGGAGAAAGCGCGATGGATTTGAAGGAATATTTGTTGATTCTGGCCCGTCGAGACGGTTCCGATATTTACCTGAGCACGGGCGCGCCGCCATGCGCCAAGTTTCAGGGGGTGTTGCGAGCACTGGACAAGGAGCCGCTACCCCATGGCCGAGTCAGGGAAATCGCCTATTCGATCCTGAATCCGGAGCAAATCAAGGAATTCGAGAAGACACTGGAACTGAATCTGGCAATCAGCGAGCCGGGAGTGGGGCGATTTCGAGTCAACATCTTCAAGCAGCGTGGCGAAGTGTCGATGGTGATTCGCAACATCAAGACCGATTTGCCCAACGTCAGGGATTTGGGGTTGCCGCCGGTTTTGACCGAAGTGATCCTGTCCAAGCGCGGCCTGATCCTGTTCGTTGGCGGCACCGGTTCGGGTAAATCCACTTCGTTGGCGGCGCTGATCGATCATCGCAACACGCATAGTGGTGGGCATATCATCACCATCGAGGACCCCATCGAATTCATCCACCGTCACAAGCGTTCCATCATCAACCAGCGCGAGGTGGGCGTGGATACGCTCAGCTATGCCGACGCGCTGAAAAACACCTTGCGACAGGCCCCGGACGTCATTCTGATCGGTGAAGTCCGCGACCGAGAGACCATGGAGCATGCGTTGGCGTTCGCGGAAACCGGCCATCTGGCGATTTCCACCCTGCACGCCAACAGCGCCAATCAGGCGTTGGATCGAATCATCAACTTCTTCCCCGAGGAACGGCGTCCGCAATTGCTCACCGATCTGTCGGCCAATCTGCGGGCTTTCGTTTCACAGCGCCTGATCCCAACAGTGGATGGCAAGCGGGTGGCGGCGATCGAGATTCTGCTGCATTCGCCGATGGTGGAGACGCTGATCAAGCGCGGCGAGGTGGCCGGGCTCAAGGAAATCATGGAGAAGGCCAGCGGGATGGGGATGCAGACTTTCGATCAGGCGCTGTTCGAGCTGCATAAGACCGGCAAGATCAGTTTCGAGGAGGCGATCAAGAACGCCGATTCCGCCAACAACCTGCGGTTGCGGATCAATCTCTCTGGTGAGGCGCCGAGCGCCGAGAAGCCGGGCGGCGTGGGATTGTCGCTGGAAGCCCTGGCGGAATCCGAGGAAGAAGAGATGCCCGCGCCAGGGGTAGCGAATTCACGCACTCCGCCGCGTCCGGGGATCGGCTAGGCGTGACGGCGATCGATGCCTCGTCCATCCTCAAGGTGCCAGTTTGGGTCCGGGGACTCATTTTCGACTGCGACGGTACGCTGGCCGATACCTTGCCCGCCCACTACGCGGCTTGGGAAGAAACCTTCGCCGCGTTGGGCTTGGCGTGTCCGCTGGAATTCCTGATCCGGCACAACGGCAAGCCCACCGCGCTGATCGTTGCGTTGTACAACGTGGAATTCGACCGGCATATCGATGTGGCGCGGTTTACCGCCGACAAGGAGCGGCGGACCTTGGCGCGCCTGCGGCGGGTGCGGCCCATGGAGCCCGTGGCGGCGCTGGCGCGGCATTATCATGGCCGGATGCCGATGGCGGTGGTGTCCGGCAGCAACCGCGCCAATGTGGAGCAGACGCTGCGGGCGATTGGTGTGCGCGAATTGTTTCCGGCGGTGCTGACCGCCGATGATGGCTTGCCGCCGAAACCCGAGCCTGATCTGTTCCTGGAAGCGGCGCGCCGGATCGGCATCGAAGCATGCTATTGCCAGGTGTTTGAAGACGCCGACGCCGGTCTGGAAGCCGCCCGTCGCGCCGGCATGCTGGCGACCGATGTTCGGCCGATCGTGGGCGGTTATTGACGGATGGATCCAACGAGGTAAACCGCGCGCGCGACTGCACGTAAAGGTTGCCTCAGTACGTTATAAACCCCACGATGCGGAGTTTACGGTACTCATGCCGCGATCCCACTCAACCGCAGCAG
>JAGRHI010000176.1:8317-9893 GCA_020445045.1 Candidatus Competibacteraceae bacterium
CCCATTTGTAGCTGTAATAGCCCGCCGCGTAACCCCCGGCGAAAATATGGGTGAAGGCGTTGGCGAAGCGGTTGTAAGCCGGCGGCAGGATGACCGCCACTTGTTGGCGTACCGCGTCGAGCACTTCCCGCACACGGCCGCCCCGTGCCGGGTCGTAGTCGTGGTGTAGTCGGAAGTCGAACAGCGCGAATTCCAGTTGCCGCGCCATGAGGATTCCCGCCTGGAAATGCTTGGCCGCCAACATCCGTTGGTACAGCTCTTCCGGCAGGGGCGCGCCGGTTTGGTAATGTCCGGCCAGCAGATTCAGCGCTTCGCGCGACCAGCACCAGTTTTCCAGAAACTGGCTCGGCAGTTCCACCGCGTCCCATTCCACGCCGTGGATGCCGGTCACCGGCAGGTAGTCGATCAGGGTCAGCAGATGGTGCAACCCGTGCCCGAACTCGTGGAACAGGGTCTGAACTTCGTTATGGGTCAGTAGCGCCGGCTCGTCGCCCACCGGCGGCGCGAAGTTGCAGATCAGATAGGCGACCGGTAGCCGCGTGACGCCACCCAAGACCCGTCGCGGCAGGCAGCCGTCCATCCACGCGCCGCCGCGCTTGTGCGAGCGAGCGTACAGGTCCAGGTAGAACCGGCCGCGTTGGGCGCCGGCGCCATCGACGATTTCGTAGGCGCGAACTTCGGGATGCCAGACTTCGATAGGGTCCAGCGGGTGAATGGCGATGCCGAACAGCCGTTCCGCGACCGCGAACAGCCCCGGCAATACCCGGGTGATGGGGAAGTAGGGGCGCAATTCTTCCTGCGATAACCGATGGCGGTGCTGGCGCAGTTTTTCCGAGTAATAGCCGATGTCCCAGGCTTGGAGGTCGTCCATGCCGAAACGGTCGTGGGCGAAGCGTCGCAGTTCGTCCAATTCCCGTTGCGCTTGCGGTTGGGCGCGGCGGGCCAGGTCGTCGAGGAAAGCCAGCACTTGGTCCGGCGAATCGGCCATCTTGGTGGCCAGCGAATAGTCGCTGTAGTCATGGAAACCCAGTAGTTGGGCTACTTCGTGACGTAGCGCCAGAATGCGTTCCATGACCGCGCCGTTGTCCCATTGGCCGGCGTTCGGTCCCTGATCGGAGGCGCGAGTGCAGTAGGCGTCGTACAGCGTCCGCCGTAGCTCCCGATCGTCGGCGTAATTCAGTACCGGTAGATAGGATGGCAATTCCAGCGTCAGCAGCCAGCCATCGAGACCGCGTTGCCGGGCGGTTTGCCGGGCCAGGGCCTTGGCCGATTCCGGCAGCCCGGCCAATTGCGCCTCGTCGCTGAGGTGTTGGGTCCAGCCCTGGGTGGCATCCAGCACGTTTTCCGAAAACTTGGCGCTCAGTTGCGCCAGTTCCTGCATGATCGCCTTGTAGCGGTCGCGCTGCGCGGGCGGCAAGGCAATACCGGACAGTCGGAAGTCACGCAGGGCGTTGTCGATGACCTTGCGCTGCGCCGGATCGAGCCGGGGGTATTCTGGACCGTCGGCGATTTGCCGGTAGGCCCGATACAGTCCTTCGTGTTGGCCCAGTTCGGTGTAGTACGCGCTGAGCTTGGG
>JAGRHI010000176.1:9929-11491 GCA_020445045.1 Candidatus Competibacteraceae bacterium
GGACCGAGTGCAGGTGGTTGACCGGTGACCATGCTTTGTTCAAGCGGTCCTCCAGCTCCTCCAATGGTTGGATCAGATTGTCCCAAGTGTAGGTGTCTTGAGCGGCCAGCAATCGTTCGAGCACGACGCGATTGTCGGCCAGCACGCGATCGATGGCGGGTTCGATATGCTCGGGCCGGATGGCGGCGTAGCGGGGCAGGTCAGCGGTGGTCAACAATGGATTGGTCATCGGGCGAACGTTGTCTTTGCGTTGGAGAGGTTATTTGAGATAAATCGAATCCCAGATTTTTCCAACCCACGACCGCTTCTTGGACCAGTCGGCATTAAAGCCCTTCTCCAAGAAGAAAGTTTGATATTGTTTGTCATCTTTCATGATATGTTGTTTTAACCACTGTCTTAGAAAACTCATCAGTTCAAGGGTAACAGGCGCTCCTTGATGGAATTTGTTTTGAATATCGGAGAGGGTTTCCTTAAGCTGTTCATGGTGTTGCTGATGGGCGTCGGTGTTGAGATAATCAAATATGCGAAACAGGCTTTCCTCGACTGAAAAATGAATGATCGTATATTGTGCCAGTTCATTGAAGATGCCACTGATGATTGAGTGATCAGGTTTTTTCAAGATTGCCTCATTATACAATTGATTGATTAATCCGATAAGGATTTTATGCTGCTCATCGAGCTCCTGAATGCCTACGCTGAGTTCTTTTGACCAGGTGATATACTCTTGTGTGGTGGACATGACGTATTTCCTCTATAATCGTGTATAAATTAGTGAGTTTGGCCTGTGTCTTGGATGAATCCGATGATCGATGGGAGATTCGGATTTTTGAAAAGCCAAGGCCTTGTACGGAATTGTTCAAGCTTGCCCGGATCGTGTTTTCTGGGTTTCGTCTCCTGGAGTGGTGGTGATCGATTTATAAACGAAATCCCTGGATCATTTTAAAAAATCAGGGGATTTTAGTCTGCTATTGGTGGTTCCACGGATCCGAGCAGGGTTTTTCCAGTTCCATCCGCTAAGATTCATCGTGATATCAAGTAGCCTATTGTTAGCAGCGCCGTCAGTAACGACAGCGCCGCGCGCCAGTAGAAGTAATTGATCAATCGGCTTTCCTCGCGAAAGGCGGCGATAATGAACGGTCGGCTGGTATCGACGGGATCGGCCATTAGATGGACGTCCGGTTGGGTCGCCTGTTGTAACTGTTCCCGCTGGACCTGGCGATGGGCGGCGCGGCGAGCGGCTTCCCATTCGTCGGGATCGATCCGACCATTGCGACGGCGATCGAACAATGCCATCCGTTGTGGGTCGCGTTTCCAGCGCTCCAGCAGTTCCGCGACTTCGCGCCGGGTGTCGGGCGCTTCTCGCAGACCGCCGACGGTGCGGAACAAGCCGATGACGTGTAAATCCTCGTCGGGCAGGATGCGTTGCTCGGTATAGCGGTACGTGGCGCCGATGCCCCAGAGGGCATGGGTGCGTGCCCCGCTGAGGTTGCCGTACCAGACCTCGCGACGCGTCTTGATGAAGTCGGCGCCTTCAGGGTCGATCACGCATTGGGCGGTGCCGT
>JAGRHI010000176.1:11596-22240 GCA_020445045.1 Candidatus Competibacteraceae bacterium
AGGTAGCTGAGTGGCGCCAGGATCGGCGGCCCCGGCAACAGCCGGGCGTGGCCATGGAGTTCCACATAGCCCTGCGGCGCCGAACGGATGCGGGCGATGGGTGTGTCGGCCAGCCGCCAGGCTCGCCGTCCGAAATGCAGCGCGCCGTACAGACCGAAGAGCGTGGCGGCCAGCAGCAGCGCCAGCAACGGAGCCGGCGCCGACGACGACCCGGCGTGACCCGCCGCCGGGGCTGGGTGCCGCAGCAACAGAAAGAAACCGAGCCAGAGGGCGGCGAACGCCAGCGTCGCTTTTAGGCTGAGCCGGTACATCGGGTCGTTTCGCGCCTCAGCGGAACAGACTGGCGAGATCGACATCTCGTTTTTCCGGTTCGGAGAATTCCAGCAGCCGGAATGGCTCGAAGTGGAAGAAACGGGCGATCAGCACATCCGGGAACTGTTCGATGCGAACGTTGTTCAGGTTGACGCTGTCGTTGTAGAACTCCCGGCGGTCGGCGATGGCGTTTTCCAGGCCGGTGACGCGGCTTTCCAGATGGCGGAAGTTGTCGTTGGCGCGCAGTTCGGGATAGGCTTCGGCCACCGCGAATAACTGACCCAGGCCAAGCCGTAACTGGCTTTCGGCCGCGCCCAGCGCTGGCAGGTCGCCGCGCTGCTGGGCATCGGCCACGCCCTTGCGGGCACGCATCACCGCTTCCAGGGTGTCCTGCTCGTAGCGCATGTACTGCTTGCAGGTTTCGACCAACTTGGGCAGTTCGTCGTGACGCTGTTTGAGCAGCACGTCGATGTTGGACCAGGACATGCCAACGTTGTGTTTGAGGTTGACCAAGCGGTTATAGATGATGATGCCGTACAGGACCAGCAACACCAAGGCGACAATAAGGACAATACTGAACAAGTTCATGATGGCGGTATCGTGCGAATAGTGGAGAGTGATGCAAGTAAACAGTCACTAGTATTATATACTAGTCTTGCTGACGATGCACAAGGAAAAACGCACTGGCCGCCGTGAAGAGGCAACCATGCTGTTTTGGTTCAAGGGGATGCTGATTGGATTCGCCATCGCCGCGCCGGTGGGGCCGATCGGGTTGTTGTGCGTGCAACGCACGCTGACGCGCGGTCGTTGGGCGGGGTTGCTGTCCGGTGTCGGCGCGGCCAGCGCCGATGCGGTTTACGGTTGCATCGCCGGTTTTGGACTGGTTTCGCTGGCGCATCTGCTGTTGGCCTGGCAAATGGAGTTACAAGTGGTCGGCGGCCTGTTCCTGCTGTACCTGGGCTGGCGGATCTGGCGGACTCCGCCGGTCGGCGAGCAGGCGTGCGTTCGCCCCAACCACGCCGGACTATTGGGCGATTATCTATCCACCTTGGCGTTGACGCTGGCCAATCCGGTCACCGTGCTGGCGTTTCTGGCCATTTTCGCCGGGCTGGGTCTGGCCGCCGAGGGACGGGATTTCGCGGCGGCCGGGGGGCTGGTGCTGGGGGTGTTCGCCGGCTCGTTGCTGTGGTGGCTGTTGTTGGTCGGGGGTGTCGGGCTGCTGCGCGGGCGACTGACCCCGGCGGCGCTGGGCGGCATCAACCGCGTTTCGGGGGCGCTGGTCGCCGGGTTCGGGCTTTGGGCGCTGGCTTCGACGGTTCGGGGCTAGGCGCGGGAACGCTGGCGGTGGCGTGGTCCGCGCCAATCGTCCGCAGGTGCCGCTCCCGCAAGCGCCGGTAGTTCTGGGCCGAATATTCGAGAAACTCCAACTCGCGCTCGTTCAGCGGTCGGACTGGCTTGACCGGGCTGCCCACATAGAGAAAACCGCTTTCCAGCACCTTGCCCGGCGGTACCACGCTGCCGGCGCCGATGGTCACCCGCGATCGCACCACCGCTTTGTCCATGACGATCGAACCCATGCCGATCAGGCAGTAATCCTCGATGGTGCAGGCGTGTAGGATGACCTTGTGGCCGACCGTGACATCGTTGCCGATGAGGGTCGGCTGACCGCCCGGACAAAAGCGGCTGTCGTGGGTGACGTGAATGACGGTGCCATCCTGAATGCTGGTGCGCGCGCCGATACGGATGCGCTGAATGTCGCCGCGGATCACGCTCATCGGCCAGACCGAGCTGTCTTCGCCGATTTCGACATCGCCGATGACCAGAGCGGTATCGTCAATGTAGACGGTGGCATGAATTTGCGGGGTATGTTGTTCGAAAGGACGGATTGCCATGGGATCGGTTCTCATGCAAGAGGCGGGTTTTTGGATTGTTGGTTGCCCTTCGACCTTCAGCGCATCGTGACCAGCTCTTCGGCGCTGGTCGGATGGATGGCGACGGTATCGTCGAAATCGCGCTTGGTGGCGCCCATGCGGATGGCGACCGCGAAACCTTGCAGCATTTCGTCGGCGCCCTCGCCGATGAGGTGGCAACCGACGATCCTTTCCTCCGGGCCGACGCACACCAGCTTCATCGCGGTCGGCGGCTGGCGATGGGTGAAGGCGTGGTACATTGGCCGGAAGCGGGTCTGGTGGATCCGTACCGCCGCGCCGTGTCGTTGCCGCGCTTCCTCCTCGGTCAGTCCGACCGTGCCGATCGGTGGATGGCTGAACACCACGCTGGGAATGTTTTCGTAAGGCAGGCGCCGCTCCGGTTGTTGGCCGAACAGCCGGTCGGCCAATCGGCGGCCCGCGGCAATCGCCACCGGGGTCAATTGGGCGTGTTCGGTCACATCGCCGATGGCGTAAATGCCGGCGACGTTGGTGTTCTGATAGGGATCGGTCGGGATCGTGCCGTTCGGGTTCGTCGTCACTCCCGCCGCCGCCAGATCGAGTATGTCGGTATTGGGATCGCGGCCGATGGCCCACAACAGCGCATCCACTTCCAGCGCATTCTCGCGCCCGTCGCAATGCAGGCTGAGCGCGCCCTTGGCCAGGCGCGCCACCGCGCTGATCTGGGTGCGCGTCAGCACGTGGATGCCGTCCTCGCGCAGGCGCTCCATCAGTTGCTCGCGCAACAGGGCGTCGAATGGCCGTAATACCTGATCCTTGCGCACCAGTAGCGTCACCTCGGCGCCCAGCGCGTGCAGCATTCCGGCCAGTTCCACCGCGATGTAACCGCTGCCGGCGATGGCGATCCGCCGCGGACAGGCGTTCAGTTCGAAAAAGCCGTCGGAGGTGATGCCGAACTGCGCGCCAGGTACTTGGGGCACTCGCGGACGGCCGCCGGTGGCGATGACCAGATGGTCGGCGCCATGGCGCTGGCCGTTCACCACTAAGGTGCGGGCGTCGGCGAAACGGCCGAACCCGCGGATCAGTTCGACCTCCGCCTCGGCCAGATAGCCCAGGTACCATTCGTTGATGTTGCGCACGAAAGCGTCGCGGCTATTCTTGAGCTTTTTCCAGTCGAAGTCGAAATAATCCAACCGGAAGCCATAGCCGGGCGCGTCGTCGAGCGCATGAGCCAGCTGGGCGGCGTACCACATGATTTTCTTGGGCACGCAGCCGACATTGACACAGGTGCCACCGAGCCGGTCGGCTTCGATCAGGGCACAGCGGGCGCCGTGGCGAGCTGCCCGTTCCGCCACCGACAGGCCGCCACTACCGCCGCCGATGACGATCAGGTCGTAATGCTGGGTCATGCATCCTCCAAATGATGAGCGTAACGATCATGCTGGCGAAAATCCGGGTGTCGGGAGCAGCGGCCAGCGGTGGCGGCATCCCACGCGCAATAGCCGTTACTATAGCGTGTGCCCGGTGGATCTGCCGGGTTGGCCGAACAAGACTGGAGGTGATCGATGCGTGGGTTGGGATGGGGTTGCATTTTGTTGTTGTGGCCATTATGGGTCGGTGCGGGCGAGCTGCACTGGCGAGGGCAACTGACGCAGGGCGGTTTGATCGTCGGGCAGGCGCCGCCAGGCACTCGGCTGGAACTGGACGGGCAAACGGTGCCGGTGGCGCCGGAAGGAGCGTTCGTGTTCGGGTTCCATCGCGATGCGCCGCCGGTGGCGCGCTTGCGCGCCGTGTTCCCGGACGGAAGCCGGGACGAGCGACAATTGACGATCTCGCCGCGCCAATACAAGATCCAACGGCTCAATGGCTTACCGCCGAGCAAGGTGACGCCGCCGCCTTCCGTGCTGAAGCGCATCCGCCGGGAAAATGCCCGGGTGGCCGAGGCCCGCCGGGAGGAGATTCCCCGAGCGTATTTCCTCAGCGGCTTCATCTGGCCGGTTACCGGCCGCATCAGCGGGGTGTACGGCAGCCAGCGCATTCTCAATGGTAAACCTCGCCAGCCGCATTACGGCGTCGATATTGCCCGGTCGGTCGGCACGCCGGTACGTGCCCCAGCCGACGGGATCGTCACGCTGGCCGAACCGAATTTGTACTACAGTGGCGCCACGTTGATCATCGATCACGGCTACCGGTTGAGCTCGACATTGATGCATCTAGACCAGATTGCTGTTCGGGTCGGGCAACCGGTGCGCAAGGGTGATGTGATCGCCACGGTGGGCAAGAGCGGCCGGGTGACCGGCCCGCATCTGGACTGGCGGATGAATTGGCGCCAGGCGCGGATCGATCCGGCGCTGATCGTGCCGCCGATGCCTTGACGGAGCGCTGGCTGAGTCGCGCCAGGATAGAAAACTCACCAACTGTCGACGCCATCGACGGGGAGGCTTCCGCTAGCGTGCGGGGGTTGGCCGAGACCGAGGCTGCTTCGGTCGCTGGTCCGGGATCACACTTGCGACGGAGGCGGATCGATCAACGGCCGGTCGACCTCCGTCGGGGAGCGGACCGATGCGGGCAACCAGCGCTTGAGGACCGCCGCCAGTTCCTTCTGAGCGAACGGTTTGCTCAGGTAATCGTTCATGCCGGCGGCCAGGCACTGTTCGCGGAATCCCGTCATGGCATTCGCGGTCAGGGCCACGATGGGTAGGTGAGGTCGGCCCTGGGCCTGTTCCCAGCGGCGGATGGCGGTGGTGGCGGCAAAGCCGTCCAACACCGGCATTTGGCAATCCATCAGGATCAGATCGTACTCCGTCCGGGCCACGGCTTCGACCGCCTCTTGGCCGTTGGCCACCATCTCGGTTTGGCAACCTAGCAGTGTCAGCACCGCCAAGGCCATTTCCTGGTTGACTGGATTGTCCTCGGCAACCAGGACCCGACCCGCGAACTGGGGCAAGCGGATGGTGGACAAGGGCAGAGGCTGATCGACCGGGTCGCTCGCCAAGTCCGGCAAGTGGCGCAGGGCCTCATAGAGATCGGCTTGGTGGATCGGTTTGTGCAAACAGGCTTGAACGAGGGACCGAGCGGCTGACTCGGACTGAGCATCCGATCCGCCGGAGGTGAGCAGCACCAGCTTGGTCGCGGACAGCGTGGGGTCGGCGCGGATCCGCCGGGTCAGTTCGAGGCCATTCATTTCGGGCATGTGCATATCGAGGATGGCAAGATCATAGTCATGATCTTGCCGAACCGCGGCGCGCAGCAGGGCCAGCGCTTGCCGCCCATTTTCCGCCATATCGTTCACCATGCCCCAGGCGGTCAGCTGATGGCGCAGGATCTCGCGGTTGGCGGCATTATCGTCCACGAGCAGGACCCGTAAACCGCGTAGCTCCCGCCGCGCGTTCAGCGGTGGCTTGGGGGTCGCCGCCGCCAGAACTGGTAGATGGACGGTAAACCAAAATCGCGACCCCATCCCCGGGGTGCTGTCCACGCCGATTTCGCCACCCATCAACTGTACCAGTCGCTGGGCGATGGCCAGCCCCAGCCCGGTGCCGCCGAAGCGGCGGGTCGTGGAACCGTCCGCCTGAGTAAAGGACTCGAAGATTTTGGTCTGGAGTTCGGGGGCGATGCCGATGCCGGTGTCACGAACCTCGAAGCGCAACCGCGTCGTGGTCGAATCATGCGCCAGCACGCGCAGCCCGATCGCGATCTCGCCGCGCTCGGTGAATTTGATCGCGTTACCCACCAGGTTCACCAGAATCTGCCGCAGCCGCAGCGGGTCGCCCCGCACCGAGGCCGGTAGTGTCAGCGGCAGATCGCCGAGCAATTCCAGTCCTTTTTCGTGCGCTCGGCCGGCCAGCAGCGTCGCGGTCTCCTCGACCAGTTCCCTCGGGTCGAACGGTGTCAGCTCCAGCTCCAGCCGCCCGACCTCGATTTTGGACAGGTCCAGAATGTCGTTGATGATCGTCAGCAGGGTGTGACCCGAATGGAGAATCATGTCGACGAATCGCTGTTGCTGGGCGTCCAGGGAGGTGCTCCGCAGCAACTCCGCCATTCCGAGCACGCCGTTCATCGGGGTACGGATCTCGTGGCTCATCACGGCCAGAAACTCCGATTTGGCGCGGCTGCCCGCCTCGGCGGCTTCCTTGGCCTCCCGCAAGGCATCGGTTTGCGCGGCCACTTGTCGTTCGTGTTCTTGCAGGCGCGAGGCCATGTTGTCGAAGGCCACCCCGACTTGGCCGATTTCGTTGCACGGCTCCAGGTCGATACGATGGCTCAAATCTCCCTGGCCGATTTGCTGGACGCCCGTTTGCAGGCGTTGCATCGGTTGCAGCAATTGGCGCGAAAGCAGAGTGGAAACCGTTTGGCCGAGCAGCAGACCGATCATCGACATGCCGCCCAACAGCACCCACCAAGCAGTCCTGCTGGCGGCGTAGGCTTCGGCTTGCGGCACTTCGGTGACCACCACCCAGTCCGTCCCCGGCACCGGCATGGTCGCGCCCACCACCGGCCGGCCCTGCAAATCCGTGTATTTCTCCGCCCAAGTCGCCTGGGTCGCGTGCACCAGGGCGAGCAATTCGGGATGTCCATCCAAACGGGTATTGGCCAAGACGATCCGACGATCGGAATGGGCGATGATGCGGCCATTCTGGTTGACCAGATAGGAAATGCCGGCTTCGCCGAAATTGAGGTTGGTCACCACCTCCTGCAAGACCCGCATCCGCAAGCGGGCGGCGATCACCCCGCCCTGAACGGTGGGCAGAGCCAAGACCAGGTAGGGTTCATTCCCGGAGGACAGTTGCACGTCGCCAATGTAGTTCCGGCCCTGCCGGGCCTGCACGAACCATCTGGATTGCGAGATGGTGAACGGGTTGGCCAACACCGCGCCGTCCCTCGGGGCATGGGCCAAGACATTGCCGGTGGCATTCAGATACACGATTTCCAACAAGCTGGCATTGCGCCGCAGCAACTCCTCCAGTTTGGCCGAATGCTTTTCGATCAGATCGTCATGACCGAAGAGATCCAACAACAACAGCACTCGCTGTTCCCGCGCCAGGAACGCGCCGACGGTTTCGGCGGCCCGCTGTACTGCTTCCCGCTGGCGACCCCGCCAGCTGGCCTGCTCGGTGCGGTTCACCAGATACGTGATCACCGCCATGCTCGCCAGTAGCAGGACCAGTAACGAGGCGCCAAATAGCGTCAGCAACTGCCGCCGCAGGCTGCCCGATAACAAACCAAACCGACAATTAGCGGAGGCGGGCCGGGTTGGCGCGCCATCGCTCATGACGACTCACGGCACCGGTCGCCCCCGCGAGGCAGCGTTCCCGGATGCATTGGACGCGTGTTCGGTCCACCGGGCCGGGCATTAGGGGTTCGGCCTCGCCGCGGCGCGCTCGGCCGATCCGGAATCAGGGTGCCGCAAGGCGGTTGTAAAACCCGGACCCGCGTCATGGCGCTGCCTTGGGGTCAAACGCCATGAACCGCGCCCAGATGTTGGCGTAGAGCTTTTCTCCCGCTGGACTCAGCGGCAGGATGAGGTGACCGTTTTGCAGATCGCGATTGGGCGGATAAATGACCGGATCGTCGCGGATTTTCGGTTCGATCAAGAGCAGCGCCGCATCGTTGGGATGGGCGTATTTTTTCTCGTTGATTTCCTGGGCGGTGATGTCGGGGCGCAATAGGAAATTGAGGAAGACTTCAGCGGTATGTTTATGGGGGCTATTGGCGAGTATGACATAACTATCTCCCCATAGCGCGGTTCCCTCCTGGGGTAGGACATAGGCGACCGCTGGGTTGGCCTCGTGGGCCAGTTGGTAATCCTCGGCGTAGCCGTGCAGGATCGCGATCTCGCCATCCAGCAGCTTGGGTACCGCGTTGCTGGCTTCGATGTCCAACAGGACAACGGAAGGTTTCAGCGCCAGCAGACGTTGTAACGCCGCATCGAGTTCTTGCGGGTTTTCGGAGTCGAACGCATAACCCAAGGACAACAGCGTCATGCCGATGATTTCGCGGGGCTGAGCCCGCAGGCCGATCTTCCCCGCATATCGCGGGTCCCACAGATCGGCCCAGTGGTTCAGGGCATGACCGGCGAGATCGGTGCGTAGCAACAGACCCGTGGTGCCGTAGGACCAAGGGATCGAGTGTCGGTTACCTGGATCGAACGCCAAGTCACGGAAATTGGCCGAGATATTTTTGAAGTTGGGGATATTGGCAAAATCGAACTCAGCCAACAAGCCATCCTTGCTTAGTGAGGAAATGAACTGATTTTCGATCAAGGCCACATCGTAGTGGTGACCCTTCCGAATGTTTTCGTTCGACTCTTCTGGAGATTGATAGGGTAGGTATTTGATCTTGACGCCAAACTCCCTGGTAAAAACGTCCAGTATCGATTGAGGGGTGTCTTCGGAAAAACTATGGAGCGCCAGTTCCCGCGCCAGCGGCGGCGATGCGGGCGGTGGAGCGGATTGGTCGCAGGCGGCCAGGAGCATGCTTACGACCAGACTCAGGCGTGCCCATGTCGCTACCGCCAGCCGTTCGGACCGCGGGAGGGTCCACGTTTGCGCGATTTCGTTTTGCATCACCCGTTCTCCTTGTTGACCGGTTGCTCGCATCGATCTTACCTGAATCGTTGCCGCTGGCGGAGGGATGGGGTGAGGGGTTGCCGGAAAAAACGGGGGGACGCTCAGAAGCGGCATGACCTCCCCCCTTTCCCCTTGAAGGCGAGTGAAGCGAGGGTATCGGGGTGGGGGGAGGAGATTTCGCGGATATCGAACGCCTTGGCGGCTGGACCGTTGCTTAGTTCATCGGCATTTCCGGCAGCGGTTGCAACTTCCAAATCTCGGCGTTGTATTCCAGCATGGTCCGGTCAGTGGAGAACTTGCCGCTGAACGCGGTATTGAGAATGCTCATCCGTGCCCACTTTTCCTGATCCTGGTATGCCAGCGAGGCTTGCTGCTGGGCGTCGATGAAGCCGCGCAGGTCGGCGATGGTCAGCCACGGATCGTGTGGACTGGTCAAGGAGTGCAGGATCGGGTCGAAGATGCCCTTTTCGAACTGGTTGAAGTGGCCACTTTCCAGCAGGTGCATGATCCGGGCGATGTCGGCGTCGGCGTTGATGATGGCGACCGGGTTGTAGTCCCGCCGCCGTTCTTCCACTTGCTGTGCCGTCAGGCCGAACAGGAAGAAATTTTCGTCACCGACTTCCTCGCGGATTTCGATGTTGGCGCCGTCCAGGGTGCCGATGGTCACGGCGCCGTTCATCATGAACTTCATGTTGCCGGTGCCCGACGCCTCCTTGCCGGCGGTGGAAATCTGCTCGGACAGATCGGTGCCGGGGCAGATGATTTCCATCGCGGTGACCCGGTAGTTGGGCAGGAAAGCCAGCTTCAGCTTATCGCCGACCTCGGGGTCGTTGTTGATGACCTTGGCGATGTTGTTGGTCAGTTTGATGATCTGCTTGGCCATGTAGTAGCCGGGCGCCGCCTTGCCGCCGATCAGCACGCAGCGCGGGGTCCAGTTGGCGGTATCGCCGTGCTTGATGCGGTCGTACAGGTGGATGACATGCAGCAGGTTCAGCAACTGGCGCTTGTACTCGTGCATGCGCTTGACCTGTACGTCGAACATGGCCTTGGTGTTGAAGACCACGCCACAATCGGCTTCGATCAGACTGGCCAGACGGACCTTGTTGTCCTGCTTGATCCCTCGCCAGCGCGCCCGGAATTTGGGGTCGTCGGCATGCGACGCCAGTTTGCGCAGCTCGTCCAGCTTGGTGATCCAGCCGGGACCGATGGCTTCGGTGATCAGCGCGCTCATGCCAGGGTTGCAACTGGCCATCCAGCGCCGTTGGGTGACCCCGTTGGTCTTGTTGTTGAATTTCTCCGGCCACAATTCGTAGAAGTCGCGGAACAGCCCTTGTTGGAGTAGTTCCGAATGCAGCGCGGCCACGCCGTTGACCGAGATGCTGCCGACGATGGCCAGATAGGCCATGCGGATTTGCTGTTCGTAGCCTTCCTCGATCAGCGACATCCGGCCCTGACGATCGAGGTCGCCGGGCCAGTGGCTGGCGACTTCGGCCAGGAAGCGGGCGTTGATTTCGTAAATGACGTCCAACAGCCGGGGCAGCAGTTGCCGGAACATCCGTACCGGCCAGCGTTCCAGCGCTTCGGGGAGCAGGGTGTGGTTGGTGTAGGCCATGACCTTGCTGGTGATGCTCCAGGCTTCGTCCCAGCCCAGATCGTGCTCATCCATCAGCAGGCGCATCAGTTCCGCCACCGCGATGGTGGGGTGAGTGTCGTTGAGCTGGAAACAGTTCTTCGCGGCGAACTGGCTGAAATCCTCGCCATGGACCCGTACCCATTGCCGAATCACGTCCTGCAGGCTGGCGGAGGCCAGGAAGTACTGCTGGCGCAGCCGCAACTCCTTGCCGCTCTCGGTGGCGTCGTTGGGGTAGAGCACC
>JAGRHI010000176.1:22323-29664 GCA_020445045.1 Candidatus Competibacteraceae bacterium
TCTTCCAGATCGAATTCGTCGGTGGCGGCCGAGGACCACAGCCGCAGGGTGTTGACCGTGCCGTTCTGGTAGCCTGGAATCGGGAAATCGTAGGGTACGGCCAGCACGTCGTGGGTATCCAGCCAGCGCCAGCCCATGTCGCCGTTGGCTTTCGTGAAACCTTCGGTACGGCCGCCGAACTTGATCCGCTGCGTGTACTCGGGCCGCTCCAGATCCCATAGGGTGCCGCTGCGCAGCCAATGATCGGGTTCCTCGACCTGATAGCCGTTTTCGATGCGTTGGCGGAACATGCCGTAGGCGTAGCGGAGGCCGTAGCCGACCACCGGCAGCCGCAAGGTGGCGCAGCTATCCATGAAGCAGGCCGCCAGCCGCCCCAGGCCGCCATTGCCCAGCCCGGCGTCGTTCTCGCACTCGGCCAGTTCCTCCAGGGTCAGGCCCATGTCGTACAGCGCCTTGTTGACCGGTTCGGAGACGCCCAGATTGAGCATGGCGTTGCCTAGGGCCCGACCCATCAGGAATTCCAGGGACAGGTAATACGCCCGGCGCACGCCACCGTCCGCCTCGTAGGCATAGCGGGTGTTCTTCCAGCGCTCCCACAGTCGGTCGCGCAGGGTGAGCACCAGGGCCTCGTACATGTAGTACGTGTACTTGGTATGCCGGTCGCGGCCCAGGGTATGGCTGAAGTAGTGCCGGAAGTCGGCGGCGATGCTTTTGGCGTCCATGCCCAAAGGCGGCAGTTCCGTCAGCCAGGATGCTGGCGTGCTTCTTTCTACGGTTTGGATTGTCATGGCGGTAAAGTCCGTTGCATGTGCTTGTGAGATCAGGGCACCCGGCGCCGGGCCGGATGGCGTCGAGATGCTTAAGTGGTTTCACTGACGGCAACCCGTGGCTTGCGGTCAGGGCTTTGCTGAACATCATAGAAACGATAGTCGGGCGATTGCCAATTGCAAGGCATGATCGATCTCGTCTTGGGAACGATGGGAGGCGCGGGAATCTCGGGCGCGGGCGGGCGCAATGGACGGAAGGCGCCGAGGAACGCGGGTGCGATTGCTGGCGGGTTGGCGGAACGGTCTTCCGGGTGGCCGATCAATCGAGGCGGGGCAGATGGCGGAACCGACAGGGTCGGTTGCTATTCAAGGCAATGGGCGGCCTGTTCGCGGGTGTAGAAATGCCCGAAACGGATGAAACCGGCGACGACACTGGGTTTGATGGCGATAATGTGGCCGCGGGGGTTGCGGGCCAACACCAGATGGTCGGGTAGGCCATCCAGGGCATGGAAGGGGGCTGGAGTGCCGTCGGCCCAGCAGGAACAGTAAACCGCGCCGGTTTCCCGATCCAGAAAGCCGGGGGCGAAACCGTAGTGTCGGTTGGCCGCACTGATACCGCCGGTGCCCGCGAATGATTGGTTTTCGGCTTCCAACGTTTGCAAAGTCAGCGTCTGCGCCATGATCATGCCCTCGCGCCTTGACAATGAGGTCGGCCTAAAATCGTTCGGTACGAACGATGGGTATCATAAAAACAACAATTTGTCGTTATGAGACATCTTGTTGCGATTTTAGTCTAGAAGTTTTTTTCGATACAAACAACCTAAATTGCAATCTTACCGTCGCCGGTTTGTCATCGGCATGTCATCGCGGCGCATTCGCGCCGGTCTGGAGAATGTTTTGCGTGATGAAGGTTCCTCATCTTTACGTCGCCCTTTCCGGCCATGGTTTCGGGCACTTGGCGCAAACGGCGCCGGTGCTGAATGTCCTTCGTCAGCGTCATCCGGCGATTCGCCTGACCGTGCAGAGCCTGCTGCCGGAGCCGGTCTTGCGCGAGCGGATCGCGGGTGAATTCGCGGTCGTGGCCGGCGCGGCCGATTTCGGCATGGTGATGGTGGATGCGCTGGACGTAAAACTTGACGATAGTCTGGCGGCCTATCGGGCTTTCCATGGCGAGTGGGAGGCGCGGTTGGGCTGGCAGGAAAGTGTGCTGCGGCAAGCGGCGCCGGATCTGCTGTTGGCCGATATTCCCTATCTGAGTCTGGCGGCGGCGGCCCGCTTGGCGATTCCGGCACTGGCGCTGTGTTCGCTGAACTGGGCGGATATCCTGCAAGGCTACGGCGCCGGTGCCCCCGATCTGGCGGCGTTGCGCGCGCCGATGCTGACGGCCTACAACAGCGCCGCGGCATTTCTCCAGCCGGCGCCCAGCATGCCGATGCCGGATTTACGCAATGCCCGGCCGATTGGTCCCATCGCCGCTTTGGGCCGGAACCGGCGACCGGAAATCGACCGCCGGCTCGGTTTGCGCGGCGGCGAGACGCTGGTGCTGATGGGATTGGGGGGCGTGAATCTGCGCCCACCGCTGGAAGCATGGCCGGCGCTGGCGGACGTGTGTTGGCTGATCCCGCCGGATTGGGGCCAGGTGGATCGACCGGATGCGTGGAGCTGGGCGGTGCTGACCGACTGCTCGATGCTGGATCTGGTCCGCTCCTGCGACGTACTGTTCACCAAGCCCGGCTATGGCGCTTTCACCGAGGCGGCGTGCAACGCGACCCGAGTGCTCTACATCGGGCGCGACGACTGGCCGGAAGAGCCCTGGCTGAGTCGCTGGCTGACGGAGTACGGCAACGCGGTCAAGATCGATCGCCGGCGGCTGGCGGCCGGCGACCTGACCGAACCTTTGCGGGCGCTGCTGGCACAGCCGGCCAAACCGCCGGTGGCGCCGTCCGGCGCGGTCGAGGCCGCCGCTTGGCTGGAGCGATCGCTCTATGAATTCGGTGCCTGATAAGCCTGGTGGATAGCGCGCATGCTGGCCGCCGCGCCCGAGGCCAGTTTGTAATCCACGAAGCGAGTGACGTTGGTGTCGCTGGGGTTGATCTCCACCGTGGGGATACCCGCCTGGCTGGCTTGCACCAAGGGGCCGGCGATGTAGGGAAAGACGCTGGTGGTGCCGATGCTGAACACCAGATCGAAGCCTTGATCCAGTTCCCGGTAGAGATGCTGGATGGCGTGCGACGGCAGCACTTCGCCGAATAGCACCACTCGCGGCCGTACCAACGCGTGGCAGCGCGGGCAAGCCGGAGGAATGTCCAGTTGGCTGTAGTCGGCAACCGTGGTCGAATAATCGCAGCGGGTGCAGTACAGGTCGTGGACATCGCCGTGCATCTCGATGAGATTGCGGCTACCGGCGTCGCGATGGAAGCCGTCGATGTTCTGGGTCAGCACGCAGACCTCGAACTGATCCTGCAACTTGGCGATGATGGCGTGCGCATCGTTAAAGCGCGCGCCGCGACAGGAGTTTTCGATCTGGTGCAGGTACTTCCAGGTAATGTGCGGGGCGGCTTCGAGCATCGAGCCGGACAAGGCGGTTTCGATCGAAAAGTTTTCCTCGGTCAGTTCATTGTTGTACAGCCCACCGATGCCGCGGTAGGTCGGCAGGCCGGAATCGGCGGAGATGCCCGCGCCGGTGATGAACAGCAGCCGGCGGGCTTGGCGCATTGCCGCGACGATATGGGTAACGGTGGTGAAATCGGGATCGTTCATGGCGCAGCCTCGCTGGGACGGTTGGGGATCCAATGAAAATTTTAATGCTTTCCGATGTGTATTTTCCGCGTGTGAACGGCGTATCCACATCCATTCAGACCTTTCAGCGCGAATTGGGGCGCTTGGGGCACGAGGTCTGGGTGGTGGCGCCGGAATACGGCCCGTCCGCCGAAGAAGAGGCGGGGGTCAGCCGGGTGCCGTCTCGCCAGGTGCTGTTCGATCCCGAGGACCGGATGATGCGCTCGGGACCGCTGGGTCGGCGGTTACGGGCGCTGAACGACCGGGGCTTTGATCTGGTTCACATCCAGACTCCGTTTGTCGCTCACTACGCCGGCCTCCGGCTGGCGCGGCGTTGGGGTGTGCCCTGCGTCGAAACCTATCACACCTTTTTCGAGGAATATCTGTTTCATTACCTGCCGGTGCTGCCGAAGAACGCCTGGCGGGCGGTGGCTCGACTGTTCTCGCGCCGTCAGTGCAATCGTCTGGATGGACTGGTGGTGCCCTCGCAAGCGATGCGCGAGGTGCTGGAACGCTATGGCGTGCGAACGGCCATGCGGGTGATCCCGACCGGCATGCCGCTGGATGCCTTTCAGGAAGGCGACAGAGAGGCTTTTCGCGCTCGGCACGGCATCGCGGCCGATCAGCCGACCCTGGTATTCGTGGGCCGGGTGGCGTTCGAGAAGAATATCGAATTTCTGTTGAAGGTGGTCCAGGCGCTCAAGCAGACCAGTCATCCCGACATCGTGCTGATCGTCGCCGGAGAAGGGCCGGCCGAAGGGCGCTTGCGCCGGTTGGCGGACGAACTTGGGGTGCGGGACAACCTGCGATTCGTGGGTTATCTGGCGCGCGGGATCGATCTGGCAAGCTGCTATCAGGCCGGCGAGGCGTTCGTGTTCGCCTCGCGCACCGAAACGCAAGGCTTGGTCTTGTTGGAGGCCATGAGTCTGGGGGTGCCGGTGGTATCCACCGCCGTCATGGGTACCCGCGACATTCTGGCGGCGGGGAAGGGGGCCTTGGTGGCGGCGGAAGAAGTGGCCGCTTTCGCCGCCCAGGCGCGCCATGTGCTGGGCGATGCCGCGTTGCGTCGGCGGCTGAGCCAGGAGGCGCGGGAGTACGCCCGGCATTGGACGGCGGAAGGGCCGGCCCAGGCGCTGCTCGCGTTTTACGAACGGATTCGGATTGGCCGGGACACGGTTTGACGGCCAGGCTGGCGATTCGAAAGCACTCGCCGCTGGACATCGGGAGGGGCGCCGACGGGTGTGGATCAGCCGTTCAGCAAGCCGTAGAGCGCTTCGAACTCGCGGCTGAGCTTGTGCTTGGGATCGAGATGGATCATCGGCCGGGCCTGGGCGTGCGACTCACGAATCTTGATCGAGGCCGACAGGAAGGCATCCAGCACGGGCAACCCCTCGCCGCGCAGTTCCTCGACCAACCGTACCGGCAGGTTGGCGCGAGCCTGATAGTGGTTGACCACGATGCCTTCCACCCGCAGCGCGCGGTTGTGGTCGGCCTGGATTTCACGGACGCTGTCCATCAGGGTGTACAGGGCGCGGCGGGAGAAATCGTCGCAATCGAAGGGAATCAGGCAGGTATCGGCGGCGATCAGCGCCGATCGGGTGTAGAAATTCAGCGCCGGCGGGGTATCGATGAAAATGTCGTCGAATTCCTTGAGAGTGTCCAGCGCCTCGCGCAGCTTGTACATCTTGTAGCGGGATTCCAGCTTGAGTTGCAGTTCCTCCAATCGGGGATCGGACGGCAGCACGCCCAGCCTGGGGAAAGAAGTCGACGCGACGTAGGCGTCCGGTTTGTCGGGAAACAGCTTGTAGGCCAGGATGTCGTCGAAGAAGTGGGCGAGGGTTTTTTTCTGCTCGTCCAGGGCGTTGCCCAGCAGATAGCGGGAGGCGTTGGCCTGCGGGTCCAGGTCCACCAGCAGGGTTCGCCGCCCGCGCGCCGCGCTGATGGCGGCCAGATTGCACGCGATGGTGGATTTACCCACTCCCCCTTTCTGATTGAAGACGACTCGGCGCATGGCGGTTTTCCGTGGTTTTACTGTGGTTTCAGGCAAGTGTAGTCAAGCCGCGCGGAGGCGTCGAGAGGATGGAATGGTTGGAGCGGTTTTCGGCGATTGCCGCAACGGTCGCCAGGTAAAATTTGTTCCGAGGTCGAATACGGTATTTGTGCGGCGCAACAATTGTTGCTATAGTTGAGCTGCCCGATGTCAAGGGGTTTCGCCAAGCAGAAACAATCATGAATACCGTAGATGATCCAACGCTTGCGCTTCTCAGCCGTTTTGTGGGGGATTCCCACGATCTGCAACTGTCCGATGCGGAATTTCTACTGCAACAGGTTGCGGCCATCGAGCACTATACCCAGCAATTTCCCGCCGAAGAGCGCCAGGCGCGAGCGCTGCAATGGATAGAAACCTACGCCATGCAGTATCGCCGGCAGTGGCGGAGACAGGCCATGATCGATGCCCTGGCTCAGATGCGATGCGTCGATTGCCCGCTGACTGGGGGCGACCAGTCGTCGCCATGCGCCATTCATGCCCGCTGGCTGAATCTGTTGCGGCGCTACGCCGACGAGGAGCTTTCCTCGCATGATTACGTGGAAGCGGTACTGAATCTGCTCCGCGCCTACAAGCATCGGCTGCGAGTGAGCGAGATCCAGCGGCGGTCGCAGCCGCGGCGCGCGGCTCGATGTCCGATCCCGGCTAACGGATAGCGTCGCCATGCGGGCGGGTTTCCGGGTGGTTGGATGGGCGCTGGTGATTCCGTTACTGCTGGCCGCTTGCCAGGCGCTGGACTATGAAGGCCAGGCGCCCGCCTATCGCATTCCAGCCGGAACCGTGCTCGAACTGCATCGGGATCTGGTCGTTCCGCCGGGTCAGGCGGGCGTCGACATTCAGGGCACGGCCATCGGCGATCGGTATCGCTACGATGCCGTCTGCCGGCTGGAAGTGCTGACCGTCGACGATACGTCGCGCCCCGTGCGGGCGGATCGCTTTACCGTGGAGCGAGTCGGCCGCGAGTGGGAAATCTTTTCCAGCCGGGTTGCTGGGCTGCGTTACGTTGGCTTGTTCGAACGGGAAGGTCCTCATCTGTTGCTGTTCACCACTTTCCTGTACCTGCGCTCGGAACGGCAACCGGATGTGTTTCGGCTGGCCTGCGGGCACTTGCAGAACAGCGACCAGAACCCGCGTCATCTGACCGTGGCGGAAATCCGCGCCACGCTGGCGCCGGTCATGACCTTGCGGTAGGCTGGTTCCGGCCTCGACTTGGCGCGGGTTACAGCAAAAACACCGTCGCCAACCCCAGAAAGATGAAAAAACCCATGCCGTCGGTGATGAAGGTCAGCAGCACGCTCGACCCGAGTGCCGGATCGCGTCCCAGTCGATGCAGGATCAGGGGAATGGCCACGCCCATCAGGGCCGCGAGCAACAAGTTCAGCAACATCGCCGCCGCCATCACCAGTCCCAGGGACAGGTTCCGATACAACAGATAGGCGAACAGCCCCACCGTGCCCCCCCACACCATACCGTTCAGCAGACCGACGCCGATTTCCTTGAACACCAGATGCCAGGTATTTTCCGGTGTGATTTCGCCCAATGCCAGACCGCGCACCACCAGGGCGGTGGTCTGATTGCCGGAGTTGCCACCGATGCCGGCCACGATCGGCATGAGCGTGGCCAGCGCCACGATCTGGGTGATGGCGTCCTCGAACAGACCGATGGCTCGCGAGGCGATGAAGGCGGTGCACAGATTGATCGACAGCCACAGCCAACGGTTGCGGGCGCTGTCCCAGATCGGCGCGAACA
>JAGRHI010000177.1:0-4954 GCA_020445045.1 Candidatus Competibacteraceae bacterium
GCCGACCGCAGGGCCTGCAAGCCGACCAGCAGCCAGATGAAGTTGGCGAAGAACAGCAGATCGGCCGGAAGTAAGTCGTTATTGATGTGCATGGCGGCAGCATACCTTGACGGGGAGTCGGGTGGCCTTGCGAAACGTCAGTTGGGCGAGTGCGGGTGGACAATCGCATTTTCCGTCGCCAGCCGGGCGGTTACAATGCGCCGCGCCGATTCTTTCCCCAGCCGCAGGAGTTGCATGGTCATGTCCGCTGTCGCCGTCCCGCCCGATCTTCACAGTTTGCCGCTGATCTATCGCGGCAAGGTCCGCGATCTGTACGCAGTCGATGATCGGCACCTGCTGATGGTGGCCAGCGACCGGCTTTCCGCCTTTGACGTGATTTTGCCCACTCGAATTCCCGGCAAGGGCGCGGTGCTGACGGCGGTATCCAATTTTTGGTTCGACCGCACCCGCCATATCGTTCCCAATCATTGGCAACTGGCCAGCCTGACGCTGGAGCAGGCACTGCCCGATCCGGCCGAACGAGCGGCGGTCGCGAGCCGGGCGGTGGTGGCGCGGCGGCTGAAGGGTTTGCCGGTCGAGGCCATCGTGCGCGGTTATCTGATCGGTTCCGGCTGGAAGGATTATCAACGCGACGGCCGGGTGTGCGGCATCCCGCTACCGACGGGGTTGCGCTTGGCGGAGCGGTTGCCGGAACCGGTGTTCACCCCATCCACCAAGGCGCCACTGGGCGCGCATGATGAGAACGTGAGCTTTGATCACGTCGTCGGCCAAATCGGCGCGGACTTGGCGGAACGGGTACGGACGATCAGCCTGCGACTGTATCGGGAAGCGGCGGACTATGCTCTGGCGCGCGGCATCATCATCGCCGACACCAAGTTCGAATTCGGCCTGGACGAGAGCGGGCAACTGGTGCTGATGGACGAAGCGCTGACCCCGGATTCCTCGCGGTTCTGGCCGGCGGATCAGTACCAACCCGGCGTCAACCCACCCAGCTTCGACAAACAGTTCGTGCGCGATTATCTGGAAACGCTGGATTGGGACAAGCAGCCGCCGGGACCGGAATTGCCGCCGGACATCGTCGCGCGCACCGTCGCCAAATACCGCGAGGCGTTGGAGCGGCTGACGAAGCCGGCGTGAGCGACGCATTCCCATCCACCAAGTTTATCCGTCCTGGGAACGTTATACTGGCATTCACGGAACGAGAGCCAATTGGTTTCATCGACATTTGATGGGATGACATAACCAGTGTCGCTGAGGTCCAACTCAGGCGAGCGCACTATCACACGGTAGAAATAATCCATGATCGGCACGGGGCTTTACACCATTGGTGAAGTCGCCACCTTCACCCAAATTCCGGTACGGCAGATTCGCCGCTGGCTGCAAGGCTACCGGTCTGGTAACCGAACCTACTCGCCGCTATGGTCATCCGAACTGAGCGAGAGCCCCTTGCCGCGGGCGTTCGGCTTTCACGATCTGCTGGAAGTGCGCGTTGTCCATGCGTTTCGCCGCTATGGCGTCAGCCTACCCACGATCCGTAAAGCCAGCCAGCACGCCCGCGAGTATTTCGAACGGCCCTATCCCTTCACTTGCCGGCGGTTTTTGACCGATGGCCGCACGGTGTTCGCGGAGATCCTGGAGCAGGCTGGCGATACCGAAGATACCCGATTGCTGGATATGGCGCGGAAGCAGTATGTCTTCGAAAATGTAATACGCCCTTCGCTGTATGACGGTATCGAGTATGACGAGAACGGTGGTGCCCAACGTTGGTTTCCGCCGGTGAATCGCAAGCGGCGCATTGTACTGGACCCTGCGCGCAACTTTGGCAAGCCGATTCTGACAGAATCCGGCGTACCCACGGAAGCGTTGTTCGCGGCCTACCGGGTGGAACAGGACAGCCGGCGGGTGGCGGCGATCTACGAGGTCCCCATTGCCGATGTCGAAGCGGCGATCCGTTACGAACAGCAATTGGACGAACAACGGTTAGCCGCTTGAAGTGCTTGGTGGATAACAACCTGCCGCCCGCGTTGGCCAGGGCGCTGGATGCGCTCTCGACCAACAAGTTCTCCGATTTGGAACAGGTCATCGCCTTGCGGGAGAAGTTTCCACCGGACACTTCAGACGTGACCTGGATTCAGGCGCTCGGTCAGGAAGGCGGCTGGTTCATTCTGTCCGCCGACCAATTTCGCAAGCATGGCGATCTGGAGCGCAAGGCATTGCGCCAAAACCGGCTGATGGTGTTTTGTCTCAGCAAACAATGGTCTTCCCACCCTTATTGGGAACATGGCGCGAACCTGCTTCGCTGGTGGCCGCACATCGTGGATCAGGCCGAACGCTTGCAGGGTGGCGCGGCGTTCCGAGTTCCTTGGAGGCTGAGTGGTGGCAAACCGAAGTTCGAACAAGTGTCGTTCTAACCTTCAGGCACCACCGGATTCCCAGTCCGCGAAACCGTGTGGACAAGTATGATCATTCGTCATTGCAATCGCTGGTCGGACTGCGCTGCATTCATCGATCTTGATTGGTAGGCATTGATTGACAGGCATTGATGCGCGGTCATCATGCCGCGTGTATCTGGCGGACCGGTTCCGAAGTCGGGCGATAGAGTTCGTTCAGCGGCACCGAGCGGCCGGGACCGACCACGATCCGGCAATGCTCGCGCCGTAGTTGCCGGGGATTCGCCGCGCCGCAGGCGTGGGCGATGATGTCCACCTCGCGGCGCAGGTTTTCCACGTAATGCCGCACCCGTTCGGCCTTGTCCGTCGGGTCCAGTCCGCGTTGCAACCGGGGATTGTGAGTGGTGATCCCGGCCGGGCAGGTGTTCTTGTCGCATTGCATGGACTGAATGCAGCCCAGCGCGAACAGGAAACCGCGCGCCGAATTCACGAAATCGGCGCCCACGCACAGCGCCCAGGCCACTTCGCCGGGATTGATCAGCTTGCCGGAAGCGATGACCCGGATGCGTTCGCGCAAACCGTATTCGCTCAGCTTGTCCACCACCAGTGGCAGGCTTTCCTGGATCGGCAAGCCCACGTAATCGAGCAAACTCATCGGCGCCGCGCCGGTGCCACCGTCGGCGCTGTCCACGGTGACGAAATCGGGCGCGCTGGCCGGTCCTCGACGGATAATCGCCTGGCACAACTGGTCGAACCAGCGCGGATCGCCGATCACCAGCTTGAAGCCGGTGGGCTTGCCGGTGATGGCGCGGACTCGGGCGACGAAATCCAGCAGCGCCGCCGCGTCGGCGATGTCGGGATGACGATTGGGACTGCGCGAATCCCGGCCGACCGGGATGCCGCGAATGGCGGCGATTTCCGGCGTGACCTTGACTGCGGGCAGGATGCCGCCCTTGCCCGGTTTCGCCCCTTGGCTCAGCTTGATCTCGAACAGGCGCACCTGGGAATGGGCGGCCACCGTGCGTAGTTTGTTTTCGTCCAGAGCATCCCCTTGGTCGCGCACGCCGTATTTCGCGGTCCCGATCTGGAACACCAGGTCGGCGCCGCCTTCCAGATGGTAGGGGGACAAACCACCTTCACCGGTGTTGAGCCAGCAACCGGCCTGTCGTGCTCCTTTCGACAACGCGCGTACCGCCGGTTGAGAAATCGCGCCGTAGCTCATGGCGGAGATGTTGAAAAAGCTGGATGCCGCATAGGGCTGGGGGCAATCCGGGCCGATGGTCAGCGGCTCGACCGCCGTGAGTTCGGTGTCGAGCGCCGGAAACGCGGCGTTGGTGAACAGCACGGTGCCCAACGGTCGCAGGTCGCGGGTGGAACCGAACGGCTGCGTGTTGTCCAGATTCTTCGCCGCGCGATAGACCCAGGCGCGTTGTGCCCGATTGAACGGCATTTCCTCCCGATCCATGGCGGAAAAATACTGACGGAAGAACACACCCAAATGTTCCAGCCGGTAGCGTAATCGCCCGATCACCGGGAAATTGCGACGAATGGCATGTTGAGTCTGGGTGATATCGATGATGTAAAGCGCGGCGACCAATAGGACGCCGACGCCGACGGCGAAAACGAACAAAGCCGCCATCACGGCCAGAAACGTGGTGATGAAGCCGGGTAGATCGAAGGTAACCATGGCAAATCTCCGGGTCGGCAAGCCTGCGCCGTGACCACCATTCTAGCGCGATGCCGATCCGGTGGCTGGTGCGAGTCCGCCCTTGGTGAGCATCATCGGTTGGATGTAATCCATGAAGGAATTCAGCTAACCAACACGGCCGTCCGCCATTTGCGCACCGAGTTGACCAGATAAATCTGTCGAGCCGCCCGTAAATCGGTGAGCGTCAAAATACGCTCTCGGATATGGCCGGCGGCCAGCAAGCGGTCGCGAAACGTACCCGCCAATAGACCGCTGGTCACCGGTGGGGTGAATCGTTCGCCGTTCAGGTCCAGCACCAGATTCGCCGTGCTGGCCTCGGTCAACTCGCCGCGTTCGTTCCAGAGAATCACTTCGTCGCAATCCGGCCGCGACGCGCGGGCGTCATCGTATATCTCGCGTCGGGTGGTTTTGTGATACAGCCAGACCACATGGGAATCGACGGGTGCTTGGGCCAAACCGATCCGCACCGGTGGCGGAGATGCCTCCCGTGTCAGCGGGATCGCCTCCAGCGTGAACGCACCGTTCCGGTCGAGTAGCAGCCGGATTTTGTTCGCCGCGTTCAAGGTCGTGGCCAGTTCGCTCAATTGGGCCTCGATGGCGGGTCGGTCGAGCGAGACGTTGAAGTACCCCGCGGTGTCCGTCAGCCGCGCCAGATGCGCTGCTAGCAGGAAATAGCCGCCATCCGGCTCCCACAGCAGCGATTCCAGCAACTGCAATGGCGGTTGCCGCGTGGCCAGCACACGGGCCTTGAGCAGACATTCCGTGTACTCGTCGCCGGCCTCGGAATCCCAGACCACGCCGCCGCCCACGCCGTAACTTGCCCGCCCTAGATCCCGGTCGACCAGCGCCGTGCGGA
>JAGRHI010000177.1:5002-21623 GCA_020445045.1 Candidatus Competibacteraceae bacterium
TACACGCCGCGCGGTTGCGATTCCAGTTCCCGAATGATTTGCATGGTGCGTACCTTGGGGGCGCCGGTGATCGAGGCACAGGGAAATAGGCTGGCCAGAATTTCCACCACCGAGACTCGGGTGCGAGCGGTGACGGTGGAGGTCATTTGCAACAGGGTGGGGTAACGTTCGACCTCGAACAAATGGGGCACGGCCACGCTGCCGGTTTCGGCTATCCGGCCCAGATCGTTGCGCAGCATATCCACGATCATCAGGTTTTCGGCCCGGTTTTTGACGGACTGCCGTAGATCGGCCATCCGTGCCTCGTCTTCCGCCAAGGTGCGTCCGCGCGCCGCCGTGCCCTTCATCGGTCGCGTGATCAAGCGCTCGCCGTCCAGTTGGAAGAACAGTTCCGGCGAGGCCGAGCAGACTGCGAACCGGCCGGTATCGATAAACGCGGCATGCTCTCCCTGTTGCGCCGTCGCCAGATCGACGAAGAATGGCCACGGGTCGCCCGCGAACGTGGCCTGGAGCGGAAAGGTATGGTTGACCTGATAGCTGTGACCATGGGCGAGGTAGTGCTTGATGCGGCGGACGACCGTTGCATGGGTGGCGCGGTCGAGGGCGGGTTGCCAGGGACCCACCGCATAGGAAGCGGAGGACGGCGAATCGGTCCATGGCGCCTTCCAATCGTCGAGGATATCCGCGCGTTCATACAGCCCGAACCAAAGCAGCGGCAACTCCGGCAGTGGGGCATGGACGGCCAGGTCATGGGCGGCGGCGGCTTCGTAGGCGATGAAACCGGCGGCGGTCAGGCCATGCTGGTCAATGGCCGTTTCGACGGCTTGCAGCGTCGGGATGACTTCATCCGGCCGCATGGCGATCATCACCCGCGTCGGCGCGGCGAATCGCAGCCCGCGCGGGCCATCCTGGATAAAGACATCACCGATCATGCCGGTTCCCGCCGCCAAGGGGGATTCAAGCCGTTTTTTCGGGTCGGTAGGCGCCGTATTGCCCGCTGAAGGTCATCACCGTTTCACCACCGGAACGGATGATCACGTCGACCGCCCAGCGAGCCTTGCCGCGCTGACGGAGGCTTTGCAGGAATTTTTCGGTGGTGGCCAGGTCCGGCCGGGTACATTCCGTCAGGATGTCTTCCCGCAGCGGTTTCAGGAACTTCAAGGTGCTATCGGTGATCACGATCTCGGCGCTTTCGCCGTGCTGGTCCAGGGTGGAGCGGGTCAACGCCCAGCCGGTGAGCGCGGCGAGTGCTGCCATCGAACCGCCAAAGGCAATTCCTTTGTCGTTGATGTTCGGCGTCAGCGGCGCGGCGATCGCTAGCCCGGTTTCGTCACAGCGTTCCAACCGCGCCTGCATGGCCTGAAACAGCGGGACATAACGGTTGAGATAGTCGTTGATTTCTTGCAGGTAAGACATGGCAGATCCCCGTGTGCGGATGGAATGAAGGATTCGCAAGAAAAATACACCGCTATTTTCGCTTTTTTCGGATCGCCGTGGTCTCTTATACAGTTTGCGATACCCAACAACCGGGAGATTCTCCATCATGTTCGAAAAACCCGCCATCACCCAGCACCCCATTGCCGACCTGATCGCCCGCCGCTGGAGCCCGCGCGCCATCGCCGCCGACCAGCCGGTCAGCCGCGAGCAGTTGCTGGCGTTGCTGGAAGCGGCGCACTGGGCGCCGTCCTGCTTCGGCGACGAACCGTGGCGCTATTTGGTCTGGGATCGGTTTCACGATGCCGCTGGTTGGCAAAGCGCGTTCGAATGTCTGGCCGAAGGCAACCGAGGCTGGGTCAAGAACGCACCGGTATTGTTGCTGTCGGTGGCAACGCCGAGATTTGGTCACAACGACGCGCCGAACCGTTGGGCACAGCACGATACCGGTGCCGCCAGCGAGAATCTCTGCTTGCAAGCCACGGCGCTGGGTTTGGTGGCGCACCAGATGGGTGGATTCGACGCCGACAAGGCCAAGGCAGCGTTCGCCATCCCCACCGATCACACCTGCATGGCGATGATCGCGGTCGGTCATCCGGCGCCCGCCGACGGTCTGCCGGACGTGTTGCGCGAACGGGAACTGGCGCCCAGAACGCGCAAGCCGCTCGACCAAATCGCGTTTGCGGGTCGCTGGGGCGCTGGCTTCCAGGCTTAGCGGCCGTGGCCGTGTTCAGTGGCCGTGTCCTTCGTTTGTTCGATTCGTGTAGAGTGCGCTCCCGTGTTCGGGAGACGATGGATAGCCGATGCCCATGACCTTGTCCGATCGGCGCTCCGCCCGGGGCGCCAGCCGTTATCTGCTTCGTTCCGTGCTGTTTCTGATCGCGCTGGCGGCACTGGGGCTATTTTTCCAGCGTCCGCTGGCCGCCGCCTTCATGACCAACCCTTATCTGAACGGCACCGTCGCGGCGGTCTTTCTGTTCGGGGTGTTCTACACCTTCAAGGCGCTGGCGGACACGCTGTGGGAAGTCCACGCCGCCGAACGAGCCGCCACGATGGCCTTGAAGGCCCGCCGCCGGGAGTGGTCCCACGCCGAAGCCAGCGAGGCGCTACTGGAAAATGTCGGTCGTGGAGTGGGCGATTTTCTGCGCAAGATTCATCGGGTCGTCAGCCACGGCGACGCCGCCGCGACCTTGCCGTATCTGCTGGATTCGCTGGCCACCCGCGGTGACGATCAGCGAGCGCTGGTGCGTTATCTGGTCGGGGCGCTGGTGCTGCTGGGTCTGATCGGCACCTTCTACGGTCTGCTGCTGACCATCGCCGGGGTGCGTGACGTGATCGGCGGTCTGTCCACCGAGAAGGCGGCCGACACCATGACGTTGATCGCCAGCTTCAAGGATCGGCTGGCCGCGCCGCTGGGCGGCATGGGCACCTCGTTCTCGTCCTCGATGTTCGGCCTGCTGGCGGCGCTGGCGCTGAGTTTTCTGGAATTGCAACTGCTCCATGCCCAGAACCATCATCACGCCCAACTGGAGGCGTTGGTGGTCAGCGATCTGGTGCCGCTGTGGCAGCCGGTGGTCACGGTCACCGCCAGCACCGAAACCATTTCGCCGCGCCATCTGGCGGCCTTGCTGCAAGCGACCACCGACCGGTTGGAGCGGGTGGCGGCGACCACCGAATATCTGGCCAATCGCGGCGAGGGCATCACCCGGGTCGCGGAGCAGATCGCCAGCCTGGGCGAACGGGTCGAGTCCTTGCAAACGGCCCTGCGGGACATCGAAAACGACCGCACCGCCGATTTGCGGCACGAATTGCGCACCATCGCCCGCCTGCTGGCGCAGCAGCCAGGAACCACCGCGCACCGAGACGGGGACGCCCATGCCCCGCCGGCGTGATGCGCTCGGTGACATCAACATCTGGCCCGCCTTTACCGATGCGTTGGGCGGACTGGTGATGGTGNNTGTTGATCTTCCTGATCACGGTGTTTGTGGTCAGCGAAGTGCTGATCGGCCGCGAGATGATGGGCAAGGACACCGCTATCGGCCAGTTGCAACGCATCGTCGAGCACCTGGAAGGCTTGGCCGGCGACGCCGAACAGGAAGCGAAGCGGCTACACGGGCGAGTCCAGGGTCTGGAACGCACGGTCGGCGAGCGAGACGCGCTGTTGGCGCAATTGCGCAACGAACTGGCGGCGGTGCGCATGGCGCAGTCGGCGCTGAGCGTCGATAAAAACAAGGCGGAACAGGCCGCCACCGGCGCCCAGGAGTTGGCGGCGCTACTCAGCGCTCGGGCCGAACGCCTGGCCAACGAACTGGAACGGCTTAATCAAGCCCTGGCGGCCAACCAGGACGAACTGGCGCAACGCGACGCCGTCATCGTCCAGCAGAAGGGTCGGATCGAGGCGCTGGACAGCGCGCTTAAAAAGCGGCTGTTGGAGCGGGTCGAGGAATTGGAGAAGTACGCCAGCGATTTCTTCGGCCGGCTGCGCGAGGTGTTCGCCGGCAACCCCGACATCAAGGTGGTGGGCGACCGCTTCGTGTTCCAGTCCGAAGTGCTGTTCCCTTCTGGCGAGGCCACGCTGTCGCCGGGGGGACGCGGCGACCTGGACAAATTCGCCATGGTCTACCAGCAATTGGCCGCCCGTCTGCCGCCGGATTTGCCGGTGATCATCGAAGTGCAGGGCCACACCGACCGGGTGCCGATTCGTGGTCGTTTTCCCTCCAACTGGGAGCTGTCCACCGCGCGCGCGCAGGAGGTGGTGAATTATCTGATCCAGCAGGGTATTCCACCACAGCGGCTGGCGGCGGTCGGCATGGCGGAATATCACCCGATCGATCCGGCGGACAACCCGGAGGCGTACCGCCGCAATCGCCGCATCGAGTTGAAGATCACCAGCCGTTAAGGCGTAAAATAAGTAGGGTAAACTTCAAGATTCCTGTCCCCAAGCCGCGAGAGTAGCCCTCATGGATTTCAAGACGACCGACCTGTGCGATGAATTTTCCGATCGCCTGCAAATCGCCGAGCCGATTTTCGGTGATTACGGTGGCGAAGTGATGTTTTGCGGTCCCATCGTGACCCTGAAGGTGTTCGAGGACAATTCCCTGGTTCGCGCCGCGCTGCAAGAGCCGGGCGCGGGCCGGGTGCTGGTGGTGGATGGTGGCGGCTCGATGCGCTGCGCGTTGCTGGGCGACCAGCTCGCCGAACTGGCCGAGGAGAACGACTGGGCCGGCGTGGTGGTGAACGGCGGTATCCGCGATTCCGCCGCCATCGCCGAAATCGGTATTGGCGTCAAGGCGTTGGGCGTGCATCCGCTCAAGAGCGTCAAGCGCGGCATCGGCGAGCGGGATATTCCGGTGCGCTTTGCCGGCGTGACTTTCCTGCCCGGCCACTACCTTTACGCCGACGAGGATGGTTTGCTGGTGTCCGAAGAACCACTGCTCTGAAATGTGCCGGGTTTTGAGAATGACGGAGGGGAAGACCGACCGGTTCTCCCCTCCGGTTTTTCAGGGGCCGATGCCGCGGAATGGCCGTGGATGGGATGGCGCTTAGAACTGCCGCTGTCGCGCCCGCACCTCGACGATGGTCGAGGCGGCGGCGATCGCCTGCCCCAGGGTCGTGATTTCCATGTCTTCCAGCAGTTCCAACATGCGCACCAAGACCCCGGCGGTGACCAGGGCATCGCCCAGCGCGGTGTGGCGGGCCGACACCCGTACCCCGAAGCGCTCGGCGATGGCGTCCAGGCTGTGCTCTGGCGCGTGGTCGTGCAGGAATACCGACAGCAGCAGGGTGTCGAGCACCGGGTTATCGAAGATGACGCCGCTTTCCGCTTCCTTCAATTGGAGAAACCTCAGATCGAACGCGGCGTTGTGCGCGATCAGCACGGCGTCGCCGACGAACTGGCGAAACTGAGGCAGCACCAGATGCGCGGGCGGCTTGCCGCGCACCATGTCGTCGGTGATGCCGTGGAACCGGGTGGAATCCTTGGGGATGGGGCGGCCGGGATCGACCAGGCGGTCGAAGGTTTCGCCGGTGAGGATGCGGCCGTTGACGATGCGCACTCCGGCGATGGAAACGATTTCGTCGCCCTCCGAGGGCTTGAGCCCGGTGGTTTCCAGATCGAACACCACATAGTCGAGCGACTTGAGCGGCCGTTCGGCCAGATCGCCGCCCGGCGGCGGCGCTTGCAGCAGACTGAAATCGTAGAATTCCGGCCGTGGTGGCAGCTCGCTGGCCATGTGCGTGCCACGCGCCGCCAGCATCGGCACCCGCACCCGGGCCAAGCCATCGCCGGGGCGGTCGCTCCAGATCTCGCTTTGGTGATGGTCGAGCACATCGCGCACGGTGAGTTCGCCGGGGGCGCCGGGCAGCCCGGCGTCGAGCCAGCCGTCGAGCACGGCCGCCGGTAGTGGGTCGCCGCGCCAGACGATGTCGATATAGATCTGGCGCGGACCGGCCTCGGCGCCGATGTCGAAAACCTTGATGCTGGTTTGGGCGCTGATACGGCGAATCAGATATTCGTGCAATAAAATCACCGAATGACTGTCGCCGTGCAGCCACTGCGGCAGGTGGACCACGGTGACCGCGATATCCGAAGTTTCCTTCAAGCGTTGCGCCACCATTTCCAACAAGGTGGCGGACAGGTCGTCGGTCATCGGCCAGTAGCCGGTGATCACGTCACGATACTCGCGGCACAGCCGGTTCACCGTCTCGCTCAGCGCGGTACTTTCCTTGAATATCACCTCGTCGAAGGTGCGATGCGCGGCCATGTCCATATCGGGATTGACGGCCTGCATCTCCGCCGCCGCGCGCAGGTTGGCGATTGGCGCCCGCAGGCCCTCGGTGGCTTCGCGCAATAGTCGGTCGCGCTTGCCCAGCGCCGCCAGTTCCTCGGTGATGTCGTTGAAGGTAATGACATAGCCGGTGGGCGATTCCTCGGCGCCAAGGATCAGGGTCATCTGGGCGTGCAGGGTATGTTGGCCGTCGGTGGTGGCGCAGACCAGACGAGTGGTCATGCCCATCGGGTGCTGGTGGTGGCGGCCTTCGGCCACCCGCAGGCGCAGGCGGCGGAAGGCGTTGGAAATCGGGTCGCGGGTGACCATGGTGAACAGCGAGCGGCCGAGCCCGAGTTCGCCGGTGACGCGCAGGATTTTTAGAGCCAGTTGGTTGTACAGCAACACTTGGTTGTTGAGATTGCAGACCACCACGCCTTCCTGCAAATCCATCAGGATGGCTTCCAATCGGCTTTTCTGCTCCTCGACTCGCGCGGTGGCGGTGGTCATGGCCTGGAGCAATTCATGATGGTGGGCGGCGAGACGCCGGGTCAGCTCGTTGACCGCCTGAAACAACGGTCCCAACTGGTTCGGCCCGGTGTACTGGATTTCATGATCGGGATTGGCGCGCAGGGTGGTGAGCAAGCCGCGAGTCAGGCCGGTCAGCGGCGCCGCCACCAGTTGATCGCAGAAAAACCAGGCGGCGGCGATCGCGGCGACCAGGAAGAACCCGGCGACGGCCGCGTAGTGCATCAGCAAGCCCCAGGGTTCGAAGTTCGCCGCCAGCTTGCCGCCCCGAATCAGTTCGCCGAACGCCAGCCACAGTGAGATCGTGACCGCCGCCAGCGCGATGAGGGTGATGGCGACGAATATCAACGCAAAGACAAGTCGTAGTTTCATCAGTCACAGGAGAACGGATCGATCGGAAAAAGTGCGGCGATTGTCCGTCGCCGATGCGACCGGCGCAAGTGACGACGGTGGACGGGACGGGAAAAGAGCAGCGCACGAAGATCCGCGGAGCGGACCTCAAAAAAGCTGGGCGGTGAACTCGTAATGGACCCGGTCGCGCAGCGCGTTGATCGAGCGGAGCGCGTCCAGCAACAGCCAGCGCTGCCGCTTACTCAGTGTTTTCGGATCGACGTAGTAGCCGACGCGGCGGCCGCTATTGAAGTCGGCAAGCTGCTTTTCCAGCAGGATCTCGGCGAGCAGCGAGAACGCCGCCGACAGGTCTTCCTGCTCGCTGGCGCTGAATACACCGAGTTTCCCGAGCGCGCGGATGCGCTCCAGCGTCGGAGTCTCCTCCACGCCTTCGCGCAGCGCCAGCAGTCGTACCGCGCCGACCAGCGGTACGGTGCCGGTGTACTTCAGATCGATTTGGCCGCGATAGTCTCGATTGGCTTTTTCGGTGACGAAGCGGCCCAGGAAGCCCAGCGCGACGTTGTGCTGGGTTTTGTCCAAGAACATCTGTTTGAGGAAGAAAGGATTTTTTTGGATCAGCCGGGAAACGGTCCGACGCAGTTGGTGGGCGAGTTCGACATCGCCCCAGACGGGTTGGAAGTCGAAGAAAATATCCGAGAGGCGGATGGCGACGAAGTTGCTCTTTTGGCCCCACAGCTTGATTTGCTCGATCCACTGACTGAGCGTTTTTCGCCACAGGGGGTTCACCGCCATGCAATGACCCTTGCAGTAGGGAAAGCCGATCTCGTTCAAAATCCGGCACAGTTGCTCCGCCAATTCGATATAGAACGCATCGATTCGCGTGTGCTCGCGGTCGGGGTAGTCGGCGATGATGAAGCCGTTGTCCTGATCTGGAAACAGGAAGTTCTCGCCGCGTCCGCCAGAACCCATGACGATGGTCGCCGCATGTACCGGCGGGTCGCCCCAGCCTTCCGCCGCCATCTGTTTGAGCGCCATTTCACCGATGCGCCGGTAGAGATCGTTGTTAATGCTCGTCAGCAACCGTTGGATTTCCGTGGCTGGGACGTTGTCGGCAAAGAGTGCTTGGGCCAGTTCGATCCGCGCGGCCTTCACCGCTTGCAGCCCTTCGGTTGTGCCTTCATGGCTCAGTTGCTCGATCTGATGCATGAGGCCGCCGGAAGCTGCCATCTGTATGTCCCGCAGGGACAGGATGCCGGCGAGTTGGCCCTGGTGGTCGACCACCGGTATTTGCTGGAAGTCGTGGCGGAGCAGCACCGCGACGGCTTGGTAGAGGGGTTGCCCGCGCTGGACCGTGAGCACCGGTGCCGTCATCACCTTGTCCACTGGCGTGTCCGGCGGCACGCGGTAGGCGACGCGCCGGGCGATATCCTGTTCGGTGATGATGCCGAGTGGGTGTCCGGCGCTGTCGGTGACCAGCGCGCAGGATTTCCGGGTGGAAGCCAGCAGTGAGACCAATTCGGCGCAATGTGTATCCGGCTTGACGATGACCGCCGCGCTCTTGGCTCGCATGGAGTCGGGAACCCGCGAGTTGAAAAAGGCGGTTCGTGAAAAGGCCGTGTGCGAGGGTTCCTTTGCCGCCATTCGATGTTCCTCAAGCAGTGTCAAGGCGAGATTTAGTCAAAATGTCAGCATTAGGTGTCATATTGGATGAAAACTGGTTCAGTAAACCTAATAAAATTTTAGTTGGCTGTTGCAATTCTGGTATTTAATTACAAAAATTAGGGTAACCGTCGAAATTTTTTCCGCGGTCGCACGCATCGGACGAACATAAAAGGGAGGTGGCTCACCAACCAGATTATTGTCGGAAACGGACTGATTTCATGGTGGCGTGTGGCACGGCTATGCGTTGGCGCGTAGATGCCCTCCATGCGATTTCCGCCCAGCCGTTCCAGGGCTTGTTAACGACTCTCTACCGCTTGCATGGGAAGCGATGAAACCGTTCGATGGTGTCAGGGTGCGTTTTGTGTTTTGCGGTTTATAGCACCAACGGTTTGGAGGAGGGATCTTTATGTCAGCGAAAGTCATCTGGCTTTTTGCCTTCGTGGCGCTCTACTGGACCTACTGTATTTACTGGGGAATTCGTGGCGCCCGCATGGCCAAGACGGCAAGCGATTACTTTATCGCCGGCCGGCAACTCTCTTTATGGGTGTTCGTGTTGGCCGCCACGGCGACCTCATTTTCCGGTTGGACCTTCATGGGTCATCCGGGGCTGGTCTACCGTGACGGCTTCCAATACGCCTACGCTTCGTTCTACACCATCACCATTCCCCTCACCGGGGTGATCTTCCTGAAACGGCAATGGATGCTGGGTAAGCGCTTCGGTTATGTCACGCCAGGCGAAATGCTGGCGGACTATTTCCGCGGTGACTTCATCCGCATCCTGACGGTGGTGGTGGCGCTGTTCTACTCAATCCCTTATCTGGGCGTGCAATTGGGCGCGTCCGGCTATCTGTTCAATGTATTGACCGACGGTCTGGTCAGCGAAGAGTTCGGCATGTGGCTGTTATCCATCGTCGTGCTGGTTTATGTCGCTTCGGGTGGCCTGCGCGCGGTGGCCTACGTCGATACCATGCAATGCATCCTGCTGGCGGTGGGCATCGTCATCACCGGCGTCATCGCCCTCAACGCCGTCGGCGGCTGGGATTCGTTGAACGCCCTGATGGCGAAGCTGGGTCAGACCGACATCGGCAAATGGGGCACGACCAAGGGTTACGGCGGGGGCGATTACAACGCCTACCTTGCCGTGCCGGGCGTCATTCAATGGACCGCCGGTCTGGGCAAGGAAACGCCGGTGGGCGGTTTGTGGACCGGCGTCATGATCCTGACCTACATGTTCGCGCTGATGGGGATCCAGTCGGCCCCGGCGTTCACCATGTGGTCGTTCTCCAACACCAACCCGAAACCGTTCGCGCCGCAGCAAGTGTGGGCGTCGTCCTTCGGCATCGGCCTGATTCTGTTCTTCTTTACCGCCTTCCAGGGCATGTCGGCCCATTTCCTCGGCGCGAGCCCGCGGTTTAACGAGGCGGGGATCGCCATCCTCAACATCATTCCCGACACGGTGGCGGCGAAGCCCGACTCGCTGGTGCCGAACTACTTCAACCTGATCGGCGATACCATGCCCTGGTTGGTGGGCCTGCTCGCCGTATGCGCGCTGGCGGCAATGCAGTCAACCGGAGCGGCCTACATGTCCACCGCCGGCGGTATGCTGACCCGCGATCTCTACAAGCGCTATCTGAATCCCGAAGCGACTCACGTCACCCAGAAGTTGTTCGGCCGGTTCGGCGTCGCCTTTATCGTCATCTCCGCCCTGATGGTGGCGACCTTCTCCAAGGATGCGCTGGTGCTGTTGGGTGGGCTGGCCGTTGCTTTCGGCTTGCAGATGTGGATACCGTTGGTCGCGGTCTGCTATTTTCCTTGGATTACTCGCGCCGGGGCGAGCTGGGGGCTGCTGGCCGGTCTGATCGGCGTGGCGATGACCGACTCCATCGGACAGGATCTGTTCGGCGCCGCCCTGCCCTGGGGCCGTTGGCCGCTGACCATTCACTCGGCCGGTTGGGGCATCTTCCTCAACATCGGCGTCTGCCTCGCCATCTCGGCGATGACGCAAGACGCGGAAGATCATGCCCACAAGATGAAGTTCCACGACTTCCTGCACGAGCATGCCGGGTTGCCGGAATCGAAGCGGGGCCTGATCCCGATCGCTTGGGGCATTACGCTGGCCTGGTTCTTCTTCGGCATCGGCCCCGGCTGCGTCATCGGCAACTGGATCTTCGGTGCGCCCAATGCCGGTCTTGAGGGCTGGACATTCGGCATCCCGTCGATCTGGGCCTGGCAGATCCTGTTCTGGTTGCTCGGGGTCGGGATGATGTGGTTCCTGGCCTATAAGATGGAGATGTCGACGGTGCCATCGACCGAGGTCAAGGCGCTCGTCGAAGACATCGGCGACATCAAGCGCGGCGAGGTGGCCAGGTCGTGACGTCGTGGTGATCGACCGGTCATTGGGGGAGGGATGGACCCTTCCCCGCCGCGCCCGTTGGTCATCGAATTTTCCAAGCGATTCATATTCATGTCGATAGTGTTTCTATTCGGGCCGGAAGGGCGGTGGTTCTGGACGGTCGTCCTTGCGGCCGCCTTGTTCTTTCCGGTCCGCCAATTGATCTGGGTAGTTGCCGTGCGCCGCTGGGAGCGGAAACAAGGGCAGTCGACGAATGCGCCCGAACGCCTGGCGCTGAAGCGGCGCGCGGGCTTTACCGCCGCGCTGCTGTGCTTCATTTTTTCGGTGCTTTACGTCCAGGTGACGATCACCAAGCTGTACCCGCCGCCATGAATCCGCGCGTCCTCCGCCGCTTTGTCGTCCTCTGCGCCATCGTCACCTTTGCGATGTTCAGCCTCTGGGCGGTGATCGACTATTTCACCGCGTCCCTGCCGGGCGACTATGAAGTTCGCCAAGGCGATATTCTGCTCACCGATAAAAAGTACGACCAAGCGCTGGAACGCTTCGATGCGGCCTTGAAAGTGTCTCCAAATCATCGAGGAGCGCTCATGGGCCGCGCCATTACGTTCCTCCAGTCCGGGCGTGACGACGAGGCGGAGGTCGAATTCACGTACCTGATCGATTACCTGACCAGGACGCTCGGCGCCGACGATCCGACCGGTCGCGGCGTGCTCGCCGGCGCCTATGCCAACCGCGGTATTCTTTATGATCGTGGCAACCGTCCCGAGCAAGCCCTGGCCGACTACCGGCGGGCGCTGCGCATCGACCCAGGCGCGGTCGAAGGTCCCGGGCTGGCGCACCGGATCATTTACGGCAATTCCCGCCCCGCGACCGTCAAGGACCGGGCGGTGTATCTGGAACAACAGTTGGCTCTGCCAGAATCCGAGCGATTATTGAGAATCCCCGAGTTGGACGAGCGCCAGCGTGCCTATAAACCGTGAGCTTGCCCTAGAAACGGACGATATTGAGCACGTCCTGGGACAGCACCATGAAAAAGAAGACCGCGGCAATGCAGCCGAATAGCAGTCGCACTGGGTCCATGTTGCCGGCTTCATCGCGGAAGCGGATGCCGTGCCAGGCGATGAAGCCGGTGACGGTCAGGAATAGGATGTTGACGGCGGGTTCAAGATCGCCAGTGACTTCAAACATCGCGTGACCTTATCTAGACGGATTACCGATCGATTATGCCACTGCCGAAGGCGTAATATCCTGATCCTCAATCGCTTAAGTTGGAGCGTAGTTCCTTTTGCTCGAAATACGGTGGCAGAGTCGAGGTAACTTCCTTTTTTACCGTGGACGTCGCGAGGATCGATGCAAGCATGACCAACGCAACCAGAGTGGCGACCAGGAGGAAACGGATCAATCCGGCCGGCGATTCTCGAATATAAGCATTATCGTAGCGATGGTAAGTTGGATTGTTGATATTGATCTGTCCACGACGATGCTGCTCAAGGACCGATCGAGCGTAATGCCGCGCCCAGGGGGGGACTTGGCAGCGTATCATGTATGTGGTGAAGAGAGGCGAAACCAGTTCTGGCGGAAGATCCTTGCCGAACCATGCGTGATAAGCCAGTTGCAGTAGCTGGAATTCGCCCACCTGCAATAGATTGGCGGCGGAGCCAACGAGCTTGCGATCGGGGTGTCCGGTCTCTTCTTGTTCGGGATTAATCAGAACCCGAAAAAAATTCATCTAACCTCTCCTGCCCGCTCGCCGCGACGGGGTCGAATGTTCGGTGGTTGACGCGCTGTTAAGGTGAAATTTCGAGCGGGCGTATTGTAGAGCATCTTACTGCGGCAGCGATTCCATCGGCCGTGAACTTGGGTTTTTTGACAACGAAAAGGCTTTTCGCGTGCGGTCTTGAACGCACGTCAACTGGATCAGGGCCTTTCAGGAGCGCCGGCGCTCTGGCATCGCTGGCCTACAATTGTTTTTGCCGTTCCTTCGCTTCGATCATCTTCGCGGAGACCGCAATGGCCTGCCCCAGGGTGGTCACTTCCAAGTTCTCCAGCAGTTCCAACATGCGCACGAAAACCCCGGCGGTGACCAGGGCATCGCCCAGCGCGGTGTGACGGCCCGACACCCGCACCCCGAAGCGTTCGGCGACCGCATCCAGATGATGATCGGGTGTATGGCTGTGAAGGAACACCGACAGCAACAGGGTGTCGAGCACCGGGTTATCGAGGATGATCCCGCTTTCCGCCTCTTTCATCTCGATAAACTTCAGGTCAAACGCGGCATCGTGCGCGACCAGCACGGCATCACCGACGAACTGGCGAAACTGGGGTAGCACCAAATGCGCGGGCGGCTTGCCGCGCACCATGTCGTCGGTGATGCCGTGGAAGCGGATGGAGTTCCTGGAAATGGGGCGGCCGGGATCGACCAGGCGATCGAAGGTTTCACCGGTGAGAATGCGGCCGTTGACGATGCGCACTCCGGCGATGGAGACGATTTCGTCGCCTGCCGAGGGCTTGAGACCGGTGGTTTCCAGATCGAATACCACGTAGTCGAGCGATTTGAGCGGCCGTTCGGCCAGATCGCCGCTGGGTTCTGTCCGCGGCAGTAGGCTGAAGTCGTAGAACTCCGGTCGCGGTGGCAGCTCGCTTTCGGTTTGTACAACCTGCCCTGGTGGTAGCGGTACCCGCACCCGGGCCAAGCCATCGCTGGGGCGGTCGCTCCAAATCTCGCTTTGGTGATGATCGAGCACATCCCGCGCGGTGAGTCCACCGGGGGCGCCGGGCAGGACCGTATCGAGCCAGCCATCGAGCAAACCAGACGGTAGTGGGTCGCCGCGCCAGACGATGTCGATATAAATCTGGCGCGGACCGGCCTCGGCGCCGATGTCGAAAGCCTTGATGCTGGTCTGGGCGCTGATGCGGCGAATCAGATATTCGCTCAGCGAGATGACGGAGTGGCTGTCTCCGTATAGCCACTGCGGGAGCTGAACCACCGTCACGGCAATATCCGAGCTGTCGGTTAACCGCTGTGCCACCAGTTCCAGCAGGGTAGTCGACAAATCGTTGCTCATCGGCCAATAGCCGGTGATCACATTGTGGTACTCGCGGGCCAACCGGTCCAAGGTCGCGCTGATCAAGACGCTTTCCTTGAGGATCACTGCTTCGAAAGCCTGCTGCGCGGTGGCGTCCATGTCCGGATGGGTGGCGCGGGTCTCGGCCGCCGCGCGCAAGTTGGCGACCGGTGGCCGCAAGCCGTCGGTGGCTTCGCGCAACAGGCGGTCGCGCTTGCCCAGCGTTGCCAATTCCTTGGTGATGTCGTTGAAGGTGACCACGTAACCGGTGGGTAATTCCTCGACGCCGAGGATCAGAGTCATTTGGGCGTGTAGGGTGTAGCGGCCGTCGGTAGTGGCGCAAACGAAGCGCGTGGTGGCGCCCGTCGGGTGTTGGTGGTGACGCCCTTGGGCCACGCGCAGGCGCAAGCAGCGGAAAGCGTTGGAAATCGGGTCGCGGCTGACCATGGCGAACAGCGAGCGGCCGAGCCCAAGTTCGCCGGTGACGCGCAGGATTTTCAAGGCGTATTGGTTATACAGCATCACTTGATTGTTGAGATTGCACACCACCACGCCTTCCTGCAAATCCATCAGGATGGCTTCCAACCGGCTTTTCTGCTCTTCGACCCGTGCCGTGGCCGTGGCCGTGGACTGGAGCAGATCACGGCGGTGAGCGGCGAGCCGACGCAACATTTCGTTGGTGGCCCGAAATAGTTGACTGAGCTGCGTCGGCCCTTCGTGCTGGGCTTCATGGTCGGGGTTGGCGTGCAGGGCGGTGAGCAAGCCGCGGGTCAGACTGGTCAGCGGCAACGCCACCAGCAGATCGAAGAAGGACCACGCGGCGGCGGTCATGGCAACCAGGAAAAACCCGGCGCTGGCACCATGGCTGGTTAGGTAACTCCACGGATTGAATGTTTCCGGGTTGGCCAGTTCACCGCGCAGGGCCATTTCATCGAACACCAACCACAATGATGCGAACACGACCGCCACCGCCACCATGGCAAAGGCGGCGAATGCCAGTGCGAAGACAAGTCGCAGTTTCATGGATTCGTTGGGTTTCGTCGTTTGTGCATGACACCGGCACTGGCGCCGATCAGGAAAGGCTGCCGGTCAATTCGGCGCGAACCCGGTCGCGCAACCGGTCAATGGCCTTCATCGCGTCCACCAGATGTTCCTTGCTGCGTTTCGACAGACTGTCGGGATGCACGAAGTAGGTGATTTTCCGGCCAATCCGGAAGTCGGCGATTTGCTGGCCCAGCAACAGATTGGTGATTTGGACGAACGCGCCCTTGAGGTCCTCGCGCTCGGTGGCGTTGAGGATACCCTGTTCGTGCAGGGTGTCGATCCGGGCCAGTGTCCCGGTTTGTTCCACGCCCTCACGCAGACTGAACAGCCGCGCGCCTTCGATCAAAGGCAGGAGCGCATGGTGCTTGAGATTGATCTGGCCTCGATAGTGGGGATTTTCCTTTTCGGTGACGAAGCCGCCGAACAGACCCAGGCCCACATTATGATCGCTGGTCTCATCGTACATCGCCCGTAAGAATGCCCGGTCCTCGCGCAGCATCTTCGTGACATGGTCGCGCAGGCGACGAGCCAACTCGGGATTGTGTCCCCACACCGGCTGGAAATCGAAAAAGATGTCCGACAATCGGAGGGCCATCCGATTACGCTTGCTTCCCCAGGTATCCAGTTGTCGGAACCACTGCGACAGGGTCTTGCGCCACATCGGATTGATCGCCATGCAGTAACCACGACAGAGCGGCAAGCCGACGGTATCGAGCGTGGTCACCAGCCGACCGGCCAATTCCATGAAATAGCCGTCGATGCGATTGTGTTCCTCATCGGGATAGTCCTCGATGATGAAACCATTGTCCTGGTCGGGACCGATGAAATTCTCGCCACGCCCGCCCGAACCCATCACGATGACCGAGAAATCGACCGGCGGTTGCCCCCACCCTTCGGCGGCCAGGCTGGCGACGCACATGTCGGTGACGCGCCGGTAAATGTCGTTATTGATGTGGGTCAGCAGCGCCTGGATCTCGGGCGCGGGCAAGCCATCGTCCAACAGTTCGGCGGCCAGTTCGACTTGCGCCGTCTTGACCTGCTTAAGGCCATCGAGCGTGCCTTCGTGCGTGATCAAGTCGATTTGCTGCATCATTTGCTCGGATGCCGCCGACAAGGCGTCGTACAGATCGAGAATGCCGATCACGACGCGGTTTTCGTCCAGAACCGGTAGATGGCGCAGGTTATAGCGCCGCATTCGTCCGATGGCGTGATAGAGGTACTCATCGACGGGAATGGTCAACACCCGGCGGGTCATGACCTGTTCGACCGGCGTTTCGGGGGGAATCTGAAAAGCGATGCGTCGAGTAACATCCTGCTCGGTCAGAATACCCAGTAAACGTCCGTGGGCGTCGATCACGACGACACTGGAGGCATGATCGCCGAACATGTGCTGAATGGCTTCGGCGCAGGGTGTGCCG
>JAGRHI010000178.1:0-738 GCA_020445045.1 Candidatus Competibacteraceae bacterium
GCATCGAAAAAGGCATCGAAAAGGGCATCGAAAAGGGTGAAGCGTTGCTATTGCAGCGGTTGTTGGTTCGGCGGTTCGGCTCGTTGCCGAGCGAGGTGATAGCCCAACTCGGCACGGCGACCACGGAACAGCTCGAGCGCTGGGGCGACCGGGTTTTGGACGCCGCCAGCCTGGAAGAGGTCTTCCGCTCCTGAGGAGGGGACGAGAGCGCCCGGAGGAGCGGGTGGATACCCATTGCCGAGGATTCACAAATTGATTTTCGCTGTGCCCGAGTTCAGAGATGAGCCCGGCAAGCAGGATGGAAGCGGAGCGTTTGCCCGTCCGTCCGACTTCGTTTCATCGACCGAGCCCGAGTGGCCCGAGTAACTCCTCCTGGAGAGAAAATAAAGTGACCGAACAAAGTGTTCGGTTGTTGGTTTTCGCCGTTCGGCGCCGGGTCGTGCTGAAATATCTCGGCGTGCTGTTGCTGTCGATGGCGCCGATGGCGGCCGTGCCGGTTCTGGTCGCGCTGCACGGCGAGGCGTATGAGAGCGCGAACCGTTTTGCCCTGGTCGCCCTGCTGCTGATGCTTGTCGGAGGTGGACTGGCGCGGATCGCCGCGCCGCAAAAAATCCAGATCAACGAAGCGCTGGTGGTCACGGCGCTAGCCTTTCTGATCGCGGCGGTTTCGATGGTCTGGCCCTTGATGGCGGACGGCCTGGCTCCCCTCGATGCCTTGTTCGAGGCCACCTCCGGCGT
>JAGRHI010000178.1:761-8931 GCA_020445045.1 Candidatus Competibacteraceae bacterium
TCGGTCCTGCCGACCGTCGAAGGCCACAGCGCCACCTTTCTGTTCGCTCGCGCCTGGTTACAGTGGTATGGCGGGCTGGCCATCACGGTGTTGGCGCTCGCCTTCATCTTGGCGCCCAGCGCGGCCACTCGCCGGCTGGCCGGTATCGAAACCGACGCGGCGGAACTGGTGACCAGCACCCGTTGGCGTGCCCGGCAGGTGCTGGCCGTGTACGTCGCGCTGACCGTCGCTGGCGTGGCCTTGCTGTGGCTGGCTGGGGCGGCGCCGTTCGATGCGCTGATTCACGCCTTGGCGGCGGTGTCCACCGGCGGTTTTTCCGGTTACGACCGCTTGGGCAGTCTCGGTCCCTGGCCCACCCTGGCGATGTTGGCGCTGATCATGCTGTTCGGCGCGACCTCCTTTTCCCTGCAATACCGGACCTGGAGCGCGGGGCCGCGCCTGCTGTACACCGATCTGGAGGTGCGGGCGCTATGGCTCGGTTGCCTGATCACCTTCGCGGCGCTGGTGGCCTGCTTCGCTTTCGCCGGTCCGCTCCGGCTGACGGACGCCGCGTTTCTGGCCATCTCGGCCCAGACCACCACCGGCTTTGCCAACACCCTAGTGTCCGAATTACCGGCGGCGGCCCAATTGGTGCTGATCGTCAGCATGGGCATCGGCGGCGACATGGGCTCGACCGCCGGCGGCATCAAGATCCTGCGCTGGCTGGTGCTGATCCGTTTGCTGCAGTTGCTGTTCGCCCGCACCGCCGCGTCGCGTCACGCCGTCATCGAGCTTTATGTCGCCGGCCGCCGGTTCAACGGTATGGAATTGGAGGCGGTGATCGGTGTCGTGACCGCCTACGTCCTGGCCGCGCTGCTGTCTTGGCTACCCTTCCTGCTGCATGGCGTCGATCCGCTGGCCGCCCTGTTCGAAGTGGTGTCCGCGCTATCGACCTGCGGCCTGAGCGCCGGAATCGCCAGTCCCGAGCTACATCCGGTGCTGAAAATCGTGCTGTGCGCGGATATGCTGATGGGGCGGGTGGAGGTGATGGCTCTCCTCATCCTGATCTACCCGCGGACCTGGTGGGGTAGAACGGCGGAAGAAGCATGAGAATCGCGTTGGTGGGAGCGGGTCTGACCACGGTCGCCGCCGCGGAAATCCTGATCCGTCGCCGGGCGGAAGTGGTGATCGTCGAACGGGACAAGGAGTGTATCGAGGCGCTGGCGGATACCCTCGATTGCGGTTTCATTCACGGCGATGGCTCGAAGCCGGCGGTGCTCCGCGAGGTGGGACCCCAGAGCACCGACGTGTTGTGCTGCGTCACCGGCAACGATCAATCCAACATCCTGGCCAGTCTGATCGGGCGTTCGCTCGGCTTTCCCCGGATTCTCACCAAGATCAATGACGCGGAACTCCAGCCGATCTGTTTGGAATTGGGCCTGACCGACCTGATCATTCCGCGCTGGCAGGCTGCCCGCGCCTTGGCCGATCTGGCCTTCGGCACCCTGCCCGAGGATTTCGCCGAGTTCTTCAAGTGCGGGGCGCGGCTGTTTTCCTTCATCGTCCGCGAGGAGGATGTGGGTCCGGTCGAGGAACTGTCGCTGCCAAAACGCTGCGCGGCCATCTGCGTCTACCGCCACGATGAGATGTCGCTACCCAAGGCGGGTTTCGCGCTCAAACTCAAGGACGAGGTGGTGGTGCTGGCGCACGAGGATAGTCTGTCCGAGCTGCGGGAACGCTGGGCGATGCCGCCTCCCTCGCCAGCGGCCGAGCCGGAGTAGGGACGCGCGGCGCCCTCTCTGTCAACTGTCCTGGCCGACGCGCACCGGCACCGCTTCGACCTCGTCACCGCGCCGCCGGGCGAGCAAGGCGAAATCGACCACATCCCGTTGCAGGCACAGCACGATATCTTCCTTGGGCAGAGCCGGGTTATCGGCGTCAAGATACTTGCGGGCGTTGGGATGGGCGAGGATTTCCGCCAGCGCCGCGACGTGGTCGTAAGGCGTGCCGGTCAGCAAATGCGCCAGGTAATCGGCGCAGCGTTCGTCTTCGGGTGCCGGCAAGCTGGCTCGGCTACCCATCGCCACCAAACTCACGACAGCGGGATTGTGGTGGCGAATGTACTCGGCCGTGGCCCTGGCGTTGAGAAAGGAAGCCAGCAGCACTTCCTCGGTGCGGGCCAGCGCCGCCAGGGCGCCGCCGACCCCCGAGGTCGAGCGGTGGATCACGGCGCGGCCGCGAAACAGGTCCGGTCCAGCCTGGAGAATCCGCCAGGGCGAATTGGTCAGGTCGAAGCCCTCGATGGGCACTTCGTTGCGAGAGCCCACCAGCAGCGCGTCGCCCCGCCGGGCAAAACATTTTTCGACATCGCCTTCGAGCAGGATGCGCTTGGCCCCCAACTGCGCCATCAGCGGTTCGCTCGAAAAGGAACGAATGACATCGATGATCACTGTCAGGCCCGTCGCGGAACGAACGCCTTCCGCCAAGGAGAGTCGTCGGATTTCCATGGTTTTCCATCCTCCCGCGAATACGTGGTTTCGTTGGCTAGTTTTCGTCGCCCCACATGGCGGCATCCCGGCTGTGGACTGGAATATCGCTCACGTCGCGTTTATCGACCAGTAGGTAAAGCCAGTTCTTGGCCGGCGATCCGCTCACGTCGTTGCCGCAGCGCAATACCCGGCCGGTGGCCTTGTTGACGACGCCTCCTCGGAACTGGGCCACGGCGCTGGCTTCCAGGTTGTGAAAGCTGTCCGAGACGATGTTGATCTCTTCCTTATGGATGGCGCACATCAGGGTGTACTCGGGCCGCTCACGCTCATGTTCGCGCCGGCGCCGCTTCAGGTCGTTGGTGATGCCGATGTAGAACTTGCTGCAATCGGCCTTGCTCGCGAACACGTTCAGCACTTCCCGCAGGTGGCCGATCACGGCGGCGTGGTGGGTGACGCTGGCTGGCAGGCGGTAGTGGTAGCTGAGTTTCAGCGCCATGAGTGGTTCTCCCCTGGTGGGCCGCGCAAAACGCCATGCGGGATGCCACCGTGGCGGTGGTCTCCAGTTCGTCGATGGTGGTGGGTACCGATAAATGATAGACAACGCCAACGCGGGAACCCAGCGCCCCACCGATCCAGATCGCCGCTTTTAGGGTGGGGTGGAGTCCGAACGTCCCTGGGCATACTCGCGGCACGCCCGGTGCAGAAAATCCAATTGCTTGCGGAAATTGTCGCAGCCCGCGCACATCAGCAGGTGCAGTTTGAGCGGGAGGCGTTCCCGCCACCGGAGATCGCGTTCCCGCATCTCGGACAGCAGGTGTGTGACTTGCTTGCAGTTCAACATCGATCAGCCCTCCGGTCCGAACCAGCGTTGGTCCAGGCAGAGTCGAAGCCCCATGCGGGCGCGGTGCAGAATGACGTGGCAATTGCTGGTGGCGATGCCCAACTCCCGACAGATTTCAGCGGTGTCGAAACCGAGGAATTCGCGCATCATGAACACGCGGGCGGTGTTCTCGGGCAACTGCGTCAGACAGATTTCGAAGACCGCCCAGAACTGATGCTGGGCAAAGGTGGATTCCGGGTCGCCCCAGTCGTCGGGATGCTCGTCCGGTCGCCAGAAACCCTTGCGGTCGAACAGGTGCTCGTCGAAATTCGCCTCATCGGCGGCTTCCCGCGCCAAGCTGGCGGCGTCCACGATGCGCCGGCGCTGGCGCAGGTGGTCCGCGATCTTGTTCTTGAGGATGGCGAACACCCAGGTTTTCAGGGCGGCGCGGCCGGAAAAGCGCGCCTGGCCACTGACGGCGGCGGCCAGCGCTTCCTGGGTCATGTCTTCGGCGGCGGCCGGGTCGCGCAGTTGCAGTTCCGCGAAACGAAGCATGTCGCGGCGCAAGCCCGTCAGGAATCGCTCGTCCCGCAGCAGTTGCGATGGATCGTTCCCGCTGGCTGAAGAGTTGCTGGCAACGCTCATTCCCCTTTCTCCGGCAACGAGGGACCCGCGAACGCGGGCCATCGGGCCGGATGATGGCGTCATGACCGGAGAGTTGCAACAGCCGGGTCGAGTGCTCTCGATCCTGGTTTTCCCCGGAGTCGCGGGTTGCGTGGTCGGTTCTGGTCAGATCGTGGCCTTGGCCTTTTGGGCGACCGGCATACGTCCGTCAGGACCGCGCCGCCAGGTGTGAAAGCGCTCTACCCAGGCCAGCAGCTTTTCGGGTGCGTGGGTCTTCTTCCAGACGCCGGCCGCGTACTTGTTGGCTTCCGCCAGGGTCGGGTAGATGTGGATGGTGCCGAGCATCTGGTTCAGGCCGATGCCGTGACGCATCGCCAGCACATACTCGGCCAGCAGATCACCGGCATGTTCGCCGACAATGGTCGCGCCCAGAATCCGATCCTTGCCCGGCACGGTCAGCACCTTGACGAAGCCGTGGGCCTCGCCGTCGGCGATGGCGCGATCCAGATCGTCGATGCCGTACACCGTGACCTCGTGGGGAATGCCTCGGGCCTTGGCCTCCTGCTCGTTCAGGCCGACCCGGGCGACTTCGGGATCGACGANNTGGACCAGGGAATCACCGAATAATCAGCCTTGAACTTTTTCAGCGGATCGAACAGGGCGTTGACCGAAGCGTACCAAGCTTGATGGGCGGCGGTGTGGGTGAACTGGAACGGTCCGGCCACGTCGCCGGCGGCGTAGATGTTGGGGTAAAGGGTTTGCAGATATTCGTTGGTCTCCACCGTGCGGGCGGGGGTGGTGGGGATGCCGAGTTCCTCCAGTCCATAGCCGCGCGTGTTGGCCACCCGACCGACCGCGACCAGCACCTGATCGAAGGGGATGCGCACGTCCTGGCCGTCGTGCTCGGCGATCAGCACCTTTTCGCCGTTGTCGATTTCGAACTGTTTGGCCTTATGGTTGACCCGCACCTCGATGCCTTCCTCGCGGAAACGCCGGGTCACCAGTTCCGAGACTTCCGGGTCTTCCCGGATCAGGATGCGCGGCGCCATCTCCACCTGGGTGACCTGGGCGCCGAGACGGGCGAAGGTTTGGGTCAGTTCCGAACCGATCGGCCCGCCACCCAGCACCACCAACCGCCTGGGCAACTCGCGCAGTGCCCAGACGTTGTCCGAAGTGAGGTAGCCGACCTGTTCCAGCCCCGGAATCGGCGGCACGAACGGCCGGGCGCCGGCGGCGATGACGATGGCGCGGGTGCTCAGGGTCCGTGTCCCTTCCGCCGTGGCCACGTCCACCGTCCAGGGCGAAGTGATCGTCGCCGTGCCTTCGATGACTTCCACGCCGAGGCCGGTATAGCGTTCCACCGAATCGTGTGGTTCGACCGCCTTGATCACCCGCCGCACCCGCGCCATCACCTCGGCGAAGTCGAATTCGGCCTCGGCCTTGCGGATGCCAAATTCCTGGGAGCGGCGCATGTGGGACAACAGCTTGGCGGAACGGATCAGCGCCTTGGAAGGCACGCAGCCGGTGTTCAGGCAGTCGCCGCCCATCTGGTGCTTCTCGATCAGGGTCACCTTGGCCTTGACCGCCGCGGCGATGTAGGCGCTGACCAGTCCGGCGCTGCCGGCGCCGATGACGATCAGGTTGCGGTCGAAGCGGGCGGGTTTGGACCAGTTGGCGTAAACGCGCCGCGCCTGGATCGCCGCGACGATTCTCTTGGCGATCAGCGGAAACACCCCGAGCAGGACGAAGGAAGCCAGCAGACCCGGCGACAGGATGCCTTGCAGGGAGTTGATTTGCGCCAGTTGGGTACCGGCGTTCACGTAGACCAGGGTGCCGGCCAGCATGCCGACCTGACTGACCCAGTAGAAGATGCCGGTGCGAATGGGGGTCAAACCCATCGCCAGGTTGATGACGAAGAAGGGGAAGATCGGCACCAGCCGCAGGGTGAACAGATAGAAACCGCCTTCCTTTTCCACCCCGGCGTTGATGGTTTTCAGCCGCTCGCCGAACTTGTCCTGTACCCAGTCGCGTAGCACGAAACGCGAGGCAAGGAAGGCCAGGGTGGCGCCGATGGTGGAGGCGAAGGAGACGATGAGCGTACCCCACCACAAGCCGAAGATGGCGCCGGCGGCCAGGGTCATGATCGCCGCGCCCGGTAGCGATAGGCCGGTCACCGCCACGTAGATGGCGAAGAAGATGCCGGCGGTCAAGAGTGGTTGCGCCGCGCGATGGGCTTCGATGGCGGCCTGTTGGGACTTGAAGAAGTCCAGGCTGAGGTAGCGGCCCAGATCGAAGGCGAAGAAGGCGCCGACCAGCAGGACGAGTGCCGCGATCAGCAGAAGCTTGCGAAGATTCATGGGGGCTCCGGTTCCCGTGGCGCGGGTGGTGGTTCGGGGAAAGGCGTTTTGGGATTTAGTCGAAGCGGGCATCGAAACCTTACAGCGGCGCGGCGCTGGTCGATGTTTACCATGCCGCCATTCCCGGATCGATCGGCGAACGATCATCGCGGCGCTTGCCTCCCGCGCCTTGGCGTCACCGACGGGTTGGCTCGGACCGAACCGATACGGCCCACCGGGCGGGTCCATTTGAACCTCCGCCGACCGATTCCGAGTTGGAGGATCGCCGAGCCAAGGAAAAATCGTTACATTTCAGTGTCTGAAAAATTGGCATGGGATGTGTCTGCCGATTGAGACCCATCATGGCCACATCCAGTCGCCGTGGGTTGACCCGACTTTTCCTTTTGCTGTAGAGGTGGCGATCATGACCTACGAAATCAAAGTGGTTCGCGGCGAGAATCAAGGCACGCTTTCCTTCAATTCCGGCTCGATTTCCGTCAACACCCCCTGCTGGTGGGACCCGGCGGTCAAAATCGAAGCAGGCACTTATGCGGGGTATGCCACCTGGATGGCCAACAAGATTGATCCGGGCTCACCGCCCGATAACAAACCGTGCCCATGGAAGAACAATCAGAAACGCCGGGTCGGCATTTTTCTGGGCAAAGGTGTGCCGGTGGTCAACCGCACGCGGCATTCGGATGACATTTTCATCCACAAGGGGACGGACGCGAGTTGGTCGGACGGGTGCATCGTGGCCGACAGCGGTGAAGTCTTGAAGATCTGGAACGCGATTACGCCCAAGGATTCCCAGAATGTCACGGTAATCGTGGAAGACCAAAAGCCGGCGGCAAGCCCACCGCCGGGTGGGAAGAAAAGCTACAACCCCTTTCTCATCTGGGGCGAACGCTGCGGGTTCATCCCCTAGCGAACGACCGGCCGCCGATCCGGACGCGCTCGCCGCCACAGCGTGGCGTGGGTCACGATGTACTGGTACTTGCGGGCGTGCTCGCGGATCGTCAGCGGCACGTCGGCCTCGCGCAACAGCTCGAAACCTTCGGCCGTCAGGAACGCCGTCAGCACCGCCGCGCTGGCGATGGGCTGGCCTTCCCGCTCGAAACCGCCCAGCCAGGCTTCCGGCGGGGTGAATTGTTCCAGCCAACTATAGGGCGAGAAGATCGCCAGCAGCCCACCGGGCTTCACCAGGCCCAGCGGTCCACCCAGCCGCCCTAGCAGCGCTTTCGGGCTGGGTAGCCGGCACAATAGATTGGCCAGCAACACGGCATCGAATTCCATCAGTTCGGCCGGCAGCGCGCAGGCGTCGGCCTGGCGGAAACGCACCCGGTCGCGGTCGATGGCGGGATCGACCATGGCGCTCAGCGTCGCGCCCAGCGTGCCTTCGTCCTTGCGGAAATAGCGCAGTTCGCCCTGACGGCGCAAGGTATCGGCGGCGTCGATGAAGGCGCGGCTGAGATCGACGCCCACCACCTCGCCGTAAACGCGCGCCAACTCGAAGCTGGCTCGGCCCACCGCGCAGCCGACATCCAACGCCTTGGCGGTCGGCGTGCCGTGTTCGCGGGCGGCCTCGATCAGCCAGCGGGCGCAGCGCGCCGGGAATTCCACCGTGTCGGTCGGGCCGAAGGAATAGGGCATTTGCTGTTCGGGCGCGCCGTAATGCAGCAGCAGGTATTCGTTCAGGATTTGCGGGTCTTCATAGACCTGACCGGTCGAACCGGCCTGATCCAGTCGTACCGCCCCGCCGTCGCCGTCGCTCCTGACCAGCCGGAAGCCGGCATGCTGATAAAAATGCGGACGGAAATGAAAGCGCGCCCAGATGCTGGCTTCGTCGCCGGTGGAAATCCAGGAACCGCCCAGCAGCATCTGGTGCTGACCGTCGTAGCAGGGCGTGCTGAAATCGTCGTAGT
>JAGRHI010000179.1:0-488 GCA_020445045.1 Candidatus Competibacteraceae bacterium
AGACGATGGCGAGGTTCGGCCAGCGTGCCTCGCGTAGGACGGCTTTGTCGTTCGCGTCGGAAGCGGCAAAGGTGTGCGCCAGGTTGGTGCACGATAGGCTCTTGCGGACCGGGCCGTTGGCGCGGGCGTGTTCCAGTCGTGTCAGATACGCGGATCGAGTCGCCGCGCTGCGCTGGCGAATGCGGTCGGTCACCGCCGCCACGATGGGATGCAGGGTCATGGTCAGACCTCCTGAGTCAGGGGGGGCGATGCGACGCCTCCGGTCGGTTCAGTGACGGACAGTTCCCGCTGAAAGGCGGCGATGGCGCGATACTCCGGTTCCAGCTTGGTCGGGATGCTGAGATAAATCGGCAGCAGCCGACTGTAAATCGCAACGTTGCCCGCGATTGGCGCATGGCGATGGGTGGCGCCCACCATGTCGGCAATGACGTTCAGGGAATCGACGCGACCCAGCGCGTAGAGTCCCAGCACCGCCGCGCCCAGGCAGG
>JAGRHI010000179.1:512-655 GCA_020445045.1 Candidatus Competibacteraceae bacterium
CTTTCGAAGCTCTCCGGCACCACCACCTCGCGATTGAAGATATCGGCCATCATTTGCCGCCACAGACCGGAACGGGCAAAGCCGCCGGTGGCCTTCATCGTTTGGGTGGGACCGATCAGCGCTTCCACCGCCGGCAGGATGCT
>JAGRHI010000179.1:788-1003 GCA_020445045.1 Candidatus Competibacteraceae bacterium
CCGGCGAGATAAGGATGAAACAGCAAGCCCTCCGCGCCGGGCGTGACCCGCTCGGCGATCCGGGTCAGCACTTCGTAAGGATCGATGCCCAGCCGTCGGGCCGTTTCCACCACGGACGCCGTCAGTTCGTCGCGCACCCAGCGAAACACGATGCCGCCATTGTTCACCGGTCCGCCGATCACCCAATGCCGGTCGGTGAGGGCGTAGCAAAAGGT
>JAGRHI010000179.1:1073-13733 GCA_020445045.1 Candidatus Competibacteraceae bacterium
ATGGTGACGGCGACCTCGCCCGGCCCAATGGCGTTGACCCCCAAATTGGAGAGCACGCCATCGTTGGCGCCCACCACGAACGGGGTAGTGGGCAACAGACCGAGTTCCCTCGCCAGTTCCGGCTCCAGTCCGGCCAGGTGGAAAGTGGTCGGCACAAGCTCGGGAAGTTGCGTGGGGGTAATGCCAGCGACTTTCAGGGCTTCGGCGTCCCAGTCCAGTTGGGACAGATTGAACAAGCCGGTGGCCGAGGCAATGGAGTAGTCCACCACGTAACGTTTGAACAGTCGGAAGAACACATACTCCTTGATGCCGATGAAGCGCGCGGCCCGGGTGAACACCTCCGGTTGTTCGCGCCGCAGCCAGACCAGTTTGGCGAGCGGTGACATGGGATGGATCGGCGTGCCGGTGCGTTGATAAATCGCCAATCCGCCCCAATCGTGTTTGATGCGCTCGGCCCAGTCGGTCGCCCGGCTGTCGGCCCAGGTGAGACTGCGCGTGAGCGGCCGACCGTCCGCGTCCACCGCAATCACGCTGTGCATGGCGGCGCTGAACGATACGCCCACCACCGCGCCCGGCGCGGCGCCGGCTTTACGCACCGCGTGATGAATGGCGGTGAGCACCGCGCGGTAAATTTCCTCTGGATCCTGTTCCGCCGCCGCCGGGGTAGGGGTCAGCAGCGGATACTCGACGGCGTGGTGGGCAACGACCCGTCCAGCGGTGCTGAAGGCCACTGCCTTGGTGCTGGTGGTCCCGATATCGACGCCGATGACAACAGCGGTTTTGTCGGTCATATGAGTATCTCCGGGAACTGTCTGTCAGCCGATGAACAGGCTGATGGAGAAGACCACCGCGAAACCGACCAGGGCGATGAGGGTTTCCATCACCGTCCAGGAGCGCAGCGTGTCCTTCACATCCAGCCCGAAGTAGCGATTGACCAGCCAGAAACCCGAATCGTTGACGTGGGACAGGATGGTCGCGCCAGCGGCAATGGCGATCACCAGCAGGCCCAGGACGGGACCTTGCAGGTGCAGGGTCGCGACCAGGGGCGTGATCAGGCCCGCCGCCGTGATCATCGCCACCGTCGCCGAACCCTGCGCCACCCGCACCAGCGCGGCGATTGCGAAAGCCAGCACGATCGGCGGCAATGGCGAGCCGGCCATCATGTCGCCCAGCACCTTGCCCACGCCGGAATCGATCAGGATTTGCTTGAAAACGCCGCCCGCGCCGGTCACCAGAATGATGATGCCCGCCGGCTCCAGCGCCTTGGTGGCGATGTTCTGCACTTCGTCACGGGTCAAGCCGCGGCGGGTGCCGAGCAAGGTGAAAGCCAGCAGGGTAGCGATCAGCAGGGCGACGAAGGGATGACCGAGGAAGCCGAGCACCGTCCGGGTCGGATCGTCCTTCGGCAACAGGACGTTGGTGACGGTGTTGACCAGGATCAACACCAGCGGCACCAGAATGATGCCCGCCACGGTCAGAAACGACGGCAATTCCCGGTCTGGATCTTTAGGGGTCAGTTGCATGTAATCGGGTACCCCGACATGGATGCGTTGGGCGATCCAGCGTCCGAATAGAGGACCGGCGATGATCATGGCGGGGATGCCCGCGAGCGCGCCGAACAGGATCACCCAACCCAGGTCGGCGCCCAGCAGGTTGGCCACCGCGATGGGACCGGGTGTCGGCGGCACGAAGCTGTGGGTGACTGCCAGACCGGCCAGCAGCGGGATCCCGTAGTAGAGCAGCGAGCGCCCGGTTTTCTGCGCCAGCCCGTAGACCAGCGGCACCAGAATGATGAAGCCGACGTCGAAAAAGACCGGGATGGCGACCAAAAAGCCGGTCAGACCCAGCGACCATTGCGCTTTGTCCTCGCCAAAGCGTTGCAGCAGGGTTTGCGCCAGCCGCTCGGCGCCGCCGGACACCTCCAGCATTTGGCCGAACATCGCGCCCAGCCCGACCACGACGGCGACGAAACCCAGCGTGCCGCCCATGCCCTTTTGAATGGATTCGATGACCCCGGTCAGTGGCATGCCGGCGGTGACACCCACCAGCAAGCTGGCCAGCAGCAAGGCGACGAAGGCGTGCAACTTGACCTTCATCACCAGAAACAGCAGGAGGAAAATACCGGCGACCGCCGTCAGGATTAACCCGCTATCGGACATGATCGATGCTCCTTGATGGGTAGTTGTTTTTTGAAGAAGTGACCTTGCTTCAGCAAGAATTCGGAAGCAACAATCACGGGGAAAGATAATAATAAATATATTGTTATTTCCGATTTGAGGCTGTGGGCTATCCGCGCGGACTAGGTCAGGCCGGCCACTACCCCATTCGGCTGTACGTCATACCCCCTCAAAAAGTATTTAAGGCGCGTGGATGACGGAAGCACGTTGAACCTGGCCCCAAGCGCCGCGCGATGGATGCCGGTGGAAGTCACCAGGAGCGTATCCAGACCCGCGCATCGGGCGCCGGGTATATCCGTCACCATGGAATCGCCAATGAACAGCACCTGCCGCGTGCCCAATTTCCGAAGCTGGGTCAGGCCCTGGGCGAATATCACCGGCTCCGGTTTACCAAACCAATGCACGATTCCGCCCGCTTCGGCGAAACGCTGGGCCAGCATTCCTGCTCCCACCAACGGCCGACCGCCAAACACTAATTCCCGGTCGGGATTGGCGCAGATCATCGGTTTGTCCAGCGCATCCAGCAGCGGAGTTAGCCGACCGGTGAGTTCGGCGGGCGGGAAACTGCCGGTTGCAACGAGCAAGGCGGCGTGCTCGATGTGAGCAGTGAAACGGGCCGTGACCATGGCTGGCCAACCGTTCAGGTCCGGTATCTCGCCGGCAATATGGATGGCGCCCCTGGCGAATGGACCGCGCGGGTCGGTCAGTGCGTCCATCGCCAACTGACCCGAGGTGGTCGCTCCCGCGTGAAGCTCGCGGGATATGCCCAGATTGGCGAGTAGGGTGGTCGTGGCCGCCGTCGTGCGGGAGGCGTTGCTGAGGAACCACACCGGTTTCCGCTCCGCGCGCCGCCGGGCCAGCCAGGCCAGCGCGCCGGGAAAGGCGCGTACCCCATCCATCACCACGCCCCAGAGGTCGAGTAGAAAGCCGTCATACCGCGAGCACAGCGCCTCCAAGTCGTTGTGGACGATCATCGCATCGGTTTCCGTCGTGCCGGTGGCTTATCGTCGGTTCGACCAGACCGACCCGTTGGCCAGATGCCGGGGCCGCTCGCCGTCGAGGCCCGCAATCAGATTGTCGACGGCGAGTCGGGCCATCGCCAGCCGGGTTTCGTGCGTGGCCGAACCGATGTGCGGCAGGGCGACCACGTTGGGCATGGCCAGCAGCGGGGAATCCGCCGGTAGCGGTTCGCGCTCGAACACGTCGAGTCCGGCACCGTGGATTTTTCGTTGTTGCAGCGCCTCGATCAGCGCTGCTTCGTCCACGATGCGTCCGCGCGAGCCGTTGATGAAAATTGCTTGCGGGCGCATCAGCGCGAATTCCCGGGCTCCGACGAGCTTCTCCGTTTCGGGCGACAGGGGCAGCACAACGCAAATGAAATCAGCGGCGCGCAATACCTCGTCCAGTGGCAGGAAACGCGCCCCAAAAGCCGTTTCAACCTCGGGCACGGGTTGAAGATTGTGATAAAGGATCGTCATATTGAAACCGAGTCGGGCACGGCGCGCGACCGCCTGACCGATGCGACCCATGCCGAGAAATCCGAGCGTCTTGGAATGGACATCCACCCCGTAGAGCGACTCGTCGAGACTGTGCCGCCAGCGGCCGGCCTTGATGAACTCCGCCAGTTCCACCACCCGGCGGGCGGTAGCCAGGATCAGGGCGAAAATGGTGTCGGCGGTGGTCTCGGTCAACACGCCCGGCGTATGCGCCAGGAGAATGCCGCGTTCGGTCAAATCATCGACATCGAAAGTGTCGTAACCCACCGAAATCGTCGAAACGATCTTGAGCCGGGTGGCGGGCGCCAGGGTCGCCTTGTCTAGCCGGACGCTGGCGCCAAGCAGACCGTCGGCATCGCGCATGGCTTCGAGAAACGCGGCGCGGTTGGTCTCGTCGATCGCCTCGAAGTAGGTTACCCGGAAGCGGGCGCGCAATGCGGCCAGCAGTTCGTTGGGTAGTTTTTTGTACACCACCACATGGGGATTCACGGTTGTTTCCTCCTCGTTCCATCAGGTGAATTAGGACTGCTCCACGGCGTCCAGTTGCGCCCGGGTGGGCAGGCCATCCATGTCGCCCGCCACCTGGATGGCGAAGGCGCCGATACGGTTACCTCGAGCGACGGCGTCAGCGATGCTCGCGCCCTCAAGCAGGGCACTGACCACGCCCACGGCGAAGCCGTCGCCCGCACCCACCGTGTCGACCACATGCGCGACCGGCACCGCCGGGATCGTGCCTTCCCGATCGGCGGTCCGGAAATAGGCGCCCTTCGGCCCGAGCTTGAGCACCACCAGCTCCGCGCCCCGCTCCAGATAGAACGCCGCGATATCACGCGGCTGGGCGAGACCGGTGAGTTGTTGTCCTTCGGCCAGACCGGGAAGCACCCAGCGGGCCTTGAACGCCAAGTGGTTAATCCGCTCCACCATCACGTTTTCCGAAGGCCACAAGCCACGGCGCAGGTTCGGGTCGAAGGAGACGGTTTTGCCGGCCTCGCGCATGAAATCAAGCGCGTGGATCGCGAATTCCATCGTAGAGTTCGACAAGGCGGGAGCGATCCCAGTGGCATGAAAATGGCGCGCACTCAGGAAGTAATCGCGGTCAAAGTCCGCCAGCGAAAGATGACTGGCAGCCGAATTTTTGCGGAAATATTCCACGACCGGATCGGCGCCGTTTTCGGCTTTCGATTTGAGCTGAAAACCGGTCCGATAGTGTGGATCGACGGCCACATGGCTACAGTCCACCCCCTCACCGTCAAGCGTGCGTCGGATGTAACGACCAAAGGAATCGTCGCCAAGCCGGCTAACCCAGCCAACCTGTAGCCCAAGCCGGGTCAGACCGATCGCGACGTTGGTTTCCGCCCCCGCTAGCCGCCGGGTAAAGCAGTTGATGGTGGACAGCTCGCCGGACTCGTCGGCCACGAACATGGCCATCGCTTCGCCAAAGGTGACGACATCGAGGTTTTGCATGGTATGGGTTCTCGTACAATGGAATCAGGCTGACGCCAGCAACGTGACGTACCGGCTGGTGACGGTGTCCAGATCGACACCGACCAGCGGAAACTCGATGGCGCGTGGGACGTTGGGTGAAAACCACCCGAACAGTTCGCGCCATTGGGATTCAGCGTCGGTTAGGGGAATCGCCTTCAGTCGGCCGCCGTCTTCCACCACGCCCTTGCAATGCACGTATTCAACGTAAGGAGCGAGGGATTGGACGGCGGCGCGGGGATCGGTTCCCGTCCAGCGCCAGTTACCGATATCGAAGGTCATTCCCACCGGCAGGCCAGCGGTGGTAACGGCGAAGAAGAAGGCCGCCAGTGGATCGATGCGACCCCCTTGTGGCGTCTGGTCGTTTTCGATCAGCAACCGTGGGCTACCGCCGGCGAGCAAACCGGCCAGTTCCGAGATCGGGCAACCGTCGTGAAAATGGCCCAGCGCGACTTTGAGGAAACGCGCTTCCAGTGTCGCGGCTTCCGCTTGGACCCGCCGCAGCGCTTGCACCGCGAGCACACCGTCCGCGCGCCACAGTTCCAGCGGCGCTGAATAGATGGCAAACAATCCTTGTTCGGCGATGACATCGCGCAGGGTTTCCAAGGCTGGATCGGCGGAGGTCAACAGTTCCTGGCGGATCTCGATACCGGCGGCACCGGCGCGCGCGACGATGGGCACGAAGTGCGCTTGGCCGCGTTCGCGGACCCGATCCGCGCCGTAGGCCGAAGTGGCGACCGTGACGGGTTTTGACTCCATGAGGTTATCCTCCTGATGGTATGAGATGCTGGACAATGGGTTTCATGTGCCTACCGATCTGCCCAGCCGGTTGATTTCATCGAGCAAGGCTTTTTCCATGACCGCCAACGGTGCTTGTCGTTCTGTATATAATTCAATCTGTTTGCACGCCTGATGCAACAGCATTCTCGTTCCGGCGATGGTGCGACAGCCGGCTTTTTCGGCGTCCTGGAGCAGTTTGGTGCGCACCGGAATGAAGGCGATATCCATCACCAGTAGATGCGGCTCCAGCGTCTGTCCGAGAGGGTTGGCGTCCGGAGCGCGGAATCCCACGGACGTCGCATTGACCAGGATTGCAAAATTCGTGGCCACAAAATCCCGCAGCGAGCCCCCGAAATTGACGCCCAGGTCCATGGCCAGCGCTCGCCCGCGTTCGGTGGAGCGATTGAAAAGGGTGACCTGGGCGCCGGCCTGCTGGGCGCCATAGGCGATGGCCCGCGCCGCGCCGCCGGCGCCCAGAATTGCCAGCGCTTGCCCGTTCAGGTCGGTGGCCTCTTGCAGCGCCCGCACGGCGCCGATGAAGTCGGTGTTGTAACCGGTGAGCCGGCCGTTCCGGTTGTCGATGGTGTTGACCGCGCCGATTGCCCGGGCCGCCGGATCGAGTTCGTCCAGAAACGGCATGACGGCGGATTTATAGGGCATCGATACGCTCATCCCCCGAATGCCCAAGGTTCTGATGGCCTGAACGGCCAGTTCCGGGTTCTCGACGCCGAAACACACAAAGGTGTAGTCGAGGCCCAGTTCCCGATAGGCGGCAGTGTGAATCCGGACCCCCAGCGAAAAGGGTTCGGCCATGATGGAGCCGCAAAGCGTTGGAATGGATTTCGGCATTGGTCCTCCTCACCCGAACCACTTGGCGGGAACCAGCACCAGCGCTGGAAACAGTATGAGCAACACGATAACGATGAATTCGGCGAGCAGAAATGGCCAGATGCCTTTCACGACATCGACGATGGTGGTCTTGGTCACGCCGGCTACCACGTTGAGCGTGGTGCCCACCGGCGGCGTGATCAGCCCGAGAGCATTGATCATGACGAAGATCACGCCGAAATAGATCGGATCAATGCCCGCTTCGGTCACCACCGGCAACAGTACCGGCGTCAGGATCAGAATGTTCGGGATCTGATCCATTGCGGTTCCGACGACCAGGATCAGTAAGACGATCCCCAGCATCAATAACATCGGACTACTCATGAGCGGTTCGAGCAGCTCGACGATCTGGCCCGGCAGGTCCGCGACGGTGATCATCCAGGCGGCCACCAGCGATCCGGCGACCAGCAGCATCAGCGTGCTGGTGATCTTGGCTGTGGTGACGAACACGGCAAACAGTTGCGCCAGCTTAAATTCGCGGTAAATGACCGTGGCCACGAATAGCGCGTAAACCGCGGCGACGACGCCAGCCTCGGTAGGAGTGAAGATGCCAAATTTCAGGCCGACGATGATGATCACCGGCAGCATCAAGGCCCAAAAGCCATCGAAAAACGTCCGCAACAACGCCTGCAGCGATTCGCGCGGCGGCGTGATCAATACTTCCCGGCGGGCGACCAGCCACCACGCGACGCACAGCGACACTCCCATTAGGATGCCGGGCACGATGCCGGCAAAAAACAGTTTGGTGATGGACAAGTTGCCTGCTACACCGAGCAGGATCAAAGGAATGCTGGGTGGAATGACCGGGGCGATAATCCCACCGGCGGCGACCAATCCGCAGGAACGGCCCTGGTCGTGACCGACCTTGACCATCATCGGCACCAACAACGCCCCCAGCGCCGCCGCGTCGGCCGCTGCCGAACCGGACAGACTGGCTAGGATGCAGGCGGCCAGGATGACCACGTAGCCGAGGCCCCCCTTGATATGGCCCACTAGCGCCATCGCGAAGGTCACGATGCGCTTGGACAGTCCGCCGACATTCATGATTTCACCGGCGAGCAGGAAAAACGGTACCGCCATCAAGGCGAAACTGTTGGCGCCGTTGATCAAGTTCTGGCCGATGATTTGGGCATCGAACATGTCCAGATGAAACATGAGCGCAACGCCGCATAGGATCAATGCATAGGCGATGGGAACCCCGATCGCGATCGCGCCCAACAGCACGCTCAGGAAGATCACGACGGTCATGGCTTCGTACTCCCCATCGGTTTTTTCGCGGAATCCAGAACCGACTGGCCCTGCTTCTCGGCGCTCAGTTCTTGCTGGAGGTCCTCCAACTCGGTGTCGTCCTCGGTTTGTCTGATCCCGACCAGTTCCACCTCGGTCACCTGGCCGGAGATCGCATGCACCAATTCGTAAAGCAGGATGAGACCGGTGGAGACGCCAAAGATGATGCCCACGCCGTAGAACAGCCCCATGGATAACCCCGTGGCCGGTGCGCCGACTCGGAGATTGATCAGGGTTTGTTGCCAGCTTCCTTGAAGGAACAGCCAAGTCGCGTAGAGCATGAGCAAGTGGCCCAGAATCAGGCAGATCCTTTTTCCCAGCGCGGGCAGGTGCTTGATCACCAGATCCACCCCCAGATGGGTATGTTCGTGCATCCCGAGAATGGCGCCGAGAAATGTCAGCCAAACGAAACACCAGCGGGACAATTCCTCGGACACCGTGATGCCGCTGTTAAAGCCGTAGCGGAGCACCACATTGCCAAACACCAGAACCACCATGACCGCCAGACACAACACGATCAAAATCTTCAGCAGACCAAAATAACCTTCGATGATTCTTTGCATGTTTTCTCCTCCTCTGTCGTCTCCCTTGACGGCGACGATAGACTCGCGTCCTTGCCCCCTCTCCTGGGGATAGGGAAACGAACCGCCTCGTCACCCCCTCGGAGAGGGGGTCGGGAAGAAACCACCGGTTTATTTTTGCTGGCGCGCCTTGTCGAGTTCCGCGTAAAACTCTTTCACCAACGGCTCGCCGACCTGTTCCGTGTATTTGGTGACGACTGGTTGCGCCTTTTCCCGCATCCGCGCGATTTCCTCGGGTGCGACATCGTTGATTTCCATGCCTTGCTTGATGAGGAACTCGCGGGATTTCTGGCTCATTTCGCGGGCGACCTTGCGCTGGTAGTCGCGTGCCTCGGCGGCGGCGTCCTGGAACAGCTGCTTTTCATCGGCCGAAAGCGAATCCCAGAGCTTCTTGCTGACCAGCAGGAGTTGCGGGTTATAGATATGTTTGGTGGCGCTGAAGTATTTTTGCACTTCGTAGAGTTTCGAGGCTTCGACCGTCAGGTAGGGATTCTCCTGGCCGTCCACGGTCTTGGTCTCAAGCGCGGTGTAGAGTTCGGTGAATGGCATCGGCACGGCGTTGGCGCCGAGCGCGTTGAGCAGATCGATGTAGAGCGGATTCTGTATCGTGCGTAGTTTGAGCCCCTGGATATCCTCCAGTTTGACCACGGGGTGCTTGCTGTTACTGATGCTGCGGAAGCCCTGCTCCATGTAGGCGAGACCGACCAGATTCTTCTCGGGCAGCTTGTCGAGCAGCTTCTTGCCCAAGGGACCGTCGAGCACGAAATCAGCTTCTTTTTCGTTGGCGAACACGAACGGGAAGTCGAGGATCAAGAACTCCTTGACGTTGCCCACCAATTGGGCCGGCGCCATCATCGATACGTCGATGGTGCCCCCTTGCATCATCGACGCGACTTCCACCTCGCCTCCCAGCGTACCACCGGCGAAAATCTTGATCTTGATCTTGCCGCCGCTCTTCTGTTCGACCAGATCGGCGAATTTCTTGGCCCCAACGCCCTGGGGATGCGTGATTGCGTTGACGATGGGCATCTTGAGGCTGCGTTTCTGGATGTCAGCGGCCCAACCTGGGTTGGTTGACAGCACCGACAGAGCGGCCAACGCCGCGAGTATGAGAATCTTGGATACGGACTTACGGGTCATGATGGTCTCCATTTTCTCTGTTTTAATACACTCTACGGGAACCCAGCCGCAGCTGGGGGTTGGTTCGCCTACCTCGCTCACGGGGGCGCCGGCGCTCGTACCGTTTGGCCGTCAAAGCGTGTTTCATAGGGAGGCGAAAACGATAAAACGATATCCACCGCCGCGCCGTGAGCGGAAGGCAGGATAGATTTCAGTTCGTTCGTTGGCGCAGTTCCGGCCAGCATTGACCTGTTTCGGTTCAGCGTGGCATCGACCGGATAGACGCCGGTCCGCCGGAAACCGTGAGCCGGGTGCCGGTATCCTTCAACTTGCCGTCGTTGACGGCGAAGACGGCGATCTGCTTCTCAACGTTGAACTGCGCCAGCACGTATCGGCTGTCGGTCGTGAAGACGATCCCCTGCCCCGCCTCGCCGCCTGGCAAATCTGCGGTCCCCACCGCTTGGCCGTCGCGGATTTCGAACAACAGCACGCGTCCGTGCGGGTGCCGGCTGGGGTTGTCGAGGGTCAGGTTGGAGCCGTCCATCGCTTGCACGGCAATCCACCGACCGTTCGGCGCAATGGCAATCCCTTCGGGGATGGACGGCACGGTGACATGCTGCACGGCGCGGAACGGCCGTTGGGAAACATCGATCAGCGTGAACGAATCCGCGTCGCCAAAAAGCTTTCCGGCGTTGGCCAAGCCCGGCAAGCCCACATTGCCCACCACGGCCCACTGGCCATCGCCGGACACATCGATCGCGTAAGGCGCTACTCCCGTCGCCACTCGTTCGCGCTGTGTGGTCACGTTCTGTCCATCGACATCCAAAACCATAATCCCCTGCTCGTCACGCAGGGCAACCAAAGCGGCCTTGCCGTCATGGGTGAACGATATCCCGGACAACCGTTTTTCGCTGAGTTTGAGCCGATCCTTCAGCACAACGGCTTTACCGTCGAGAGTCAGTACAGCGACGTCACCCCCGACGGTGGCGGCCAGCAGCAACGTCCCATCGCGGTTGATCGCCAACCCCTGCGGATGGGAGCCGACATCAACCTTGGCGATGATCTGGGGCGGTTTTGCTTCCAGATCGATCACCTGTAGGAACGTGTCCAGGATGACTTTCTTTTGCGGGTGGTCGTAGCGGTTGGTCGCCGAAACTACCGCCAATTTCCCATCGGGCGTGATGGCCACCGCCTGCGGCGGCCCGGCGATCGAGGTGGCCACCTCAATCGTCGCTACGATGCGGGGCGGCGCGCTCGATGCATCGATGACACTGAGCGTGTCCGGACCGGGATGCTCCGGATACGTGTCTTTCCCGGCCATCCGCACATACTTGGCGTCGTTGCTGGATACGATTAAGTCGGCCGCCATCGCTTGGCTTGGGGTGTTAAGGGTAGCCAACACACCCAGGCCGAGCGCCAGTTTCCAAACCGTCCAGCGGGGGGTTTTAGGTTGCGTCATGACTCGGTTCTCCTCTGGATCAAGCACTAGCACTCGTATTTTTGGAATCGTTTCCATTGCCAATGCCGGTTTAAAAATCCGGTTTGATCATCGATCATTTATCATTATATATAAATACTTATATAATAACTTGATGAATTTTAGTCTATGCACATAGACTTGTATTGGATAAAATTGCTTATTGACGCCGCCTCATAAGACGTGATTTTATGAAACCGATACCATATCGGTTAAAATTTTTTTACGCGATGTTCGATTTTCAGGCGATCAGGCCTTCAAACCGGAGGTCCAAACCGCCCCGGCTTTCTCAGAGGCTCCAACCTTTGAGAGTATGCAGCCATGAAGACATCGACAAATTTTTCACCGGAAGTCAGGGAGCGAGCCGTTCGCATGGTGCGGGAACATCAAGGCGAACATGAATCGCAATGGGCGGCCATTGGTTCCATCGCCACCAAGATCGGCTGCACGGCCGAAACGTTACGGCGCTGGGTACGGCAGGCCGAGCGGGATAGCGGCGAGCGGGAGGGGGTGACGACCGCCGAGCGGGAGCGGATCAAGGCGTTGGAGCGAGAGGTGCGGGAGCTACGCCAAGCCAACGAAATTCTGCGAAAGGCGTCGGCGTATTTTGCCATAGATGGTCGCCCCCGTTTGCCAAGCCATCACTTCATCGCGGCGAGAAGGAAAGACTGCGGTCATAGATCCGGACTTTGATGAGGCCGTCGCCTCGGTCCCTGATGGAATATGCAGATCGAATCCTGGACAGGCGGTCGCGCTCAAGGCGCCTGGGCAAAAGCAGGTTGATTCGATCCTGGTCTGACCGATCTTGCCATCATGTCGTGATTGCCTACGCAATCGGTGGAGGAACTTCTACATATAACGGGTCCGTCCCAACAAAGGAACGTGAAGTCCCATAGGATTTCTGTGATATTATTGATATAAATAGAAAAGTAGGTGATTTTCTACTCCTGAAAAGCCCCATTCGGTTGGAACGGAGTTTCGGGAGCAAAATCCACTGAATATCTCCATAAGCTCAAAACTTCCTGATGAGCGTTCAAAACCGTTCCTTTTCGAACAGGCGCAAAAACTATGTCCGGAATATATGATTTTCATTTTTCGGACAGGATGATGTTTATGAACACCCTTTTCTTTACAATGGGATCGCAGAGTTAGCACGATACAGCAGAGGATGGGGACGTCGTTTTCTGTGGGACTTCACGTTCCTTTGTTGGGACGGACCCTATAACCTACATGGAATCGCGAACGGAACGGCCCGGTCACGCGCTAGCCGTCGCGACAACCTCGGCGCGGTAACGCGTGTCGCTGGTCAGCAAAGCCCAGACGATCCGGGCATTCTTGTTAGCCAATACCACGGCAGCCACGTTTTTGTTCCG
>JAGRHI010000180.1 GCA_020445045.1 Candidatus Competibacteraceae bacterium
CAGCGGCCGGATTCATATCCTCGGCGAAGAGGTGCCGCGCCACCAGCATCGCGTGCTGCCGCGCATGAACTTCTCCTCGCCCTATGTCGATCTGCCGCAACGCTTGACCGTGGCGGAAAATCTGACCGTTTACGCCCGCCTGTACGGCGTGCCCTGTGTGCGTGAACGGCTGGCGGCGCTGGGACGGGATTTGGACATCAATGCCTTTTTCCAACGACCCTACGGCAGCTTGTCCGCCGGCCAGAAAACCCGGGTGGCGCTGGCCAAGGCGCTGTTGAACGAACCGGAAATCCTGTTGCTCGACGAGCCGACCGCCTCGCTCGACCCCGACACCGCCGACCGGATGCGTGGCATCCTGACCGACTACCAGCGACGCAGCGGCGCGACCCTGCTACTGGCCTCCCACAACATGAGCGAAGTGGAACGACTCTGCGATCAGGTCATCATGCTGCGAACTGGATGCATCGTTGCCAGTGGCGCACCGCGCGAGCTGATTCGCCGCTACGGCCGCAAGGACATGGAAGAAGTGTTTCTCGACATCGCCCGCGGCATCCAAAGCGGCGAGGTGATCGAATGAATGGCCTGTCTCCGCAGCGCATCGGCGCGCTGGCGCTGCGCTACCTCTACCTGCTGCGTCGTTCCTGGATTCGCATCGTCGAACTGGCCTACTGGCCTACCGTGCAGATGATTCTGTGGGGCTTCATCACCCGCTACCTGGCCGGCCATAGCGATGTACTCGGGCAGGCGGCGGGGCTGCTGCTATCGGGCGTTCTGCTGTGGGATATTCTGTTTCGCAGTCAATTGGGCGTATCGGTGGTGTTCTTCGAGGAGCTGCACGCCCGCAATCTGGCGCAATTGTTCGTCAGCCCGCTGCGACCGATCGAACTGATTCTGGCGTTGATGTCGATCAGCCTGATCCGTACTCTGGTCGGCGTTGGCGTCGCGGTGGCATTGGCGCTGCCATTCTATGGCTTCAATCTGTTTGCGCTGGGACCGCCGCTGGTCGGCTTTTTTCTCAACCTGCTGTTGATGGGCTGGGCCATTGGCCTGCTGGTCGCCGCCCTGGTGCTGCGCCACGGCATGGGCGCGGAAAGCATCGCCTGGGCGGCGATCTTCGCCCTGGCACCGTTGTGCGGGATCTATTACCCCATCGCCACCCTGCCCGGCTGGCTGCAACCGTTGGCCTGGACCTTACCCGCCAGTCATGTGTTCGAGGGGATGCGGGCGGTACTGCTGGACCATGCGTTCCGCTTGGATTATTTCCTGTATGCCCTGCTGCTGAACGCCGGCTACCTTGGTCTGGCGATCGGCGTGTTTTTAGCCGCCGTCCGTCATGCGCGCGAGTACGGTTCGCTGTTGCAGTCGGGCGAGTAAGTCGCCCCTCGCTTCTGACACTATTCTCAATGGCGCGCCGGCTTCGTGGAACAGCCGATCCGCTGACCGATAAACCCACTTCATCTTTGATCACTTTATACTGATCCCACCCTCATCCCGCTATCATCCCGCGCATCCCGTAAGGCTACGCAGTAAAAACATTCTATGAATTAAATAGTTGCGCGTAATCGATAGTGTCCCAGCACCCTCCTGGTTTCGCTAGGTCAAACTGGTCCGGTCCAGGCCCTATTTTGTCATTTATAGTGACATATGATGCGTATTTTTTACAAAACATGCGATCTCACGAGTTATTTGTGGTGTTATAAAATTTAACATCGCAAGATTAATGGCCATTTCCAGCAGCGGCATCAAGAACCCTTACTTAATCTCAACTATTTGAATTTACTTGATATAAATACTTTATTCATGCAATGAACCGACAAGATACTTTGGCAAAGTTACAACAACATATTGATTTTTAAATTTATTTTATATCGACCAGATTTTTTATTTATATACATATGTAATATATATTAAAAAATCTCTACCGCTCCTTGATCCTTACCTTGAAAACACGTCAAAGCTATAGTTTAACTAATTAATATTATTAAGTTGTTTTTCAAACAGGCTCTAAATCATGACCTGCTCATGCATAACGACAGCCCATGCGGATGAGTTGCCGATCAAAATCTAACGATACAGTTGTATCGTTGGCGCACTTGTTGCTAATACCAAAAATCATTCAAGTTGTTGATATGCGATTTCAAGCAAGGAGATAGTCATGTCCATATTCAGTCAAGAGCCTAAAAGTCCAAGAAAGAATTGGTTAGTAACGATGCGGCCTTATGTACTGCTTATTTCAGGTTTGATTGCAGCGAGCAGCGTTCCAGCCTTGGCGGCGGGAACTGGAGTGACCAACACCACCGTAAAAATCGGCGGGGTGATGGATTTGAAGGGTCAGTCCAAGGGGCTTGGTCTAGGCATGCAAGCGGGTATCAGCGCTGCGCTCAAGGGCGAGAAAGTCCAAAACCGGGCGATTGAATATATTGCGCTCAACGATTTCTATACCCCCGCGGATACTATCAAGGCTACCAAGCAACTGATTGACCAGGGCATCTTCCTCATGCTAGGCAGCGTGGGCACTCCCACGGCAAAAGTCGCCCTTCCAATTCTGGCCGAAAACAAGGTTCCCGCCGTTGGATTTTTCACCGGCGCTGGTCTCTTGCGGCCCGGTGTTGGCGACATTATCAACTTTCGCGCCAGCTACGTTGAGGAAATCACCAATACGATTGAGGCCGCCCTTTCCGCGGGCGTGAAACCCCAAGAGGTTTGCGCCTATGTTCAGAACGATGCCTATGGCATGGCCGGCGTATCGGGAATCAAGAAAGCGCTGGAGAAACAACCCGACATGACCGAGGTTGTCAGTAAACTAGAGCAAATCCTGACCATGAAAGGAGAGGAACCGACTCGTAATGGGATTGGACCAGTCGGTGTTTACCCTCGTAACGCGAACCGTGCGAGAGAGGGTTATCTGTCGCTGAAACAGTGGGAACAGGCGGCGGGTACGCGTTGCCGCCTAGTAGTGACGGTAGGAACATATAATCCGATTGCCTCCTTTATCGGTTATTCGCGCTATAAGGGTGACAATTGGATCGTCAGCGCGGTATCTTTTACCGGCGCCGACAACTTAACGCAAGCTCTGCTGAGTTACAAGGTGACCGACAAGGTCATCCTGACTAACGTTGTACCTGCCTTGGATTCACAGCTGCCAATTGTGGAAGAAGCCCGCAAGGCTCTTGGAGACCAACTGAGTTATGTATCTTTGGAAGGATTCATCGTCGGCAAGCTGTTTTTGGCCATCGCGCGCAATATTAAAGGCGATATCACCCGCGATAATTTTCTTAAAGCCGTGCGTGGCCAGACCTTCGATTTGGACGGTTTGAAGCTGGATTTCACGAACGATAATCAAGGTTCCGATTTCGTGCAACTGACCTATCTCGACAATGGAGAATTGAAGAGTACCACGCCCCAAAAACTGGCCATGGTATTTCAACAGTGAAGTCGTGAGGGAGAATCCGAGACTGTCCGATTCCACGCATCTTGATCAAGGCAACCATCACCCCACCGGGTGGTGGAGTAAGCCCAAATGATGGTGGAACAGAAGATGACAGACCCTGCGGTGGTCAATTGGGCGGGGGGCGGAGCTGGACGGGATAAACCTGAGAAATACTCGGCCAAACCGGCGGTTGGTGCAGATGGGGAACGTCTGGATGGGCAACTCGAAATTGGGTATTTTACTGGATCGGCGTTTGTCGAACAACCGGCCGAATTGGCCAACCACCACTCTGCCTCAGGCGGCCAAATTGCTCCAGTGGCATGGAACTCGCTGGAGCAACAAAGTTTTTCCGGATTTCTAAATCCGGTTACCCACCGCGCCGTCTGGACTCCAGATTGGGCTCTACTTTTTTTTCCTTCCCATCTTGAATTTAAATTTCTGTTAGCTAAAATAAATATGCATCTGTATCATAAATGATCTTCAAGTATGTCGTTCTTGGCTTACGATTACCATCAACATTAACGATAATCCAGGTTCCGACGCAGTCACCCTGGATAGCGAATCAATAGGAATAAGGCAGGGGAGGAGTAGGGATCTTATGAGCGATAAGCAATCATTTAAGGTCGCCTTGATCGGAATTCCCGAAAACGAGCGGAATGTCTTGAGAAATATCTTCAAGCTATCCCTGTACCGTCCCCGCACCTATTCCTTTGCCGCCGCCGGCGAACCGATCCAAATCCTGATGGTCGACGCGGAAAACCCTGACGCCATGGCGGAATGGCGATCTTTCAAGCTCCCCACGGCAGACGGAAATGCGTCGGGTCCGCTCCTGGCCGTCATGATCACCAAGGATCAAGCGTCCAGCGAGTCACCTTACTCCGTTCGTCGGCCTTTCGTGGCTACCCGCGTGCTGGCCGCTCTGGATCAAGTCACCAGCGAGATCATCGCGACTTCCACTCAGCAACGCACCATCGGTGAGGAAACCCCGGCAGCTGATGGCCCCGCCGATGCCCCGCTGTTCACGGCACTGGTGGTGGACGACAGCATTACGGTCAGAAAACAGGTTGAATTAGAACTAAAGTTGCTTGGCATCCGAACCGACACCGCCGAATCCGGTGAGCAAGCTTTTGAATTTCTTGCTCTAAATGACTATGACATCATTTTTTTGGACGTGATATTGCCCGGGGTTGACGGCTATCAGATCTGCAAGACGATCAAGAAAAATAAAACCAAGAAAAAAACGCCGGTCATCATGTTGACCAGTAAATCGTCACCTTTCGACCGAGTCAGAGGTGCGTTGGCCGGCTGCGATACTTATCTAACCAAACCCGCCAAACAAAATTCTTTTCAGAAGGTGGTCAAGAAATACCTGAAAACCTAAAACGGGCCGACGTTCTATTGACGGCCAATTTCAGAAACGATCCATACTGGATCAATCATGATGTCATGGCTTAGCAGATAACAAAGAAGGAGATTTCCATGCCGATACGAAAAGTTCTTGTGGTCGACGATTCCCCGACGGATCTGGCAAATATCAAAGGTATCCTCGGCGAGGCGGGCTGCGTCATCGTTACCGCCACCAATGGTCAGGATGCCATCGAAAAGGCCATGGAGGAAAAACCAGATCTGATTTTCATGGACATCATCATGCCCGACATGGACGGCTACGCCGCTTGCCGTTCACTCGGTAATCAAGCGGAAACCAAAAACATTCCGGTGATCTTCGTGACCAGCAAAAGCCAAAAGGCCGACCGCCTGTGGGCGCAGATGCAAGGCGGCAAGGGCTTTATCACCAAACCCTATGTGGCGGACGCCATCACCGATCAACTGAAAGCGTTTTTGTAACTCGCCCTGGTCCGATGGAAACTCCGATGAACGACAAGGCTGACCGGACTCCCCGACGCTGGCTGGAACCCAGCGTGGCGCTCAACCGCTTCAAACCACCACCCGGCATCATGGGCGGGCTAGCCGCCACCGAACGTCGGCGCGCACGGTACGGTTTCTGGATCGGCGACATCGGCTTGCTGATCGACCAGGACACTACCAGCGAAGTGCTGGAACGATGGGTGATTTATCCGCTGCCTAACATACCTCCTTGGTTTCTCGGACTGATCAACCTGCGCGGCAATCTGGTGCCGATATTCGACGTGAAACAGTTCTTGCAACTGGAAGAAGGCGCCCGGGAGAAGCGCTGGCTGCTGATCCTGGACCAGGGCGAGGGTACGGTCGGCTTTTTTATCGATGGCCTGCCTCAGCCCGTGAGCGCCCGCCAAGCCCTCCCCCGCTTACCCCCATTGCCGGCCGCATTGCGAACCCATATCGCCGGAGGCTACTCGCAGGACAACCAAACCTGGCTAGGGTTCGACCATCGAAGCTTCTTTCGAACCCTGGGTGGACAAGTCGCTGGAATATCCTGAATTCTGGCCAAAATCGGCTTGGAACGGTGCGCTCCAGAAAGCATGTCGGTAGAACAATCGAATAAACCAAAGGGAGGTACTCGCATGCACATACCAAACGACTCCACCGCCAGCACCCGCGCGGCAGGCCGACGATGGATGAAGAGCGGCATGGCTCTGGGACTACTGCTCAGCCTTTGCGCGGCCGCGCCCTGGAGTTGGGCCGAAGATCCGGGCGTCACCAGTGATACCATCCGCATCGGCGCCACCATCCCCCTGGAAGGGGATTTCAAGGTGTATGGCCTGTCGATGAAACGCGGGATGGATGCGGCGCTGGCCGACCAAACAGTGCAAAAACGTCACCTCGAGTTCGTCGCGATCAACGATTTTTATGACCCCACCGAGGCAGTTAAAGCAGCCAAGCAGTTGATTGAAAAAGGTATTTTTGCAATGGTCAACAGCTTCGGCTCGCCGACCACCAAGGCGGTGCTGCCGCTACTCGCCGAAAACAAAGTACCCGCGATCGGCTTTTACACCGGCGCGGCCTTTACCGGGCCGGGCGATGTACTGAACTTTCGAGCCAGCTACGCCAAGGAGGTGGAGGCCGTGGCGGATGCGGCGATAGCGGCGGGCGTCAAACCAACCGAAGTGTGCGCCTACGCCCAGAATGACGCCTACGGCATGGCCGGCGTTCAGGGATTCCGCGCGGCTCTGGCCAAGCAGCCCGGCACTGAATCCATTGTCGCCAAGCTGGACCAGATCCTGAACATGCCCGGGGACAACCCGGAACGCAATGACATCGGCCCGGTCGGTACCTATCAACGCGATACCGTAAGCGCACGGTCCGGCTATTTGTCTTTGAAGAAGTGGGAAGCCGACACCGGCAACCGCTGCCGGCTAGTCGTCACCACCGCGGTTTACGATCCGGCCGCCACGTTCATGGGATACACTCGCCTCAAGGGTGAAACCTGGATATTCAGTACACCATCGCCGGCGGGGGGTACACGGCTGGTGGCGCTGCTCAAGGAATACGGCATTCGAGACCAAGTGATCGGCACTCAGATCGTGCCGGCGCTCGATTCGCCGTTGCCGGTGGTCGTGGAAGCACGCAAGGCATTGGACAAGAATCTGAATTACGAGTCGTTGGAAAGCTACATCGTCGGCAAGCTGTTCCTGACGATCCTGCGAGCCATCGACGGGCCGCTGACCCGAGAGAATTTTCTCAAGGCCGCGCGCCACCAACCCTACGACATCGGCGGTATCGGGGTGGATTTCACCACCGACAATCAAGGCTCCGATTTCGTCATGATCACCTACCTGCGGGACGGCCGATTCGTGGTTATCACGCCGCAAGAGCTAGCGGCACTGTTCAAGTAGTGGCTTCCGTCGCGCTGGCGGAGCATGGCGCGAATGGAGCCCAAGCAACAATTAACGAAACCGCCAGCCATGAACCGGAGACACGCCAAGCAACCGGTCGGATCTGACGGGGTTTGATCACCGAACTGAGGAAAAAACTGTCATGGGCGGTCAGAAAATCAACTCACGTTTGACTCTTACAATCATCGCGCAACTCGTGATTCTGGTATCGATCGGACTCGTCGCCTACTTCGGCATGAATCGCATCGGCGCCACCGTGAGCCAGATCAACCAATCGGTAAACGAGCAGGTGAACCTGAGCCGACTGGGTGAAACCTTGCGCACCGAGCTATTGGCGACAGCCAGCAATGTGGCCCGCGGTACCAGCACCTGGGAACAGGCGAGCACCGCACTGCCGATCGCCAAAGCCAAGTTCGAAGAAGGGCTAAGAGCCTATTTCGACGCATTGAGTCCCAGCAACAGGGAACAGGTGCGAAATCAGTACAAAATCAGCCTCGACGGCATCAATGAAACCTTCACCGAACTGGAGCGGCTGTTCGGTAACCGCGACCGCGGCCAATTGAATCTGTTCTCCAGCAACGATCTCGATGCGCTGGTCAATCCCTTTTTCAACAATCTACTGGCCAGCCTGGATCGAACCCAAGAGCGCTCCTCGCAAGACCTGCAAGCGGCGCGGAGCACCGGTAATACCTTCACTTGGTTGATTGTGGTGCTCGGCCTGATCGGTATCGGATTCTCCTTCTTCATGGGCACCGCCACCTACCGCGCCATCGTCAATCCTATTAACCAGATGACCACCACCGTGCAGCAGGTAGGCCAGGGGAACTACGCTGCCCGCACCGGCCTGACCGGCTCCGACGAGTTGTCGGAACTGGGTCAATCCTTTGATCGGATGTTGGACGAACGACTCAACACGCTGGTGGAAACGGAGCGCGAAAACGAACAACTCAATGACTCCATCATCAATCTGCTGCAAGCGGTGTCCATGCTCAGCCAGAGAGACCTGACTGTCCGTGTGCCGGTCACCGAGGACGTGACTGGACCGGTGGCGGACGCCTTGAACCTGCTCACCAGCGAAACCGCCACGGTGTTGCAAGGCGTGACCCGCATCTCCGAAGAAGTGGCGACCGCGTCCGATAAAGTGAAAGCACAGTCCGACACGGTAATCGCCGTGGCCGAAAACGAGCGTCATGCCGTGGAGCAAACCGCCGCCGACCTGGCCGCCGCGTCCGAAACCATGAAACAGATCGCCCAACTGGCACAAGACTGCAACGCCACGGCCGCAACCACCATCAAAACCACCCAGGCGGCGCTGCAGGCGGTGACCAGTACAGTCAGCGGCATCAACAGCACCCGCGACACCATCCGCGAAACGGAAAAGCGTATCAAGCGATTGGGTGAACGCTCCCAGGAAATTAGCGGCGTGGTCAACCTGATCAACACCATCGCCGAACGCACCCATATCCTGGCACTGAACGCCAGCATGCATGCGGCCTCGGCCGGTGAGGCGGGCCGAGGCTTCGCGGTCGTGGCCGACGAAGTACAGCGGCTGGCGCAAAACGCCCGCGAGGCGACCTCGCAAATCGCCACCTTGGTCAGTAACATCCAGATCGAAACGGCGGACACGGTAAATGCGATGAACACCGCCATCAGCCAAGTGGTGGACGGCAGCCGCTTAGCGGAACAAGCTGGCGAACAAATGCAGCACACCCAGGAAACCACCGCCGAACTGGTAACCGCCGTACAACAAATCGCCTCCCGCTCGCAGGAACAGGCACAGGTCAGCAACGAACTATTGAACCGCGCCGAGCAGATTCAAGCCAGCACTCACCAAACCAGCCAACAGTTGCTGGAGCAGACCGCGCAGACCAACAATCTGGTGGAATACGCCAACAACCTGTTGAACTCCGTGCGTGTGTTCCGGCTGCCGGCCTAAGGGCGGCCCCATGCCCGTCGTCAGAATAGCCGCCGCCGGGTTGCTGCTGCTTGCGAGAGGAGTTTAGCGCTGATGCTGGTATCGGAAGAAAGCGTTGCGGTGTTGGAAGCCGAGGTCGCCGAAGCGCTCGGCATTCTGGAGGGATTGCCCGCGGAAAACGGCGAGGCCGATCAAGAGGGGATTGCCGCGGTGATCCGCCGTTATGCCGAGCAGGTGGAACGTATCGGTTTAGCGGCTGGCGAGGCCGGTTTTTCGGGGCTACAGGATACCTGCCTGTTATTTCAGGAAAACCTGACAGCTTTGAGTGCCCGAGGGCAAGGGCTCGGCGACACCGAACGGGAACGGCTGGAGGAATGGCCGACACTGGTCATTGGCTATCTGATGTCTCCGAACGACTCGCAAGCGAGAGATGCACTGCTCGACCACTTGCAAGATCCGGTTTGGAGCGCGCCGCTGCCGGCAGCGGAAGCCAATGTACTGCGCGATCTGCTGATACCGGCCGAATTGGGGCCGAGTCAGGAAGAATCGGACGAAACGCCGGAAGCCTCGGCCGAATCCACCGAACCTGTCGCCGTTATGATGGAAGAAACGGTGGCGGAACTTCCTCAGGCGGAAACCTGCGTTCGCCCTCCCCCCTCGACGCTCTCCCCAGAAAGGGAGGAAGAACCGGTAACCGACAGTTCCGAATGGATTCCTTCCCCTTTGACAGGGGAGACTGGAGATCGGAAATTCGAAGGATCGACATCCGAAATACTTCCAGTGGAACCATCCGATTCCCCCACCGCGCCACCATCGGCGCTAGTCGGCGAACCGGTGATTCCGACTGTGGTCGAGCCACCGCAAATCGATACCGATCATGCCACGGCCGCCCCTCCGGCGGCGGAAGCGCAATCGGCTTTCGAAGCCGCGCCGGAAACTTTCGTCACCGCGACCGTCGAGGAAACGACGCCCGCCATGGCGATAGAACCCGCGCAGGAAATTCCTGTAGGGACTCCGTTGGAATCGCTTGAGCTTGCGGCGACTGGAATCGTTGAGCAAGAACCGGAGCTTCCTACCGTAACCGTCAGCGAAACACAATGGACCACCCCCAGGGAAGAAATGGGTTTCGCAGCGGAAAAGGAAGACACGGAAGAGCCGGAAGAACCGGAAACGGAAGAGCAGGAAGAACCGGAAACGAAAGATACGGAAGAACTGGAAACGGAAGAGCCGGAAGAACCAGAAACGGAAGAGCCGGAAGAACCAGAAACGGAAGACACGGAAGAACCGGAAACATCGTTCGCGTCAGACACCGCCCAGCAGGAACTGTTGGATATCCTCTGCGAGGAAATCGCACAGATCGCCGAAGCCACCACTGAAGCCTTGGCTGTGGTCTCGGCCGCCGACAGCACTCCCGAAGCCCGCGCCGAAGCTTGGTCCGGCTATACCGAATACCTGGAGCGATTGGGAGAGGCTTCGGCCTCCATCAATTTGACAGGCCTGCAGCAAGCCTGTGCCTATCTATACACCAACCTGCTCGAACTGGCTGCTCAGGATGGCCCGCTGCATCCGGAGCAACAACGCGTGGTGAGCGCTTGGCCCGCGCTGGCGCTCAGCTACCTACGAGCACCCGACGACCGCTCGACATGCGAAGCACTAACCCGGCACCTGCAAGAAACGCATTGGCCGCAACCGCTGGCGGCCGCCGACGCGACCGCGCTGAGCGATCTGTTGCTTGCGCCGAAACTGGTCACCGAGGAAGCCGAGGTGGAAGCCCGGCCGCAACAGGCCCAACCCAGCGATGTATCGCTGGAACTACCGGCCGATGTCAATCAGGACTTGCTGGACGGTTTACTTCAGGAACTGCCCCAACAGGCCGCTGACTTTTCCACCGCCATTCAACGGCTGGCCGCCGGCGATGGCCAACTCACCGATGTGGAAGTGGCGCGACGCATCGCTCATACCTTGAAAGGTGCCGGCAACACCGTCGGGGTGCGTGGCATCGCCACTCTGACCCACCACATGGAAGACATCCTACAAGCACTCTCCAAGCACGGTGTGCTGCCCAACCGACCGTTGGCCGATACCCTGCTCAATGCCGCCGACTGCCTGGAAACCATGAGCGAGGCGCTATTGGGCATGAGCGCGCCGCCGCCGCAAGCGCTGACCGTGCTGCAAACCGTGCTGGACTGGGCCAACCGCATCGACCGGGCGGGAGTACCCGCCAGTGACGAAGTCCCGCCCCCGGCGACCATTCCCCAGATGGAACCTCCCACCTCCGCCGCGCAACCGCCGGAAACCGCGCTCGCACCGCAGCAACCCACCGCTTCGGCCACCGAACCGGCCTTGCGGGTTTCCGCCCATCTAGTGGACAACCTACTGCGACTGGTGGGCGAAAGCATCATCCTCACCGGCCAAGTACAGGAGCGGATCCGTAAGACCATCGATCAAACTCGAGCGGTGGCGGCGCAAAATCGGCTATTTCAGAGCCTGACCGCCGAGCTGGAGCAACTGGTCGATGTCCGCAACGTATCCTCGCCACTCTCCAAATCGATACAGCGCGGCGATTTCGACCCTCTGGAACTGGAACAGTACAACGAACTCAACACCGTCACTCACCGGTTGGTGGAAACCGCCATCGACGCCCGCGAGATGAACCGCGCCGTGGAGGACAACCTGGTACTGCTGGATTCGCTGCTGGTGGACCAGGGCCGTCTGCACCGGGACAGCCAGGAAGCAGTGCTGCGCACCCGCATGGTGCCCATTCAAACCGTGGTGCCCCGGCTACAACGCAGCGTGCGCCAAACCTGCCGGCTGGTGGACAAGGAAGCGGAACTGGTGGTACGCGGCGCCGACACCCCCATGGACAGCAACGTGCTCAACAACTTGGTCGATCCGTTGATGCACATTCTGCGCAACGCGGTCGATCACGGCATCGAGTCGCCCCCCCAGCGCCAGCGTCTGGGCAAACCCCAAGCGGGACGGATCGAGCTGCATTTCATGCGCGAGGGCAACAGCATCGCCATCCACTGCCGGGATGATGGCGCCGGGCTGGATCTGGCGGCGATCCGCCGGACGGCGGAAGAACAGGGCCTGCTCGCCCCCGACAAACCGCTGGAGCCGGACGAGCTGGCCCGGTTGATCCTGCTGCCGGGATTCTCCACCCGTGGCTCGGCCACTCAAACCTCGGGGCGCGGCATCGGCATGGACATGGTCTACAGCCGGCTGCTGGATATGAAAGGCTCACTGCGTATCCAAACCGAAGCCGACAAGGGTTGCCTGATGGAATTGCGGCTACCGGTCACCCTGATCTCCACTCACGCGCTGCTGTTGCGCGTGCGGGATCAGATCTATGCCCTCTCCGATCGCGGCATCGAACAAATCTTGTACTCCGGAGCCGGCAAGATACAGACGCTGGGCAAAGTCACCACCTACCGACTGGGCAACGACATGCACGAACTGACGTTGCTGGAAAGCCTGCTCAATCTGCCGCAAGACCGACGCGAGCACGACCGCGGCGCGGCGCCAGTGCTGCTGGTGCGAGAAGAAACTGGTGGCCTTCGAGCCGTGCTGGTGCAGGAAGTGTTGGATAGCCGCGACCTGGTGGTCAAAAGCATGGGCCAGTACATCTCCACGCTCCCCGGCATCGTGGGCGCCACCATTCTCGGCGACGGCAGCGTGGCGCCGGTGCTGGATCTGCCCGAACTGTTGCGCGCCCGCGCCGCCGGCCAGCGGTTGCCGACGGCCGCTGTCCAACCGACGAAATCCGCCGTCTCCGCTCCCCATCGAAAAATCGTGCTGGCGGTGGACGATTCGCTGAGCGCGCGCCGTTCGCTAGCGCAGTTCGTGCAAGATGCCGGTTTCGAGGTGCGCACCGCGCGCGATGGCCTGGAGGCGATCGAAATCATCAACAGCAAGCGCCCGGACCTGGTGCTGGCCGACTTGGAGATGCCGCGCATGAACGGTCTGGAGCTGACCGCGCATCTACGGGCCAACCAGGCCACCCACGACTTACCGGTCATCATGATCACCTCACGCTCCACCGCCAAGCACCGGCATGAAGCCGAGGCGGTCGGCGTCGATACTTATCTGACCAAGCCGTTCATGGAAGACGAACTGCTCGAACAGATGCACAGGTTACTGCGCGCATGAGCCAACCCGTTCGAAACACGTTAGCCGAACTGCGGGAGATTCGGGCGTTGGCCAAGCTGACCCTGGGCGGATACCCATGGCTACTACCGCAAACGGAGATCAAGTCTCTGGAATCGCCCCTGGATATCGACCGGGAGGTGCGAGCGCCGCAAGGTATCGGCGCCATCGCACTCGGCGGCGAGTGGTGGCCGGTGTACTGCCTGTCCGGCGAATTACGGCTATTGCCGCAACCACCGGACAGTCGGCGGATCTGTGCGTTGCTGGATAATGGCGCCGATCGCTTCGGCTTGCTTTGTGACCAGGTCGAAGCGCTCGCCGAACCTCCGCGCCTGCTGGCGCTGCCGGCCTGCATGGGGTCGCCGGCTTCCCCCATTCAGGCGCTGGCGCCGCTTGACGAGGAACTGGGTTGCGTGACCAACACCGAGCATCTGGCGGCATTGCTCGCCGTGCTCACGGAGGGCGCCGGTGGCCACTGAAAGCTCGCGGGAAAGCACGGCCTGGATGCTGGCGCTGGACGATCGACTGCGCGCCGCCGTGGGCGAGCACGAGCTGATCCACTTGATCGAGGCGCCCACGCTACTGGAAGTACCGCTGAGCCCGTACTACTGCCAACGGGTGATCCTGTGGAACGACCTCCTGTTGCCGGCGATGGATTTGGCGGCTTGGCTATGGGGGCGGGAACAGCCGGCGCAACAGGAGCGGAAACTAGCCGGCGTGGTCGCCTACCAGCCACGGATGGGCGCGGCCGAGTACGGTGCATTGCTGTTGAGCGATATTCCAACGCGCGCGCGCGTCTCCGACACCCAAGCTTGCAAGTTGCCCGAACAACCGACCGGCTGGCGCGACCTGGCCATCTCCTGCTTCCTCGACACCGAAACCCCGGTACCCATCCTTGATCTTCCCCTTATTTTCAGCGGTGGTTTGCTATGATGTAGTTTGGAAAAGGAGCACATACAAATGTCGCAACCCATAAATCAATATATCAATGCCCACCTTCAATGGATAGCGAAACTGACTGCCGCGATTTATAGCGGGCAGATTCCAGATCGGGACACGGCGAGCGTGGACAATCATTGTGCTCTTGGAAAATGGATATATGATGAGGGAGGAGGATTATTACATGAGAATACCAAAGGATTCTCTGAATTAAGAGAGAAGCATAAGCAGTTTCATGTTATCGTTGGCCAAATAATCGATTTAGTGCAAGCCGGCAAAATGGATGAAGCAAAAATCGAGATGACCTCTGGTAAATTCAGGGCACTTTCGGGAGAGTTAGTCACCCTACTGTCAAAGTTACGTAGATCTCTTCACTAAGACGAGACATCGGTGTACGGATACCTTTCTGCATTACCCATGTCTGATTCAGCCAAGCGACCAACGGAAACAGCCACGGAAAAACCCAGCACAAGGTTAACCAACTGACCCGGGCACGGCTATGCCTTGGTGCAATGAGACAGTTTGGCCATTTGGTTTGACGAGGATTTTTGCGCGGATATTAGCGAGGCGCCAGCAGGCCAGAGAGGTGATCTCGACTTACCACAAGCTCAATCGGCCGTATCATCCTGCTCCATCGCGGCCGTTTCCGGTCGCAAGGCGTCAACTTGTAACAGCTCGTCCCGCAATTCGCAGGTCACCGGAAAGGTCCAGGGTTGACCGAGTGTGTCGGGGTCACCGTACTTGAGGTGACTGGTGGCAAGCATCCGCCCCTGCCGACGACCGTCGCCCTGACCGTACACCACCGTTATCGAATTCGGCTCCAATCCCACATCTCCCCAATCCACCAACAGCAGACGCGCGTCACCCCGCTGCCAGCGCCGTATCGTCGGCAAGCGTTTCGACTTGCCGTAACCCGCGAATACCGCGCCGTCGGCCAAGCGGATGCCAAACTGATAAAGCTGCTCTTTCCGATCGGCGGATGGCCAACCTCCATAGAGCGCTGGCCCCAGCCATAGCTCCAGGCGGTCGTCGTTGATCCAGTTTCCGGACGCCGCCGGAATCCGCCCCGGGTCGCGCACCTGCGCCAGCAACGTGGTCGCCGCCAGCAACAGCAGCTTGACTTCGGTCCGTGCTTGCGGGTCCGGGCCACCAAGCACAACAAAACCCTCTTCCTTGTTGCCCGTGGCTCTCAGCGTCAGCGCGCAACCGCCCAAACCGGCGGATTGTCGCTCCAGCGCCGCTAGCTCGTCGCCACCGCGCTCAAGCTCAGGAATCGCGATAAACTGGCCGGGGGCGCTTTCTCGGTCGCAACCGACCGTCGTTTCTTCATCCAGCATCTCCTCGGTCGGCGATGGATCAAGCCAGCCGCGCTGTCGTAGTGCCCGAAAATCGGTTTCGGTTTCCAGGCAACCGCCGCCCAAGGTGTGATAGCTGGCCTCCCGACGCAGCAGCGGCCGTTCCGGCATCAATTGATAGCTCGCGCCGATCTCCCAGCGCCAGGCACTGCCACCGACCCGATCGAGCGTGATGCGGTTCGGACCAATTGTGACGACATCTTCCCCAATCCCGGAAGCGCCATAGCCGTCGTTGCAAAAGGCGAACAAGCGCCGGTAAGCAGCCTTGCCATCCCGGTCGACCTGCTTGAGCCAGTAATCCTCGGGATAAGGTCGGCATTGCCGCCCTTCGGCATCGTCGGGCTGATTTTCGCTACCTAGCGCGACATGCAGCACGGTCAACACCGTACCGTCGGCGGCTTTGCCGGCATCCAGCGTCTCGACGATCCGGCACTCCGGCCGATCCTGACAAACCGCGACCTGTTCGGCGAATGGCGCATCGCCGGCGACCGCCATGGCACCGAAGTTGGCAACCAATCCCACCATCCACGGCAACCCCCTGAACATTCCGCAAACCGACTCGTTCATCATCAAAACCCGCTCCGATTTCCCGGACGAAATCGACTCACCCAAAAGAGGCGAGCACCCTTGAGTAAAACGCACCATGAAGAACTCGCATCATTTTACCGATACCCTATCAAACTATCGGGTAGAAACCCGCGACGGAAGTTTGTAAGAATACTGTCGCAAATTGCACCCTGTGCTTGCTTTAAATAGTCACGGTCTGCTTTTTCCACCTAAGGCAGCCGCTCCCTCCACCCGAGATGAGGCCAGAAGGTATCGTGCTGCACCCACCGCAACCGTTTCCGCTCCCGTCCTCGATCGCCCACCCTCATGGGTCTCGCGGCCTGAAAGTGCGCCAGGAAGAAATCGCCCAGGTCTTTAGCCTGGTTGGCACCGGCCGTTCCCTGCGCGAGGCGCTGGACGAGCTTTGCAGGCTAATCGAACGCTGGATGCCAGACGCCTACTGCTCGATTCTGCTGCTCGAAGAAGGACGCTGGCTGCGCCACAGTGGCAGTGTCCGGCTGCCCGCCGAATACATCCGTCAGGTGGACGGCTGGGCGATCGGACCCGAGGCCGGCTCATGCGGCGCCGCGGCTTGGCAAAAACGGCAAATCATCGTCAGCGACATCGACAGCCACCCGTACTGGCGGAGTGCCCGGGACATCGCCCGCTGCTTCGGACTGGCCGCCTGCTGGTCCACGCCAATCTTGAGCGACGACCAGTCGGTGCTGGGTACCTTCGCCGTCTACTACCGCGCGAAGCGCGAACCGACCGAAGCCGAGCTGAACCTGATCGACCAAGTGACCAGCACCGCCCGGCTGCTGCTCGAACTCGATCGCGCCGAAGCGGAGCCGCGGTAATCCCGGCAAATGCCGCAAACCATCCTCGACAACGTGCCGATCCGCATCTTCTGAAAGGATCGCGAGTCGCGCTATCTAGGCGCCAATCAGTGCTTTCCGCAAGATGTCCACCTTGCCCATCTCGATGACTTGCGCGGCAAAACCGACTTCGACCTGCCGCTCGATCCCACCGCCGCCGCACGCCACCACGCCGACGACCGGGCGGTGATGGCATCGGGCCAGACCAAACCCGATTTCGAGGAGTCGGGCCGCCATGCCGACGACTCGGAAGCCGGGTTTCACACCAGCAAAGCCCCGCTGATCGATGCCGACGGGCACGTTGTCGGCGTGTTGGGCACTTATGCTGACATCACCGCGCAAAAGCAGGCCGAGGCGCAAATCCGCTAACTGGCGTACTACGGTACGCTGACTGGGCAACTGGCGTTGTTGCAGACACGACAAATGTGACGGGATTCAAGGATTTCTTACCAGCAAGCCGGTGCCAGCCGTCGAAGCGACGCAATGGTTGCGGCAACCCACATGGCGCTTCCGAACGGCGCCCGACGCTCTCGAACCAACGGAGCGGTGATTATCCAAATCCGCCCGAAACCATGGTTTATAATTCCAGACGGTGCTGGACGGCGCGTTTGCGGCGACCGGAAATCATTTGAACCCGTCTCATCGGATAACGAGGAAAAATTCATGCGACTGATTCTGTTGGGCGCCCCGGGCGCTGGTAAGGGCACCGTGGCCAAGCTACTGACGCAAATCGACGGCTCGGTGCAGATCTCCACCGGCGACATCCTGCGCGGCGCGGTGCAGGCCGGCACGGAGTTGGGCAAGCAGGCGGATGCTTACATGAAAGCCGGTGACTTGGTGCCGGATGATCTGATCATGGGCATCATGGAAACACGCTTGCAGGAACCGGACTGCGCCAAGGGTTTCCTACTGGACGGTTTCCCGCGCACCATCCCGCAGGCCGAGGCACTGAAGGCGCTGCTGAGCAAATTAGGGATCAAGCTGGATGTCGTGGCCAATATCGAGGTACCGCGCGAGGAAATCCTCAACCGCCTGACCACCCGCCGCACCTGCTCCAACACCAGTTGCCAAGCCATCTACAACATCAGGACCAATCCACCCAAGGTGGCGGGGGTTTGCGACAAGTGCGGCAGCCCGGTCATTCAACGCGACGACGAGACCGACGAAGCCATCAGTAAGCGCCTCGACACCTATTTCGAAAAGACCGCGCCGTTGATCGAATTCTACCGCCAGGAAGGATTGTTGCTGGTCGTCGATTCTCCCGCCACTGAGGGCGTGGTGGACGCTATTCAACAGCGAATCGCCGCCGGCGCTTGAATCCGCTTTCCCTGCCCGCACGACCCGACCCCTGAACCCTCGCCCAGCGACGGCCAAGGGATCGGGTGTCCATTCCACTGCCCCGCCATCAGGGCGGAACATGTGCCGATCCTGCTAACTGGCGGCAAGAACATATCCTGTCCCACACCGAGGACGATCCCATCGTATTCTTTTTCGACGGCAAGACCGTCCAATTGCTCGAAAGCAAGGCGGCGATCGAACGATTCCATGCGGACACCCTGGGCGGGTAAACGGGCAGCGGAGCACTGATCGATCAAACTCACCGGCCGCCCGAAGTCGCACACTGGCGACCAACTCGCACCATCTGACCGCCCGCAATATCCAAGGCCAACCACCGATGCAGGCGTGGGCGGAACGAAAACCAGGTTCGGGTTGAAATGAACCGGTCAAAGCGATCCGTACAGGCTCGTAATGAACCGATCTTAAGCCACGTGCACCCATCGACAGCGAATCCACGAAACTGTGGTTAGCGCCCCAGAAATTTGGCATGTCCACCGAACATGCTGACGACAGTACCGTAGTGGGGATGAACCGCACATGATTTGTGGGCCAACGCGTGGCGATGGACCGGTGGAACGATTTCACTCACTCCATTGCGTTGCAAAAAATCCATCCGTCACGACGGTGGTTCTCATTGGGTAAAATCGATCCGATGGGTTGGTTACGGCAAGGTTTTCTATAAAACATGCTACAGAACAGTACCTTGCACGTACTTGCCGAGGTGGACTCTCGGTTTCAAACCACAGGACAAATTGATGGGAGGTATGACATCATGAAAGATGATCAATAAGATGGCGCGATTTTTGCTTAGAATCGACTTCCTTAAAATGCTTACGAATCTCGAAAATAAGCGGCTGATCAACTTCGAACGTTGCATGCTCAGCATGCAACCGACACCGACAGTACCAGCCTATTTTCATAACCTTAACGAGTAAAAAAGCACGATACATCGATTAAACCAATAGACATCATAGCATGAGCGCAAAATTTCTGAAGTATTAATTGATGTGGTTTCAAGCTAACGACCATATTTGAGGCATGATATCATGAGCATATTCAGCAACAAAAAAGATTTAAATTATCACCCCAAAGTACTCATAATCGATGTTGACGAAGCCAATGCAAAATTAATTGCCGAAATTCTTGAAAGCGAAAATTATAGGGTTCAAATTACCCTTAATGGCCAAAAAGCTTTAGTGGATGCCCAACAACACCAGCCGGATCTGATTATATTAGATTCCATGATACCGGATCATAATGGATTCAACGTCGCTCAAACATTAAAAAATACCCCTAAAACAAAGAACGTTCCTATTATAATAACCACCAATCTAGACTCATACAGCACCAAACAGGATTTCAACAATAATGCCGATGAAGTGTTGATTAAACCAGTCAATCCAATTGAGTTATTGACTCGCATCAACACTATGTTCAAATTAAAAGTATACAGGGATCAACTTGAAATTCGAAAGGATATTGAATTTAATTTTACCAATGAAGATGGTATAGAAAAAACCAAATCAATTAACAATGACACGAGGAATCACTTTTTACTCATAGAAGATAACTTAACGGAAAAAAGCCTGATATTCAATATGTTAAATCAAGAACAATTCATTGTTACCTTGGCGAACACAGGAGAGCAAGCAATTGCTCTTGCACACAATAAATCATTTGATTTGATAATTATCAATACGGTACTCCCTGATATGGATGGATTGGATATTTATAAAAGAATCAAGCGCATAGATCTTTATCAACATATACCAATCCTATTCGTATCCAATATCAACGATTATCAATTAAAACTGGCGTGCCTCGAATATGGCGCAGATGATTTTTTTATCAATCCCATCAACAATAAAGAATTTATGGCGAAAATCAATTTATTACTAAAAAAGAAAACATATACAGATCAACTATATAATAATTATCAGGCGGCGATTAATTCGGCAATCAAAGATGGACTAACCAGTTTATTTAAGCGTTCTTACTTCATAAGATGCTTAGATCATGAAATAAAAAGAGCTTTACGCACGATGGGATACCTCTCATTAATGATCATCGATATTGATAATTTTAAAGCAATTAATGATCATCTTGGTCATTTAGCAGGAGATGCTATTTTGTATGAGTTCGGTAAAATTATTTTGAATAATATTCGGGATATTGATCAAGCAGCCCGATACGGTGGAGAAGAATTTATTATTTTATTACCTAATACTAAAAAAGAAAAGGCCTTATTAATCGCCCAGAGAATACAGTCCGCCCTACTAGAGATACCCTTACCTTCAAACCTTCCAACTATTCTTAATAAGCTAACGGTCAGTATTGGGATCGCTGAGTTTCCATGCTGCGCAAAATCGTCAAGCGAACTCCTCAATAAAGCAGATCTCATGCTTTACCAAGCGAAAAAAACAGGAAAAAACAAAGTCTGCCTCTAAGGTGCCAGATTACTAAAAATATTCGATTAATTGTAATAGACATTATCAGAAACAATCATGAAAA
>JAGRHI010000181.1:0-4315 GCA_020445045.1 Candidatus Competibacteraceae bacterium
CCGCTCGCGCCCTGGGCGAGCGCGAAAACGACTTCATGCGCCTCAAGGTCGAGGGCGTGCTGGATTGCGCGGAAGTGCTGGTGGCGGCGCTGATGGATGGCCGGGAACGACATGTCTTCGGTCGGCGCACGCTGCCGGAAATGGACCTGGCTTCGGTGGCCTGCGCCATTCAAAACCTGTGGTTGGCGGCACGCGCCGAGGGTCTGGGGATGGGATGGGTCTCGCTGTTCGACCCCGACACGCTGGCCGAGCTGCTGGGCATGCCGTCGGGGGCGCGACCCGTGGCAGTGCTCTGTCTGGGACCGGTCGAACGCTTCTATGAAAAACCCATGCTGGAACAGGAAGGCTGGGCACAGCGCCAGCCATTGAGTGAATTGGTCAGCGAAAACGGCTGGCCGGGATAATCGCCACATCGAATACCTTTAACCATTCACTTGTCTCGAATAGATGATAATTGGCGGCATATCGATTCAATAGGAGCCAACCAATGGAAACTCGCTATGACTTACTTTTCCAAGGCCAGATAGCACCCAATTTTTCTTCCGAAGACGCAAAACGCAATCTGGCAAAGTTATTACGGCGGGAACCGGCTGAAATCGAATCGCTCTTTTCCGGGAAACCCCATTTTCTGCGACGGGGCTTGGAAGCAGACGCCGCCTATCGGTATCAAGGAGCGATGAAACATGCCGGCCTCGTATGCCGGCTGGTTCCGAGCGACGAAATCGCGCCGGCGGCGCCATCGCCCCCACCGGCGGTGACCAGCGGACCCACTCTACTGGATAAAAAACCGGATACACCCAGGCCAGCCTCGACCTTGCTGGACAAAAAGCCGGCCCGTTCCACACTGACGCTCGAATCACTATCTGATGATTCCTCTCGCGCAACCGAACCCGCTTCCGCCGAATCGCCCAATGTGTTGCCCACCCTCACCGAATGCCCCAAGTGTCGTTATCACGCTCGCGGTCCTCAGGATGGGTTGATTTCCCAAGGCGTGTGTCCCGCCTGCGGGTTAATCATCGCCAAGTACCTGCAACTCCAAGCGGAAAGGAATCGACCTCCCGCCAGCCGCCGCGTCACCACAGCGTCCGCTTCCGGTACGCGAAGCGCCGAACCGAATTCAAACGTGCTGTATTTCGACGAACTACCGCCCGGCTCGCTCAAGCTGATGTCCCTGGAGTTCACTCTGCCACCCGAAATCACTCTACCCAATCACCCGAAACGCGCGCCCGCTGCTTCCTTCAAGCGGCGCTTCCTGGCGGGGGTCGCCACTTATTGCAGCCTTGGATTTCTCATGGCGGGGCCGATCTTATTAGGCATGGTTCTGTTGCTTGTCCTTCTCAACATGGCCCTGAGTGGAGCGGACGATCTCGATTCCGCAAGGAAGACGATCAAGAGTTTCGAAAACTACGAACTCATTATCAGAATCAGTCTGTGGCTGTGGGGATTATGGCTTGGACTCATTTATTTGCCCGGCAAATGGGATGGTTTGACCTACGGCCAGCGGCTGATGCGAATCGCGCCGGTGCGAAAGGACGACGACATAGCGACCCTGCCTGATACTGGAACTCTCCTTCAACGACTCGCCGGCAATATCATGGCCTTTTTTCTCTGGATATTACTCTGGCCTGTGGCGTTACTCTGGTTGCTGTTCGGTCGCAGTGGACACAGCCTCGCCGACCGACTTTCCGACTGCCGGCAAATCGAAGTCGGGGCGGCTCCCGACAGTCCGGTACTGAAAGCGCTTTCACCCATAGCCTACGGAATTCTCCTGGGTCTCGCGGCAGCCGTTCCACTGGTCTTTCTGAGCAACTGCACGGTCAACACCCTCCAGGAAGTAGCGGCGGGTAAGACATCGTCCAGTTTCAGCGAACGAATGTTAGGAAAAGAACCCCTCGATCAGCAAAAGCTTGAAGCGACGCTGATGGCGCGTGCGGAATCAAAACTTTCACCTGCCGAAACTCTGGGGCAACTGGTGGATATGCAACATCAATACTACACTCACCACCAACGCTATTCGGAGGCCATTGAAGAATTGTTCCTGGAGTCATCCCATCCTCAAACGCCGAAACTATTGGCCTTGTTGGTGCGGCAGCAACAAATGCAACGACTGAAAATACAATTGACCGCGAATGGTTTCAAAATCGGCTTGCGCCGCGACGAAGGTTGGCACATCGCGACAGAACAAGGGTATGAGGGCGCACAATCCAGCTTTTAGACGCACCTCCTTGTAATGCCATCCAATCGCGACATCCACACCGTCTCCGAACTGACGCAAGCGGTTCGCCGGCTGCTGGAGCAACGCTTTCCCGATGTCTGGGTACAGGGCGAGGTCTCCAACCTGTCCCGCCCAGCCTCGGGGCACGTTTACTTCTCGCTCAAGGATGCCCGGGCGCAGATCCGCTGCGCGCTGTTTCAGAATCGCGCCCTGCTGTTCCGCGATTGCCCGCGCAACGGTCAGCAGGTATTGCTGAGGGGCCGTGTCAGCTTGTACGAACCGCGCGGCGATTTCCAGATCGTCGTCGAGTATGTGGAGGAAGCCGGCGCCGGCGCGCTGCGGCGGGCTTACGACGAACTGCGTCTCAAGTTGGAACGGGAAGGCCTGTTCGCGGCGGACCGCAAGAAAGCCTTGCCCCGCTTTCCTCGGCGAATCGGCGTGATCACCTCGCCCAGCGGCGCGGCGCTGCGTGACGTGTTGAGCGTGCTGCGCCGCCGGTTTCCCAAGCTGCCAGTCCTGCTTTATCCGGTGCCGGTGCAAGGCGAGGGCGCGGCGGAACGCATTGCCGCGACCATCCGACTGGCGTCCGAACGCCAGGATTGCGACGTGCTGCTGCTGACGCGCGGCGGCGGCTCGCTCGAAGACTTGCAGGCGTTCAACGAAGAAATCGTCGCCCGGGCGATTGTCGACTGCGCCATACCGCTGGTCAGCGGCATCGGTCACGAAACCGACATCACCATCGCCGACTTCGCCGCCGATCTGCGCGCGCCCACCCCCACGGCGGCGGCCGAATTGGCCAGCCCCGACCGCCAGGAATGGTCGCGCGCGACGCGCTTGCTGGCGGCGCGGCTGGAACGCGCGGCGCGGCAGCGCTTGAGTGAACGGCGCCAGCGGCTGCGCCCACTGACGGCGCGGCTGGAACGACTGCAACCGCGACGCCGGCTGCACGATCATGCGCAACGGCTGGATGAGCTGGACCAACGGCTACGACAGGCCCTGAACAACCGCCTGGACCGCGAGCACCTGCGGTTGGCCGGGCTGAGAACGCGCCTGCGGGCACAGGCTCCGGCGGCGCGGCTGCGCTCGGCCCGTCAGCAGTTGCGGACGCTGACGCTGCGCCAAAACGCGACTCTACGTCAATGTTTCCAGACCACCCGTCAACACCTGCAAAACCTGAGCGGCGCCCTGCATGCCCTGAGCCCACTGGCCACCCTGAAGCGTGGTTATGCGATCGTGCGTCGATACCCGGATGGGACCATCGTCCGGCGGGCCGACTCGCTCCAGATCGGCGACCCGGTGGAAGCCGTGCTGGGCTCCGGCTGTTTGCGCTGCGAGATCACCGCCATCGAGGTCGAGAATCGGACGCCATCGCCCGCTGTCGGGACCGATCCCGAGGAATCCTAGCCAATGCGCCGCCTGGGATTGTTATTGCTCGTCTGCGCGCTGGGCGCCTACTGGGCCTGGCAAGACCGTCCCATCGAGCGGTCGCCCGGCGTGCTGGCGCCGGACCCGCCCACGCAACGACCGCTCAATGCCGGGCCGGTCTTTCAAAAAGACCACTACCGCATCAAGGCGCTGGCGGAATTCACGCTCGAAGCCCGAGTGCTGGGCCGGGAGGACTACCGCTTCGACGGCGGCGCGGATCTCTCGCCGCTCGACCTGGCGCTGGGCTGGGGGCCGATGTCGGATAGCAATGTGCTGGAACGAATCGACATCCAACAACGCCACCGCTTCTATTATTGGCACGTCAACGATTTTTTCATCCCGCGCCGGGATATCGAAACCCACAGTGCCAACATGCATCTGATTCCCGCGACCGGGCATGTCGCCGATCGGTTGAAATTAATCCGCCCCGGTCATATTGTCAGCCTGCGCGGCTACCTGGTCGAAGCCCGCCGCGACGATGGCTGGCAATGGCGCAGCTCACTGAGCCGCGAGGATACCGGCAACGGCGCCTGCGAACTGATCTGGGTGGAAACCGTGGCCTTGCGCTGATGGTCGCGCCATCCCGGCCTTGGGCGACGGCCGAGACGGCCGTCGCCCAAGGCCGCCCGCTCTTTTCAATCGTCTCTTTATCACCCAACAGGAATCATTGCCATG
>JAGRHI010000181.1:4386-5372 GCA_020445045.1 Candidatus Competibacteraceae bacterium
TCTCGGATGCCCGAGTCTGGGATGAAAATTTCCTGCCCTACTTCGCCCGACGGGGTTATGCGGCGCATGCCCTCAGCTTGCGCGGCCACGGTCTCAGCGAGGGCCACCAGCACCTGCACACTTGGCGGCTGAGCGATTACGTCGCCGACCTGGCCCAGGCGGTGGCGACCCTACCGGCTCCGCCAGTGCTGATCGGCCATTCGATGGGCGGCATGGTGCTGCAGAAATACCTGGAAACCCATCCCGAGATACCGGGCGCGGTGCTAATGGCCTCGGTGCCGCCACAGGGCCTGCTGCCGAGCAACCTGCACATGGCCATGCGGCACCCGTTCCTGTTCCAGCAGATGGCGCTGTTCTCGCTGCTCGGTCCCAGCTTCGGCTCGCCCGAAATGATGCGGCGCTTGTTGTTTTCCCAGGACATGCCCCTCGCAAAGCTGCGCGAGTATTTCGACTACATCCAGGCGGAATCGCAAATCGTGTCGCTGGACATGATGGGCATCAACCCGCTGCGGCTGAAACCGGAACAACTACGGCTGCCGATCCTGGTACAGGGCGCGCAACACGATGTGTTCATCTCGCCGGCCATGGTCCGGGAAACCGCCCGCTTCTACCGCACCGAAGCCCAAATCATCCCCAACATGGCGCACGCCATGATGTTGGAACTGAACTGGCAAGAGGCGGCGGACACCATGTTGAACTGGCTGGAACAGGTTGTCGCCGCCCGCCCGGCCGCCGCGGCCTGAAGGCAACGCGCCCTCGCTCCAACCTTCACCCGGAAGGAGAGGGGGTATCCCGTCTACCCATCCCGCAGCAAGCGCCGCAGGATTTTGCCGACGTTGCTTTTGGGCAGTTCGGCGCGGAACTCGACTCGCCGCGGCACCTTGTAACCGGTCAGGCGCTGGCGACAGTGTTCGATCAGCGCCTCGGCGGTCAGCGTGGGGTCCTTGGCCACCACCACGATCTTGACCGCCTCGCCCGACTTCTCG
>JAGRHI010000182.1 GCA_020445045.1 Candidatus Competibacteraceae bacterium
CACGTTCCTGCCTCCGCCTTCTACGCCCATTGCCATCCGTATCGGTGGATTTTCAGGATGTTGTGCAACATCATCATCCACTTCCACTGCCCATCGACCTTGCGTTTGGTTCTCAGACTGAACCGCCGGATGCCGATCGCATCGGTGAGGTGCCCGAACACCGGCTCCACGGTCCCCAGCCGCTGGCTGTAAATGTGCCGCCCGCGGGCGCTGTCGATCTTGCGCTTCATTCGCTCGATTACACCGTCTTTTCGGGCCGGCGTGATATCGAGCATCACGTTGACCTGGCGCGGGGTGCTCTGGTGCTCGTCTCTCAGGCAGCGGACGCGCAGTCGGCAGTTGGCGCAGTCGTGTTCGTAGGCCTGGAACTGCATGAACAGGTGATGGCCGATGCGGGCCCTTTGGGCTTTCAGCCACATCGCCTTGCCGGCCGGACAGCGGCAGGTCTGCTGGTTGAGGTCGATATGAAAGTCTTCCTGGGTGAAGCGGTGTTGGTCTTGGCGTTTGTTACGCTCCGGGGCGGCCTTGTGGTCTTTGAACCGCGGGTCCCGGGCGCGGAACCCGGTGTCGGCGATGTAGGCGTCGACCCGCTCGCGTTCCAGGTACTCCAGGGTCTCGCGGTTGTGATAGCCCGCGTCCGCGGTGAGCTTCGCCCGCTTGAGTGTCTTGCGGCTATTGGCCGGCGCCGAGGCATACGTCGAGCGGATGCCTTCGAGCATTGGTTGGATCAGCCCATGCTCCTGGCCCTGACCAAAGGCCTCGGCGTAGACGACCACCTGGTGTCGGTCATCGACCGCCGCCACCCCGGTGTAGCCCTGGATGACCCCGTGGCTGGTCTTCATCTTCGCCGACTCGTTGTCGGTGAGGTTGCCCTTGACCACCGCCCCACTGACGCCGCGCCGTTCGGGCTCCGTGTCGAGGAAGGTCTTGATCTTCCTGGAGGCCGCCCGGAGCTTTTTGATCTGTGCCTGTTCGCGTGCGTGGATGTCAGGTTCGGTGGCTGCGGTGTCTTCTTCCCGATGGCGTTGCAGCATGCGGCGCACGGCCCGGTCGATCTTCCTGCGCTTTTTGTCCAGTTCTTCGTGCGTGCCGCTCCACTGCTTCGAGGCATTGGAGGGCAGCTTGCAGCCGTCGATGGCGAACATCTCCTTGCCGATCAGGCCCAGCTGGTCGCAGGTCATGACGATCTGGGTGAACAACCCGCCGATGGTTTCAGGCGAGCGCGAGATGAAATCGGCAATCGTGCTGTGGTCGGGCTGCAGATCGGCGCCGAGCGCCATGAACACGATGTTCTCGCGGCACAGCCGCTCGATGCGCCGGCTGCTGGTCACGCCCTTCGAGTAGGCCAGCAGCACGATCTTGAGCAACACCCGCGGATCATAGGCCGGGCGGCCGCCGTCATCGTTGCAGTACCTTGCATCCAGCTCGGCAAGATCGAGTTCGTGGTCGACCAGCCAGGCCAGCGAATACTCGAAACTGCCCGGGAGAATCTGCCGCTCGAACGACACCGGGATCATCTTCATCTGCCCGTAGTCGTAATCCTTGTATCTGGCCATTCACCCGACCCTCGAATCGCTGATTTTTATGGCCTGATTTTACCAGTTCGGGGGTTTTCCGACAGCCTCAACGCCAAGTTAACCGGCGCGCGTTAGCGCGTCCGAGCGAGGAACGAGCGTTGTTGAACTTTTTGTTAGGTTTCAACTTTAAGCACCTCACCTATTGCTATTAGAGTTGGGCCTTCCTGAATTCTCCATTCTGTACCAATACGAAGTAATTCCTTTAATCCTCTGACATTTAGAAAAACTATTTCTACTGTTCTTTCTTCTCCTGGCTTAACCAGATCATCTTTCTCGAAGTTAATTTGGCCAATATAGAAATTTCTGTTTTCTGCGCTGCCAAAATTATGATTTGGACGGAACGCCACCGCGCCAACAACTGGAGTATGCCTACCACCTTCCTCTGTTTTGAACAGACTCACCTTCGCTATTATTTTTATTGGCTTATCGTCTATAACATCCAGATTGTCATTAAAGCTGTACATTCAGAAACCTAACGCTGGAGCGCAGCGGCGCACAGGCCACCCCGCACTAAACTTGCCGTTTGCACGGCGCAAGACGGCGGCCAGTGCCGTCTGCATGCGCTTGTTATGGCCTGCTCAGTAGGTGCGAACATCCGTAATCCCTTGCTCTGGCACTACACCGCAACCCGACATGAACGTGTGCACTTCCTCGTATTTCGAACGGTACTTCGCCGCCTTGATGACTTTTGGGCTAAAGAACAGGCCAATTTCGGCAACCTTGGTGTGACCTGCCTCCCGAAAGAAAAGGGGTGAAAGAAGCCGCATCAATTTCTCTGCAGTTGGCATAGCAGCTGTTTTGCCAGCGGTGCAGGCGTTGACCGCAAAACGCAAAGAGCCCAGCGCGATATCGACTACCGAACACAGATGAGATTGCCCAATCGCAGCGTAGTGATAGCCAATAATTCTTTCCAGCTTCTTTACAGGCGTATACGGAAGACCTGTGATCCCAACTGAAAACTTTTCCCTTAGATGATGATCAATTTTCTTATCATCAAATCGGTCAATAAGTACGAGCCCATGACTGTTTGGGCGTGCCAAGTAGCAATCAAAGTGGTAGCAAATACGATTGATTTCTTTCAATCGAGCATCGCTAGGCGAAGTAGCTATATCGTGCAGAATTAGTGACGCAAAAAGCTGACATTCGTATTTAGCCGCTAATTCCAACACCCCTTGCTTCAGTTCGTTGAATTCCGAATGAGGCAACCCGGGTGGTCCAGGATTAAATTTGAGACAAAAATCAGGAGCCACTTTGTGCTTCGCTATTAGCGCATCGATTTCGCGCGAAAGGTCCAGCGCAGCGGCTGCTTCTGTTGAAACACCACCATATACAAAAAAGACGCCTGGCTTTTCTTCTAGATTGGTTTCATCGCAATACAGTAGGTGCATGTTCAAACTTCCGATGTTTTTTTAGCCATAACGCCTCGGTAAACGGCGAGCGTTTAGCGAGTCCGGCACGCGTTTTTTGCGTGCGCATTTAACCGCCTTGTTAGGATTTTCTAGTTGCATTTGCAAATTTCCATAGTTTAGTTGTTCTCACTTCCATATTTCTTTTTTCGTCTGAAAATGACTTAGGATAGTTTAAAACCCATTTTCGGATATTCTGATCCGAGTACAGCTTTGATAGTTCTTCTTCATTATGGAGACTGTAATTATGGGCCATTACATTTCTCAGTTTTCTAAGGCTTTTTAACGAAGCCACGAAGTTAGTTCGAGATTTCGACCCACTGCCAAAATCTAGCTTTTGAAGCAAATCCAACTTTTGAATGAGAGACATTCTTTCCAAGAAATGTTCGTGAAAATCACCCCAACGATCACGTAGAGCAAAATATTCTGCCAGTATGTTATTAAGCCGATCTTCAAAAATCGCGCAAAGACGAATTGCACGACCTGCAATTGCATCGGAATTTATTCGTTTATCAAACTCTTTCCGTGACACAATTTAATCCTAACATTTAGTTAACCCCAAAATAGGGTAAAGCATTACCCCAATTTGGTGTATATCATCCCGCTGAAGAGCCGGAAAAACCGGCCAAATCCATGGCGATTGTTGCGCGGTTTTCAATAGCTTGCGTGGAGCGGCT
>JAGRHI010000183.1:0-2683 GCA_020445045.1 Candidatus Competibacteraceae bacterium
CCGCTGATCGATGAGGCGGCGGTGGCGAAGGTGGAGGAGCATATCGCCGACGCGCTGAGCAAGGGTGCCCGTGTCGTGCTGGGCGGCCGGCGGCACGAACTCGGCGGGACTTTCTTCCAGCCGACGATCCTGACGCAAGTGACCCCGGAGATGGCGGTGGCGCGGGAAGAAACCTTCGGTCCGGTGGCGCCGTTGTTCCGTTTCTCGACCGAGCAGGACGCCATCCGCATGGCCAACGACACCGAGTTCGGCCTGGCTTCCTATTTCTATAGCCGCGACATCGGGCGGATCTGGCGAGTCAGCGAGGCTTTGGAATACGGCATGGTCGGTGTCAACACCGGGCTCATCTCCACCGAAATCGCCCCCTTCGGCGGCATGAAGGAATCCGGCCTCGGCCGTGAGGGCTCCAAATACGGCATCGAGGAATATTTGGAAATCAAATACCTGTGCATGGGTGGCATCGAGCGCTGAGCCATTTGCTCCCCACTCTTTTGCCTTTATCGCTGGGGTATCGAACGATGACCACCCATGCCGAGCTGCTGTCGCGCCGCGCGCAAGCCGTCGCCCGAGGCGTGTCCAGCATTCATCCCATCTTCCCTGGGTGCGGATGGTGGTATTCAGCGAGTTGGCGCCGTTCGGATCGTTGCCGGAGCCCGCTCGGCCCATGCCGGTCTGCCCTTGGTGAACGGGGAGAAATATTCGACACGGCCAGCGGCATCGATCCCCACGGGCAGGTGGTCTACAGTCGCCGCATCTTGATGTCGAGGATTTGAATGCGGTAGGCGATCTGGCGGGGCGTCATGCCCAACAGCCGGGCCGCCTTGGCCTGTACCCAACCGGCCTGTTCCAACGCGGCAATGACCCGCTCCCGCTCGTCCAGATCGGGTGCGTCCAATTCGATCCTGGGCGCGGCGGAGATCGGCGCCGTGCTGGCGCCGCGCGGACTTAGGCCGCTCAGTTCGATCACGTCCTGGGCGATCACGCCGTTGGCGCTCATGATCGCGCTGCGCTCCAGGCAGTTTTCCATCTCGCGCACGTTGCCAGGCCAATGATGCCGCATCAGTTGGCGGATGGCGCCGTCCGTGATGGTCAGCTTGCGTGCTTGCTGTTTGCCGATCTTTTCCACCAGAAACCGCGCCAGATCGGGAATGTCCTCCTGGCGCTCGCGCAGCGGCGGCATGAAGATCGGCATCACGTTGAGCCGGTAGTAGAGATCCTCGCGGAACACGCCTTCGTCCACCGCCACTTCCAGATCGCGGTTGGTGGCGGCGATGACTCGAACGTCCACCCGCAGGGTCTGGCTGCTGCCGACCCGTTCCATCTCGCCTTCCTGGATCACCCGCAGCAGCTTGGCCTGAAAAGCCGGCGAGATGTCGCCGATCTCGTCCAGGAACAGGGTGCCGCCGTGCGCCTGTTCGAAACGCCCCTTACGCTGGTTGACCGCACCGGTGAACGCGCCTTTTTCGTGCCCGAACAGTTCCGATTCCAGCAGGTTGTCCGGCAGTGCCGCGCAGTTCAGCTTGACCAGCGGTCCGCTGGCCCGTGGCGAGTTGTAGTGGATGGCGCAGGCGATCAACTCCTTGCCGGTACCCGATTCACCGCGCACCAGCACCGTGGTATTCCATTTCGCCACCTGCCGCACTTGCTCGAATACTCGCTGCATCGGCTGGCTATGGCCCACCATGCTATCGAAGCCGTGCTGGCCGCGCACCGTCCGCCGCAAGCTGTCGCGCTCGGCGGTCAGCGCCCCGCGCTCGCGTTCCGCGGCCAAGGCGGCTCGTACACTGCGGGCAATCAGATTGGCGACCATTTCCAGAAAGCGGGCGCGTTCCACCAGCCACTCGTCGTGGCGGGGCGGTTGCGCCGCCAGCACGCCGCTGTATTGGCCTGAACCGGCTCGGATCGGTACTCCGATCAGCGGCAACTCGCGGTCGTAAAGCCGTAGGCGGTCGAGAAAACGCGGCTCGTCGGCCAGACGCGGCAGCACCAGTCGCTCGCCGCGCTCCAACACCATTCCCAACACCCCTTCACCCGGCAGGTAGCGCACCGGTTCGCCGGTCGGCGGCTTGGGCTGATCGTGGATGGCGCTGACTAGCAGGGCGCCGCTATCGGGGTCCACCAGCGAAACCACGCCACGATGCAATTCGCCGTATTCGTGCAGGACCCGCAGAACCTGATCGAGCGTTTCCCACAATGGGCAGGGACGGCTGAGCACCTGGCTCACCCGGAACAGCGTGGCCAGTTCGATTTCCAGCAAGTCCGATCGGTCCATGACGACGTTTTTCACACCGATGTCGGTCAAGAATCATCCTCGTATTTGATGGGCAGCAAGACTTGCCAGCGGCAGCCCGCGCTGTAGTCGGGATCGAGGGTGATCATGCCGCGCTGTTCGTTGACCACTTCCTGGACCATGGCCAGGCCGAGGCCGACATGAGTGGTGGCACGCTTGGTGGTGAAAAACGGTTCGAAAATTCGCCATTGCAGTTCCGAAGCCACGCCGGGGCCGGTGTCCTCGATCACCACCGATACCGCCTGCTCTTGGGTGGCGGTGGTGATGCGCAGTTCGCGCGGCTGGTGACGATTACTGTCCATGGCGTCCAAGGCGTTGTCGATCAGTTGCTTGAACATGCCGCGCAAACGGCTGGCCCGCGCGGTGATGGCGGGTAGCATCGGCGCGGGTTTC
>JAGRHI010000183.1:2704-6017 GCA_020445045.1 Candidatus Competibacteraceae bacterium
CGGCCAGCAGGCGTTGCTTGCACAGCTCCAGCACCTCGCGCAGTAACTGATTGATATTGACCGGCGCCGCCGCTTCCAGGGGTACCGCCGGTACCAGCGCCCGCAGTCGCTCCAACGCCATTTGACCGGTCGTGGTGGCCTGATTCAGAGCGTGGCGCAGGGCGGGATCGGTCTGGGCGCCGCGTCGTTCCAACAGATCGCGAGCGGCGCAGATCAGGTTCATCGGTCCCTGCATCTGGAAGATGGCGGCTTGCAGCGCCTCGCGCATGCTGCGTACCCGTTCCTGCTCGGCCAACAGGGCGCGCATGGCGTTCATGCCCACCGCTTCCTGCTGACGCTTGAGCGCGGTGATCTCGTTGGCCATCAGCAGCAGATAGGTCTGCCGCACCGGTTTGAAGAAGGTGGCGGCGCTGCTGTCCTGTTCGCGGAACCACACGCCCGAGCAGGAAAACCAGCGCGGTTGCCCCTTGCCGCCCGGATCGAAGCTGACTTCCCGATCGCGAAAGCCGTGCTCGGCGGCGTTCGCGCCCCACGGAAAGGTTTCGCCCAGGGTTTCCCGCAAGGCGCGCAGGAATTCAGCCGCCGGTTCCCGCACCCGCAGGTCGCCGACCAGCTTCTTGTATTCGTGGTTGTCGAGGATGACGCGCCCATTCTCGTCCAGTAGGGCGATGACCGCCGGGGCCGCATCCACCATCGATTCGATCAACGCCTTTTGATAGTGCACCTGTTGTTCCAAATGGTGCATGGCGGTCACGTCGCGATGGATGCCGAGGAAGCAGGCGGTTTCCGCTCGGAGGTCCTGGATCGGAATGACGGTCAGTTCCGCCAGATAGACGGTGGATCGCTTGCGGCGGTTGACCAGCAGCCCGGTCCAGGGTTTACCGCGCTTGATCTGCCGCCACAACTGATCGTAGACCCGAGCCGGCGTGCAGCGATCGGAGAGCATGGCGGTGTTCTGACCGATGACCTCGTTGGCGGCATAGCCGGTGACCTCGGTGAAGGCCGGATTGACATAGAGGATGTTGGCGTCGGTGTCGGTGAGGCAGACCGCGATGGTCAGATGGTCCACCACCTTGGCGAACACCCAGGGCGGCAGGGCTTCGGTGGTGGATTGCATCGCTTTCGGGTCGGTCTGGGCGGAGAGATAGCCGAATGTTCTCTGATCGTTCTGGGCCATGGGCGTGCTCGGCGTTGTGGGAGGCTGAAACCATTGGAAAATCGTATGCAAGTTCATGACCAGTGTGAGAGACGCGAAGGGTGAAGATCAAGCATGAGGCGAAGCGACGGGCGATTCGTCTCGATCTGTCGTCCACGGTACTTTTCATCCGCAATGCGGCATTCATGACAAGCGAATCTCGTTTTTCTCCGTGATTGTTGTAAACCTCACAATCTTCCCGTGATCGGCCGGGGAGAATCGAGATCGGCAAGACATTGAACGTCTAAGGAATGGCATGCGTTCAGTCCTGTTGGCACGATTGCTGCCAAGTAGCGAGCCAGGAACGCGGAGGATCGTTATGCGGGATTATCTGTTCATCCTGTTGGGCGCGGCGCTGGTCAATAACGTGGTGCTGGTGCGGTTTCTCGGGCTGTGCCCGTTCATGGGTGTGTCGAACAAGATCGACTCCGCCTTGGGCATGGGCATGGCCACCACCTTCGTACTGACCTTGGCGGTCGCGGCCAGTTGGTTGTTGGAGCATTATCTGCTGGTCCCGCTCGATATCGAGTTTTTGCGCATCCTGGCGTTCATCCTGGTGATCGCCGCCCTGGTGCAGTTCACCGAGATGTTCGTGCGCAAGGCCAGCCCGACGCTCTATCAGGTATTGGGCATCTATCTGCCGCTGATCACCACCAATTGCGCGGTGTTCGGTATCGCGCTACTCAACGTCCAGCAGAAATACGATTTTATCAGCAGCCTGCTGTACGGCTGTCGGCTCCGCGCTGGGATTCACCTTGGTGATGCTGCTGTTCGCGGGGATTCGGGAGCGGCTGGCCATGGCCAGCGTGCCGGCGACTTTCGCCGGCGCTCCCATCGCTTTCATCGCCGCCGGCCTGCTGGCGCTGGCGTTCATGGGTTTCGCTGGGTTGCCGGTACGCTAACCGTCGGCCCCGATCGGGAGTTCACCAAAATGATTGCCGCCATGATGACGTTGACCGTGTTGGGGTCACTGTTGGGGTTGCTGTTGAAGCCTGGCCGCCCGCTATTTCCAGGTGCCGAGCGATGCCTTGCGCGAGGACATCATGGAATTGCTGCCCGGCGTGAACTGCGGACAGTGTGGTTATCCCGGTTGCGGCGCCGCGGCGGACGCGCTGGTGGCCGGTGGCGCGCCGCCGACCTTATGCCCGCCCGGCGGCACGGCATTGGCGCGGGCGTTGGCGGCCAAGCTGGGTCGGGCGATGGATGCGTCGGGGCCGCCACTGTTGGCCGAGATCGACGAAAGTCTGTGCATCGGTTGTGCCCATTGCGGCAAGCTCTGCGCCACCGACGCCATCATCGGCGCGCCCAAGCAGATTCACGCCGTTTTGCAGGAAGCGTGTACGGGCTGTGGCTTGTGTGTCGAGGTGTGCCCGACCGAATGCCTGCAACTGCGTCCCCAAAAACCGACTTTCGATAGCTGGTGCTGGCCCAAGCCGGCGCTGGTGGGAGTGTGAGCGATGCGTCTGCATGACTTCCGTGGCGGGGTCCATCCGCCTAGCCAGAAACATCTCAGCGCCGGGCGGCCGATCGAGTCCCTGCCGTTGCCGTCGCATCTCTATATCCCGTTGCAGCAACACGCCGGTGCCCCCGCGCTACCGGTGGTGGCGGTCGGCCAGCAGGTCGGCAAGGGTGAATTGCTGGCCCGCGAGCAGGGGGTGACTTCCGCGCCGCTGCACGCGCCCAGTTCCGGGCGGATCGCCGCCATTGGCGAGTTCACCGCGCCGCATGCCTCGGGGTTGCCGCTACCGACCATCATCCTTGAGACCGACGGCGAGGAGCGTTGGGCCGAGCGCGAGCCGCCCGCCGATCCCTTCAGCCTAAGCCCGGAAGAAGTCGCGCGGCGGGTTGGCGCCGCCGGTATCGTCGGCATGGGGGGGGCTAACTTTCCGGCGTCGGTCAAACTCAGCAAGGCGCGCCAGGCCGGTGTGCATACCTTGGTGGTCAACGGCGCGGAATGCGAGCCGTATGTGACCTGCGACGACCAGCTCATGCGTGAACGCGCACGGGAAATCGCCGATGGCATCGCCATCATGCTACATGCCTTGCAAGCATCGCGCGCCGTGGTCGCCATCGAGAACAACAAGCCGGAAGCGGTCGAGGCCATGAGCGACGCCTGCC
>JAGRHI010000183.1:6022-10205 GCA_020445045.1 Candidatus Competibacteraceae bacterium
ACGATGCCCGGATCGAGGTGCTGAGCCTGCCCAGTCGCTATCCCGCCGGATCGGCCAAGCAGTTGATTCAACTGCTGACCGGACTGGAGACGCCGGCTGGAGGGCGCGGTACCGATACCGGGCTGCTGGTGCATAACGTCGGTACCGCCTATGCGGCGCATCGGGCGCTGCGCCACGACCGACCGCTGATCTCACGCATCGTCACGGTCAGCGGCGGGGCCGTGCCGGAGCCTCGCAACCTGGAGGTTCCCATCGGCGCGCTGGCGGCCGATCTGCTGACCTATTGCGGCGGCGTCAGCGACGAGCGCGCCCGCCTGCTGATGGGTGGACCGATGATGGGACAGCCATTGCCCGGACCTCAGGTGCCGGTGATCAAGGGTACCAACGGCATTTTGGCGCTGACTCCCGACGAAATCGGGGAGGCGGGCGAGCCATCGCCGTGCATCCGTTGCGGCCGCTGCGTGGAAGCCTGTCCGATGGGCCTGCTGCCGCTGGAATTGTCCAAACGGGCACGCGGCGAGGACTGGGAGGGCATCCAGGCCCTGGGATTGAACGACTGCATGTCCTGCGGTTCCTGTGCTTACGTCTGTCCGTCGCACATCCCCCTGCCGCAGTACTTCGCCTACGCGCGCGGCATGCTGGCGGCGCAACGGCGCGAGGAACAGAAGGCGCGGCGCACCCGCGAATTGATGGAGCAGCGCCAGGCGCGGTTCGAACGACAGGAGCGGGCCAAGGCGGAAGCGGCGGCGCAACGGCGGGCGGCAAGGAAACAACGAGCCACGGTCTTGGAAGAAGATGAAGATTAAAACCTTAGCTTTTGAATCGAAGGCCGAGGCATGAATTCGAATTCATTCGCCGGTGCTCCTCATGCCCACGACCAGGACAGCGTGCCTCGATTGATGGGCGCGGTGTTGCTGGCGATCCTGCCGGCAACCTTGTACGGCTTGTTGCTGTTCGGCTGGCCGGCGTTCAATCTGTTGGCGATCACCGTCCTGATGGGTTTGCTCTGTGAAGCCGGCTGCTTGTGGTTGGCGGGACGACCGATCCGGCCGGGGCTCATGGACGGTTCGGCGCTGTTGACCGGCGTGCTGCTGGCCCTGTCGCTACCGCCCTGGGCGCCGTGGTGGATCGGCGCCATTGGCGTCGGGTTCGCCATCGTGGTCGGCAAGCAGGTGTTCGGCGGCACCGGTCAGAATATCTTCAATCCGGCGATGCTGGCGCGAGTGATGCTGCTGGTGTCGTTTCCGGTGGAAATGACGACTTGGTTGACACCGCATCCCTGGTGGTCCGGGACCTCGCCGGGCTGGTTGGAAGGCTGGTTGATCACCTTTGGGCACTCCACCGCGACCGATGGCGTAACGGGCGCCACCATCCTGGGCTACGCCCGTACCGAGTTGGGCATGAATCATTCCCTGAGCCAGATTTTACCGGGGCATTATCAGGCCGGTGCCGCCGCGCTGGGTTGGACCGGCGGCAGTCTGGGTGAAACCGCTGAATGGTTGGTGCTGCTGGGCGGATTGTGGCTGCTGTGGCGACGGGTGATCACTTGGTACATACCGGTCGGGATGCTGGGCGCGGTGCTGGTGCTGGCCAGCGGTTTCCACCTGCTCGATCCCCAGCGCTTCGCCGATCCCATGCTGCACTTGTTGTCGGGCGGGTTGATGCTGGGCGCGTTTTTCATGGCCACCGACCCGGTCACGTCGCCCATCTCGTCGTGGGGACAGATCGTGTTCGGCGTCGGCTGCGGTGTGTTGGTGTACATCATTCGCACCTGGGGCGGCTACCCCGAGGGAGTGGCGTTCGCGGTGGTGCTGATGAACGCCGCCACGCCGCTGATCGATCATTACATCCGCCCGCGTGCCTACGGTCGAACTTGGAGCGGTAAGCCGCGACTGGTGCCGGCCCATGCCAAACAATCGCCCCTGGCGCGGAAATCTGGAGTGGATTCGCGTGATTAGTCACTGGCTGAAACCGGAGATTCGGCAAAGCTCGGGGTATCCGATCCTGTTGCTGGGCGGTGTGGCGCTGCTGGTCAGCATGGCGATCGGTATCGCCAACCTAGGGACCCATGCCGATATTGCCCAGCGTCAGTTGGAGGATTTGCAGGCCACCTTGCGGCAGGTGGTGCCCGCCGAGTACTACGACAACGATCCGGTGCGCGACACGGTGACCGTGCAAGAGGGCGATCACTCGGTGCGAGTCTATCGGGCGCGACGCAAGGGCCAGGTGCAAGCGGTGAGTTTCCGAACCACGGCGCCGGGTTACGGCAGTACGGAGATGGTGATGGTCATCGGAGTGGATCGCGACGGCAAGCTGCTGGGAGTCCGGGTGATCAGTCACGGCGAGACGCCAGGATTGGGTGACAAGATCGAAACGAGCAAATCAGATTGGGTTTTGAGCTTCAACGGCCGCTCGTTGGGCGATCCGCCGCCGGCTGGCTGGGCGGTCAAGAAGGATGGTGGGGTGTTCGACCAGTTTACCGGCGCCACCATCACCCCACGGGCGGTCGTCAAGGCGGTCAAGGGTGGATTGGAGTTCTTCGCCAACCATCGGGCGGTGTTACTGGATGAATCGAGCGGAGGCAATGACCGATGAACGACTATCGCGGCATCTTTGCCGACGGCCTGTGGCACAACAACATGGTTTTCGCCCAGATGCTGGCGCTGTGCCCGCTGATGGCGGTGACCAGTACCGCCACCAATGGGCTCGGCATGGGGCTGGCGACCACGGCCGTGCTGTTGGCGTCCAACACGGTCGTCGCCAGCCTGCGGAACTGGATTGCCCCGGAGGTGCGCATTCCGGTGTTCGTGCTGCTGATCGCCTCGCTGGTCACTTTAGCCGACATGGCGATCAACGCCTGGCTACATGAACTGTACAAGGTGCTGGGGTTGTTCATTCCCCTGATCGTGGTCAACTGTGGCGTGTTGGGTCGGGCCGAGTCCTTTGCCTCCAAAAATCCGGTGCCCGCCGCCGCCGCCGACGGCTTGGCGATGGGGCTGGGTTTGACTCTGGCGCTGGTGCTGATCGGCGCTTGCCGCGAGATCTTGGGCAGCGCCACCTTGTTTTCCCATGCTTCCTTGTTGTTGGGGTCGAGCTTCACGTTTCTGGAAACCACGCTGATTGAGGATTATCACGGCTTTCTGCTGATGTTGCTGCCGCCGGGCGGTTTTCTGGTGCTGGGATTTTTGCTGGCCGGTAAACGGGTGATCGAGCGGATGACCGAGCAGCGTGAGGTCAAGGAAGAATTTCACTGTAGTGTCCAATGAATTGCGACTGGTGATTGCGGTAAAGACCGTGTGAAGGAGGGGATATGCAAGTCAGCGTCGCTTATGCCGAGTCGGGCCATCAGCTCTGGTTGTCCTTGGAGGTACCCGAGGGGAGCACGGTGCAACAGGCCATTGAGTTATCCGGGGTCCTGGGCCGTTACCCGCATCTGAATCTCAAGAAAAACAAGCTTGGAATTTTTGGCAAACTCACCAAGCCGACCGCACCGCTGGAGGCGGGGGATCGGGTCGAAATCTACCGACCGATCACCGTCGATCCCAAGACCGTGCCGCAACGGAAAATCGCGCTGGATGACGATGACGATGACGATGACGACGATTGATGGTGGTCCGGTTTCCCTCGTTCCTTGAGTGTGAGGAAGCAGCGCGGGTCAACGGGGAAGCGCTTCATTCGCTCCGCGCTCGCGATTCAGGTTGAGGCGTTTCGGGCGTTAGCGTCAACCGGTATCGCGTCGGTCCCGGTAGGAAAGGGGAGGGCTGGCCGTCGGCCCAAGCGTCGAACCCAGCCCGGTAGAAAGGCGACAGGGGATGACCGCTTTGACCGCCGGGCATGTGTAGGATGCCCTCCGCCTCGCGTCCTGGGGCGACCGCCAAGCGTTCGGACGAGCCATTGCGAGGGGTCTGTACGCGAGGCATGTATTGATCGCCGGGCAGGGCGCGCGTCGGCATGTCCAGCCAGCCGCTCAGCCAGGGCAGGAACCGGCTGAAGGGGTGCTGGATATGGATCGAATTTTGATCTCCCCAGCTTTTCTTATCCAACGGCTGACCGCCGGCGGTCAGTTCCGCCCGTGTCGCGTCCGCCGCGTCCAACAGCAACGCCGACCAGTCGGGATAGCGAGGATCGAGTAGATGCGGTGGCTGTTGGGTGACCAGTTGCCACAACGGCCCTTCGTGCTGCC
>JAGRHI010000183.1:10297-32635 GCA_020445045.1 Candidatus Competibacteraceae bacterium
ACCGGTAGCCGACCGAATCCACCGCCGCTCGTCCGCCCCAGTCGGTGACCCATCGGCGCATGTCCCGCCGACGTGGGTCGGCGTGAGTGGCTTCCGGGGTTAGTACCGCCAGCAGCAGGTCGCGCCAGCGCTGGAGGAACAGCGCGCGATCATCGAGTTGCAGCGCCAGGAAATCGGCTTCGTCGAATCGCCGAGCCGCTTGCAAGTCGTCGCGAATCTGCCGGGCGCGGGCGCCGAGCGCGTAGCCGCCGTCGCCCAGCAGATCGAGCCATGTCCCGTTCACCACCCGACCGTTGGCGGTCCACAGTCGGCCGCTCGGCGGATCGACGATACGCGGGTATTCGGCGGGTTCCAGCCAGCCGTCCCAGCCGCGCCGACCGTCGGCCCAGGAAGACGGTACCCGACCCGTATAGCCGAAGCGGCGCGGAATCGGGCCGGAAAGAGTCCAGGCGACGCGACCATCGGCTCCGGCCACCAGGACGTTCTGCTCCGGCACCCCGGCGCGGTTGAAAGCGTCGAGGGCGGCCTCCACCGTTTCGGATCGTTCCAGCGCCATCAGATCCAGGTTGAACGCCCGCGGCTCGTGCGCCACCCAGCGCAGCGCCCGCCGCCGGCCCCGGTGATCGCGGTCCACCACCGGTCCCCAGACGGTTTCCAGAATCTCCAGCGTTGCGGGTGGTCCGTCCTTGACGCGCAGCGTTTCCTGGATGTGGGTGAAGGCGCGGGGTCCGTCGGGGGTCAGGTAATGATCGTCATCGGCGCCGGGTTCCAGAATCACCAGATCGGCCCAATCGCCTTGGCTGTTGGTGAAACCCCAGGCGATGTGGCCGTTGCTGCCGGCCGTGATGGCCGGCGTTCCCGGTAGGGTGACCCCGGTGATCCGCCGCTCACGGCCTTGTTTGTCGGGGTAGAGCAAGGACGCCCGATACCAGATGTTGGGGACGCGCAGCGCCAGATGCATGTCGTTGGCCAGCAGCGCGCCACCGTGCGCGGTCCATTGCCCGGCGACCGCCCAATTGTTGCTGCCGCTAACCGTTTCGGAAGGGTCGGCGGCCACGGTTGGAAAGAGCGCGAAGGCCGGCGGTTGGCGCGCTCGCGCGGGCGCCGGAACGATATCGACGACCGACTGACGGCGCAGGTCGAACGTTTCGGGGCCGGGCAGGGGCGGCGAGGGAAGGGCGTGTCCCAGCAACGGTGCGTCCCATTCGGTACCGAGCGGGTCGAGAAAGTCGGCCAGGGTGGGTGGCAACCGATCGTGCAGCAGGCCACGGGTCGATTCGCGCCGCCATTGCTGGCCTTGCAGGTTCAGATACATCGCATACACCGCCAGCGGCGTATCCTCGATTCGCCAGGGTTCGGGCGCGGTCCGCAGCAGCAGGTATTCGAACGGAGGCGCGGCGAGGGCGGCCAGTCCGGTATTGACGCCGGCGGTGTAGGCGTCGATCAGGGCGCGATCTTCGGGGGGCACCGCCGCCAGCGCCTGGCGGGCACGATGGCGGAAGCGATGCAGGCGGTGGGCGCGATCCAAATCCAGCGCCGCCGGGCCGAACAAGGCCGCCAGCTCGCCGGCCGCCGTGCGCCGCAGTAGATCCATCTGAAAAAACCGTTCCTGGGCGTGGACGAAGCCAGTGGCGCGGGCGATGTCGAGCCGGTTGACGCCCCGGATGACCGGTATGCCCAGCGCATCGCGTTCGACAAGGACCGGCGCGTCCAGCCCATTCAGTACCGTCGAGCCGTCCAATTGGGGCAGACTGCCGCGCAGTTGGCCATACAGCCAGCCGGCGGCGATGGCCAGCAGCGCCAACAGGCCGATACCGACCCGCGGCGCCCAACGGCGCCAGCGGGGGCGAATCCGTGCCCTGTCAATGGCCGTGCGCATGCGATGCCGCTCCAAAAAAGAGGAAATCGATCGTTGTCATTGTCGGATGTCAAGCTGCCTTACCGGTAGTCCATGCTATCATTCGGACACTCGCGCGGCTGTCGTTTGCGCGGGTTTTCACCGGCTCATAACAACTTCCGAGGAAACCACCATGGCTAATCCTGTTCCCGACAACAGCCGCCGCCGCTTCATCAAGCTGACCGCCGTCGGTTTGGCCGCCGCGCCGTTCGCCAACGCGCTGTTGAGCGGAACCGCCAGAGCGGCGGATATGGTCAGCGAGACCGATCCCACGGCGGCGTCGCTGGGTTACGTGACCGACGCCACCAAGTCCGACAAGCGCAAGGATGCGGAGGCCTTTTGCCATAATTGTGGCTTGTACACCGGCAAGGACGGCGAGGAAAGCGGTCCCTGCGCGATTTTCCAGGGTAAACTGGTTCATGCCAACGGTTGGTGCACCGCCTGGACCAAGAAGGCGGCCTGAACCGGTTGAGAAGACCGTTTGAGAATTCAGGGGACAAGCCTTGTGCCCTGCTTGTCCCCTGTCTACCCCCTTACTTTCCCCGCTTGCGATCCAGCCGCCAGACGATGTCTTCGACGATGCCGCGATAAAGCGCTTCCTTGAGCACCGCGTCTTCGATGCCGTGATCGATGTTGGGGTTGTCGTTGACTTCGATCACCACCACGCCCTTGGCGGTCTGTTTCAAATCCACGCCGTATAAACCGTTGCCGATCAGATTGGCCGCCTTGAGCGCCGTCCTGACCACCGTCTCCGGCGCATCCTCGACCCGGAAGGTTTTGAAATCGCCGGCGCGGGCGCCGGTCTCTTGGCCGGGCTCGTGGTTGTAGATTTGCCAGTGCTCCTTGGACATGAAGTATTGGCAGACGAACAGCGGCGTCTTGTTGAGGATGCCCACCCGCCAGTCGAATTCGGTGTAGAGAAATTCCTGTGCCAGCAGCAGGTCGGAGGACTTGAACAGCTTGCTGGCCATGTCCAGCAATTCGGTCCGGCCGTTGACCTTGAACACCCCGCGCGAGAACGAGCCGTCGGGAATCTTCAGCACGATGGGGTAGTCGATTTCGCCATCCACCCGCTCCAGATTGCCGCGGCGGACGATGACGGTTTTCGGAGTACGGACCCGGTGGGTGCGCAGCAACTCGTCCAGATAGACCTTGTTGGTGCATTTGAGGATGGAGTCAGGGTCGTCGATGACCACCATGCCTTCGCTTTCCGCCTTTTTGGCGAAGGTATAGGTGTAGTGGTCGATGCCGGTGGTTTCGCGGATGAACAAGGCATCGAATTCGGCCAGTCGGCCGAAGTCCTTCTTCTCGATCAGTTCGACATTGACTCCACATTCGCGGCCGGTCTTGATGAATTGTTGCAGGGCCTTGGGATTGGAGGGCGGCAGGTCCTCCTTGGGGTTATGTAACATCGCCAGATCGTAGCGGTAATTGTTGCGGACCCGCGGTTGCCGCCAGCGCCGGCTGAGATAAGCCGCCAGCGCCCCGAGAAACAGCTCCTCCTGCTCGGTCGACAGCGAATGCAGGTGCAGGGCCTTGAGGGTGGCGATGCGCCACTTGCCTTGCAACCGAAATTCCACCCGCAGCAGCGGTGAGCGGAAGGCGTCGAACAGTTGCCGGGCCAGTTCCTGCAACTCCTTGGCGGCGCATTGGCCGAAGAAGATATCCAGTTCGAAAGCCGTGGCGGTGAAGCCGGGTCGAGGCTTGCCCAGCACCTGCTGGACGTGGTCGTCCAGGTCCTCGATATCCAGGCTGTAGATCGATTTGCGGCTGAGGTCGTTGAGGGTGCGTACGCTGGGGATCACCCGGTGGTGTCGAGCCTCGGCCAGCAGTGAGCAGTAGTAACCGACACTCAAGTAACGATAGCCGCGGCACAGGTTGAGTACCCGCAGGTTGCGACCGGTGGAGTATTCGGGCTTGGCCAGGTAGTCCTTGGCGGCGACGACGGGTAGTTTGGGAAAATGGGGTTTCCATTCGGTGGGATTTTCCACCAGGATGATGTGATCGGCCATCGGTGCGAAGCGTCCTGATAAAGCGAGTGTGCGGTTAAGGCGGTTAAGTGGCCGGTGGTTCGGAGCGGCGGTTGGAACGATAGAGGATCAGCACGGCTTTTTGCGCGACCTTGCCATAGCGAGCCATGCGCTGGAACTCCCGGTGTGAAATCGGCATATTGACGGAATCGGTGACGGTTTCGCCGTTTTCGACATCGACGAACGGGTCGTGGACATAGATGCAGTGATCGTCGAAACCAGTGACGACCACCCAATGTGGGAAGCGCTCGCCATAGATCCGGTAGGAACTGATCAGCACCAACGGGATACCGCCGGCTTCGAATTTCCGCCGTAGTTCGTCCACGTCCAGGCTGCCGCGATGCAAGGCGACCGGCAACTGGCTTAATTCTTCGATCCAGTCTTCCTGCACCAGTCGCATCACTTCCTTTTTTTCCGGGCTGCGCACCGAATCGACCAGGAACACACCGTCTTCGTTGACGTGGATCTCCAGGTCGAAACCACGTCGATAGGACGACAGCGCCAGTCCATAGGGGCCGCAACCGCCGTGACCGGCGGTCATGAAGATGGTGGTGGCCTCGCGCCACAGCCGCAGTTCCAGCTTGCGATCCAGTTCGAGTGTAGGGTCCAGTGCCTTCATGGCCATCATCAGCGCCGCTGGGCCGCAGGTGAAATCGAGGGTCTGCTGATAGTAGGGAACCTTGACCAAGTCGAGTTGGAGTTGCGGAACCAAGCGCTTTTCGAAGCGCAGCGCGGCCATGTGGTCTTCGTAATAATCCAGCACTTCCTTGAACTGGCGATAGCCGTGGCGGCGGAACAGGTTCAGCGAAGGGGCGTTGTCGCGGCGGACCTCCAGCCGCATCGACACGCAATCCCGTTCCAGGGCGACGGTCTCGGCGGCTTCCAGCAGGCGGTCGCCGATCTTACAGCGAGCGAAGTCCGAGTGGACGGCGATGGAGTACAAGCGGGCCATCGAGGTGCCGCGCGAGAACAGCAGCAGCACGTAGCCACGAATGCGACCGGTATCTTCCTCGACCAGCGTCATCGCATTACCGCGGGTCAGCAAGTGACGGAAGCTGCGGCGGGACAGCCGGTCGCTGCTGAAACAGCGGTTTTCGATGGCCAACAGGGCTGGAATGTCGTCCAGGATAGCGGCGCGCGGCATGGCGGATTTCAGGGCAAGGCGGTTCCAGACTGGAAAGTCGGGCGAGCGAACGGGGATGGGCAAGACGGCTTGGCGACAACGGCCAGGACAAGCGCGGGATACCAACCGGTGAATGTTGTTATTATCTCGCAACATCCACCGCCATCGCCAGTGAAAACTCATGCCGATCTCGTCAAGCCCGTTACTGAATCGCATTCGTCAACTGATCGCCATCCCCTCGGTCAGCAGCGTGTCGCCGCGGTTCGATCAGAGCAACCGGCCGGTGGTCGATCTGCTGGCCAATTGGCTGGAAGATGCCGGTTTCGCGGTGCGCGTCGAACCACTGCCAGAGCGGCCGGACAAGGCCAATCTGATCGCCACGCTGGGGGCGGGGCCGGGTGGGTTGGTGCTGGCCGGGCACACCGATACGGTGCCGTTCGACGCCGGGCGCTGGCGCCATGATCCGTTTGGCGGAGAGGTGGCGGACGGGCGGATTTACGGCCTGGGCACGGCCGACATGAAATCCTTCCTGGCGCTGGCGCTGGAGGCGGCGCGGGAGTTCACGGCGGGTTCGTTGCGCCAGCCGCTGGTGATTTTGGCCACGGCGGACGAGGAAAGCAGCATGCATGGCGTGCGGGCGCTGGCGGCGGCTGGCCAGCCGCTGGGCCGGCACGCGCTGATCGGCGAGCCGACCGGGCTGAAACCGGTGCGGATGCACAAGGGCATCCTGATGGAAGCGATCCGGCTGGAAGGCCGCTCCGGCCATTCCAGCAATCCGGCGCTGGGCGTGAGCGCCCTGGAGGGCATGCATCGGGTGATCGGCGAGCTGCTGCGCTGGCGGGCGGAATTGCAGGCGAGCCATCGCAATCCACTGTTCGAGGTCGAGGTGCCGACCCTCAATCTGGGGCACATCCACGGCGGCGACAATCCCAACCGGATCTGCGCCGACTGCGAGCTGCACATCGATATTCGACCACTGCCGGGGATGTCGTTGGTGGATCTGCGCGGCGAGTTGCACGGCCGGTTGGCTCGATTGCTGGCCGATAGCGAGTTGCGGCTGGATTTCCTGCCGCTGTTCGAAGGGATCGAGGCGCTGGAAACGCCGGCGGCGGCCGCCATCGTGCGGGCAACCGAGGAACTGACCGGTGCGCCGGCTGGGGTGGTGAGTTTCGGCACCGAGGGGCCATATCTGAATGCCTTGGGCATGGAGACGGTGATTCTCGGTCCCGGCGATGTGGAATGCGCCCATCAGCCGAACGAATTTCTGTCGCTGGCGACGATTCAGCCGACGCTGGATCTGCTGCGGGGGCTGATCGGGCGGTTTTGCTTGCCATCCGCATGAGCAACCTCCCCCTGATTCTCGGGGCGCTGGGGCCGATCTTCGCGCTGATCCTACTGGGCTTGGGCCTGCGGCGGCTGGGGTTTCCGGGCGACGGATTCTGGCCGGCCGCCGAGCGACTGACCTATTTTCTACTGTTTCCGGCCCTGCTGGTGAACCGCTTGGCACCGGCGCGGCTGGAGGAATACGCGGTCGGGCCGGTGGCGGTGGTGGTGGTGGTCTTATTGTTGGGGATGACGGCGTTGGCGTATACGCTACGGCCGTGGTTGGGAGTGGACGGACCGGCCTTTAGCTCGGTATACCAGGGCGCGATCCGCTTTAATACTTATGTGGGGTTGGCGGTGGCGCTGGCGATGTTTCACGCCGAGGGCGGCACGGTGGCGGCGCTGGTGATGGCGCTCATGATCCCGTTGATCAACGTGCTGTGCGTGCTGGTGCTGAGCGCGCACGCCGGTGGTTCGATCAGTGTGACTGGGGTGTTGCGGGGCTTGATCACCAATCCGCTGATCCTGGCCTGTCTGGTCGGGATTGGTTTAAATCTCAGTGGGATCGGCTTGCCGTGGGGTTCGGCGGCGGTGCTGGATATTCTGGCGCGGGCGGCGCTGCCGTTGGGTCTGCTGGCGGTGGGCGCGGGCTTGCGGCTGGCGGCGCTGAACCGGCCAGGCTTGCTGGTCGCGGTCAGCACGCTGAAACTGTTGGCATTGCCGGCGCTGGTGGCGACGCTGTGTGGGTTGGTGCAACCGGGCCGCTTGGAGACGGCGGTCTTGATGACCTTTGCCGCGCTGCCGGGATCGTCCACCGCCTATATCCTGGCACGGCAACTGGGTGGCGACGCGCCGTTGATGGCGGCGATCGTGACGGTGGAAACCGGGCTGGCGCTGGTGACGCTGCCGGCGGTGCTGGTATGGGTGGTTTAGTTGATATACGTGGTGGAGCGGAGGGGTCATGGCCGCGATGGTGCAATTACCACGACATAAGCTGACGGTGGTCGATTTTCAGCGGCTTGGCGCGGCGGGGATTCTGACCGAGGCCGACCGCGTGGAACTGATCGATGGGGAGTTGATGGATATGGCGCCGATTAACAGCCTGCATGCGGATTATGTGGATCGGTTGGCGCAGATTCTGACGATTCAGAATTATGGCGATTATCGAGTGCGGGTTCAGAACCCAGTGCAACTGGATGAAAATAGCGAAGTGGTGCCGGACTTGGCGCTGGTGGTGAATCGTGGTTATCGCGACGCGCATCCGACTGCGGGAGATGTGCTGCTGTTGATCGAGGTGGCGGACACCACGATGGCTTACGATCGGGAGTTGAAGATTCCTTTATACGCCCGGCATGGCATCCCGGAGGTTTGGCTGTTGGATGCGACGGAGGGACGGATGGACTGCCATCGGGAACCGGTGTTGGGAAATTATCGGGAGAGCCGGACAGCGGAACCCGATGAGACATTGACCTTGGAACGATTGCCGGAGGTCCGGGTCCATTTGGCGGCGCTATGGCGTTGATCAGAATCAAAAAAGCTTGCGGCAAGGTGGAATTTGGATCTTGCGCCGGCAGTTGATGCTGTGCTTTGGCGAACATCGATGCGGTACTGATGGCGATTGCCGGAACGGGTTCGGAGGAGACGCTGTTTCCAGAGACTTGTCCGTTTGAGCTGGAACAGGTCATGAGCGAGCGCGATGCATGGGACTTAATGCCTTAGTTTATAAGGTGTATTTTGGCTAATGAAGATATCCAACCAGATGATCGTTGATCGAATCCTCAAGGCGTTGCCCGAGGTCTGGGCGATTTATCGGTTTGGGAGCGCTGGTACTCCGTTTGAACACGCTGGTAGTGACATCGACCTCGCCATCCTATCGCCCAGGCCGATAGCCAGTGTGGCTTGCTGGGAACTGGCGCAGGATCTGGCCCGGCAATTCAAGCGAGATGTGGATTTGGTGGATTTGCAGAGTGCCTCTGCGGTGTTACGCCAGCAGGTCTTTGGCCATGACCGACGCATTTACTGCGCCGACCGATTCCGGTCCGAGGAGTTCGAAAGTCGGACTTTGGCCGATTATGTGCGGCTGAACGAGGCTCGTCGAGATATTCTCGGGGATATTCACGAGCGAGGAAGGATTCATGCCCGATGATGTAGTTCTGAACAAGGTGGCGGTGATCGAGCGCTGTTTGGGACGGATTCGGGAGGAGTACGAGGGCCATGAGTCCGAGCTGGCAACTCACTTCACCAAGCAGGATTCGATCATCCTCAACCTGCTGCGGGCGTGTGAGGCCAGCATTGATGTGGCCATGCATCGGGTGCGGGTCAACCGTCTGGGCATTCCCCAAGATAGCCGGGATGCGTTCTCCTTGCTGGAGCGAGCGCATTTGATCCCATCTGATTTATCCCAGCGCTTGCAGGGCATGGTTGGATTCCGCAACGTCGCTATTCATGATTACCAAAAGCTGAATTTGGATATCGTCCGATCCGTGCTATCTAGGCATCTCGCTGATTTTGAAACGTATTGTCAACTGTTGTTACGTCAGGAGTAAGCTGGTTGAAATCGGGCGAAGGCGGTGGCGGAGCAGGTACTGGAGGGGATGTTCGCCGAGGAAAGATTCCCTACCGCTCACTTTTTTGGTAATCCTCCAACCATGGGTTGATGGAGATGGAACCCACCGGCAAGCCATTCTCGGGTGACAGCACCATGACGATGTCCGTGTTTCTACCTTTGAGCGGAAGATACAGGTAATCTTCCATCTGTCCGCCCTGACTGGCGAGAAAGGCATCGATGGCATGTTTGGCGTCGGTGTTCAGGGCAGCGATTTGGGGCAGATCAATACTGTGTTTGCGGAGTTGTTGCAGGTTGGGCTGGTAGGGGTGGTACAGTTCGGGCCGGAATTCCAGGTCCTTCTGGCCTTCCGACAAGACGGCGAACAGCAATTCCTGGCGCAATTTGAGATCCTCGGGTAGTTTGGCCTCGGCCAGCATCGGCCCAATGGCAGCGATACGCTTCAGTTCGGGATACTTGAGTTGGTCGAAATCCACGTCCGTTGCTGGCACGCTAGTGAAGCGATCGACCCCAAACACCACGAAGGCCGGGCGCTGCTGGTAGATGATCGTTCCACCGTAAATCAGCGCAGCCAATTGCACGAGAATGATGCAGGTCATGTCGAACCACAGGCCACGTTTGCCGGGTTTGAATACGATCAGGGTCAGCAGCGGCCCCAGCACCATATTCACGCCCGCTAGGAGGCCCCACACTTTCCAGCCGCCGTCGATCTCGAAATAAGGCGCCGGATACCAGACGAAAAGCATGACCCAAAGAAAAGCAAGTAAAATCAGTATGCTGGCAGTGAGATAGATGGTGAAGGCGCGCCATTTGGTCATGATGGGTAGTGTCCGCAAAGTTGGATGCTTGATGAGTGACCGAATCATTGTAAAGTCTTTGCGTGGATATGTGGTTCCTGGTCGATATCGATGTCAGTGGTTTTCTAGTCGACGATCCGATGCCCTTCGGGCATGATGTAATTTCGGTGGCGGATAAGGATCCGAGAATGTGGGATGAGAATATCCTGCAAGGCGGTGAACAACAGCGAATTATCGTTACCACGGACCAGGATGTTGAAGGAATGATCTGGCGCCAGGGAAAGCCGCATTGCGGAGTCTTGCGGCTGGGAAATTTACCAGCGGGTGTTGGAGGCGGTATCCAACCAGGACACGGTCGATCATGAACGAGAGCTTGAGCATCATCCTGCCGGCCAAGAACGAAGAGGCTAATTTGCCGCCGGTGCTAGCCGAATTAACGGCGTTGTATCCGACCGCGGAGATCCTGGTGGTGGACGACGGGTCAACCGACCGGACCGGCGAGGTGAGTCGAGAGGGAGGGGCACGGGTGGTTCGTCACCCATATTCCATGGGTAACGGCGCGGCGGTCAAGACCGGCGCGCGGCATGCCAAGGGCAATCTGCTGGTGTTCATGGATGCCGACGGTCAGCACGCCCCGGCCGACATCGCGCGGTTATTGGCCAAGCTTGATGAAGGCTACGAAATGGTGGTGGGGGCCCGGCAATCCGATACTCATGCTTCACTGGGCCGGCGACTAGCCAACGGGCTCTACAACCGGCTGGCCTCGGTGATGGCCGGCTATCGCATCGAGGATCTCACCTCCGGGTTTCGGGTGGTCCGCGCTCGCCATTTTCGCAAGTTTCTTTACCTGTTGCCCAATGGGTTTTCCTACCCCACCACCAGCACCATGGCCTTTTTCCGCTCGGGCTTTCCGGTTGCCTACGTGCCGATCCGGGCTGGCCAACGCGGCGGCAAAAGCCACATTCGCCTGCTGCGGGACGGCGCGCGGTTTTTCCTGATCATCCTCAAGATTGGCGCTTTGTTCTCGCCGATGCGGTTTTTCCTACCGCTGAGTCTGACGTTTTTCTTCACGGCCTTGGGCTACTACGGCTACACCTACCTTACCATGAATCGCTTCACCAACATGAGCGCGGTGCTTCTGATCTATTCCCTGTCGCTGTTTCTGATCGGCCTGGTCTCGGAGCAAATCTCCGCTCTGCACTATAAGGGTGTCGAGGACGACCAGCGTCGAACACGGCGGGATGAAGGTCAGTCTTCTTTAAAGCCACCATGAAACGTAATTGCTTATTTAATTGCGGGTAAGTTGCCTATCAAGGCCGGATAGGATATTGAAATATATAAGGTATTAATTTGATACTTTCTTGTTTGCCCGCAGTTAACGAGAGCTTACCATGAAACGCATTCTGGGCATCTCCGCATATTATCACGATAGCGCCGCCGCCCTTTTGGAGGACGGGATTCTGAGCGCGGCTGCGCAAGAGGAGCGCTTTTCCCGCAAGAAGCACGACGCTCGCTTCCCCAAGGCAGCGGTGCGTTACTGTCTGGATACCGCCGGTGTTCCGTTGAGCATGTTCGCTAGCGTGGTTTTCTACGACAAGCCGTTGCTCAAATTTGACCGGCTGTTGGAAACCTATTTGGCCTATGCACCCCAAGGCTTTCGCTCGTTCTTGGAGGCGATGCCGATCTGGTTGAAGGAAAAGCTTTATCTCAAATCGTTACTGCGTCAGGAACTGGCCGAGGTTTCCGGGATACCGGTCGAGGCGCTGCCACCGTTGTTGTTTACCGAGCATCATCAATCTCATGCTGCTTCAGCGTTTTTTGCCAGTCCGTTTCCTAGGGCGGCGATACTGTGTCTGGACGGCGTCGGCGAGTGGGGGACTACCTCGGCCTGGCAGGGTGATGGCCATCGGCTGGAATCATTGTGGCAGATCGACTTTCCGCATTCATTGGGCTTGCTGTATTCAGCGTTTACTTATTACACCGGATTCAAGGTCAATTCCGGTGAGTACAAAGTGATGGGGCTGGCACCCTATGGGCAGCCGCGTTATGTAGACCGGATACTGGACAAACTGGTGGATTTGAAGCCAGATGGCACCTTTCGGTTGAACATGGATTATTTCAACTACGCCACTGGCTTGACCATGACCAACGAGCGCTTTCATGAGTTGTTTGAAGGAGCGCCGCGTCAACCGGAGACTCGATTGGCCCAGCGGGACATGGATCTGGCAAGGTCGATTCAGGACGTGACCGAGGAGATTGTGCTACGGCTGGCACGGACGGTGCGAAGGGAAACGGGCAATGAGTGCCTGTGTCTGGCCGGAGGAGTGGCGCTGAATTGTGTAGCGAATGGGCGCATTCTGCGAGAGGGAATCATCCGGGATTTGTGGGTTCAACCGGCAGCGGGCGACGCGGGAGGCGCAGTCGGTGCGGCTTTGGCGGCGTGGCACCAGTACGCTGATCAGCCCCGCCAGGTGGATGGACGGACGGATCGAATGCGCGGCGCCTTCTTGGGACCACGCTTCGAGAATGCCGAAGCAGGCATCCGGTTAGCCCGGCTGGGGGCTGTGTCGGTGGTATTACCGGACGATGAATTAATCCTCCGGGTAGCCGGGCTGCTGGCGGAGGGGAAGATCATCGGCTGGTTCCAGGGACCGATGGAGTTTGGGCCACGGGCCTTGGGTGCCCGGTCAATTTTGGGCGATCCGCGTTCGCCCACCATGCAAAAGGTGATGAACCTGAAGATCAAGTATCGGGAGTCGTTCCGACCGTTCGCTCCTTCGGTGCTGATGGAGAAGGTCGCGGAATATTTCGATTTGGATCGGCCCAGTCCGTATATGTTGCTCGTGGCCAAGGTTTGCCCCGAGCGTTGCATTCCGATGACCTCGGAACAACAGGCGTTGTTTGGGTTGGACTTGCTGAATACCCCCCGCTCCGATCTGCCAGCCATCACGCACATCGACTATTCCGCCCGCGTTCAGACGGTCCACGCCGACACCAATCCGCGTTACCATGCTTTACTGCAGGCGTTTGAAACGTTGACCGGGTGCGCGGTGCTGGTGAACACCTCTTTTAATGTGCGTGGCGAGCCGATTGTCTGCACCCCGGAGGATGCTTACCGCTGTTTCATGCGCACTGAAATGGATTATCTGGTGGTGGAGAACCATCTGCTGGCCAAGACCGAGCAACCGGTGCTTCCGGATGACCGAGCCTGGATGCAGGAATTTGAATTGGATTGAAAAAGTGATGACACAATCGGTGAATACGATCAAGGTCGATGTGCGTACTTTGCAGCGCTTTGGATTAACGGTTGGCGCGATGCTAGGGTTTATCTTCGGTCTGTTTCTGCCTTGGCTGCGGGATAGCGTTTATCCACTTTGGCCGTGGCTGGCGGGAGGGGTGCTGGCGTTGACCGGTGCATTGAAGCCAGCTTGGTTAGCCCAATTGTATCGAGGCTGGATGCGGTTGGCGTTAGCTTTGGGTTGGTTGAATACCCGACTCATTCTAGGTTTTTTGTTTTATGGATTCATAACTCCCATAGGGCTAATGCTGTGTCTGGCGGTCAAGGATCCGCTCGCTAGGCGCTTTGATCCGAAGGCAAACAGTTATCGGGTGTCGGCGACGCCCCGATCGAACCAGACACATTTTGAGAGGCCGTTCTGATGCTGGATCTGTGGCGGGATTTGTGGGCGTTCATGCGGGAACGCAAGAAATTCTGGTTGATGCCGATCATCGTGGTATTGGTGTTGCTCGGGGCGTTGCTGATCTTTGCGCAGACCTCAGTCTTGGCGCCATTCATTTACACCTTGTTTTGAGGGATGCCCGTTTGAAAAAGGACTGGTGGTTGGCTGTGGGGATAACGGTGTTGACGGTGACGCTGGCGCTGGGCTTGATTCGGCTGTTCGCGCCGCAATTGCTGGGCGGCGCGCGGGACTTGCAACTGGTTCGCGCCAGCAAGGAAGTCCCTCCGTTCTTCGAAAACGTGTTCCGGCGCAAGGATTACGAGAGCCTGGAATTTATTATTCAGGATCCTTATGTTAAGCGGGCCAAGCCATTATTCCCAGAGGAACCTCCGATGGGACCACATGACATTCTGGGATTCCGCAATCGAGCGATTCCCAATATCGCCGATATCATTGTCATCGGGGATAGTCAGACCTACGGTAATAATGCAATCCTGGCGGATAATTGGCCAAGCCAGTTGCAGGCCATGCTCTCATCGAAGCAGCCGGTGGTATACAGCATGGCCGTCGGCGGATGGAGCGCCACTGAGTATCTGGCAATGTTCAACAAGGCATTGCTGTTTAAACCTCAGGTTATCGTGGTGGCTTTTTACACGGGCAACGATGCTCTGGAAACCTTCATTCAAGCCTATGGCAACGATTACTATGCCTTTCTGAGACTGAACCCGAAGCTGGATGCTCGCGATGCGCCAAAGGTGACTTATCCAGCGCCGGAGTCGGAATGGTGGAAGGTCGCTTTCAAGGATGGTGTTAAAACCATCTTTACCCCCAAGCTGCGATATGCCGCGAATCAGGACCATCCAGCAATTCGAGCCGGCTATGCGATTATGGTCGAAACCGGCCGTTTAATGCGCGAAATGGCGCAGAGACACCCCGTGAAGCTGGTCTTTACGATTATTCCCACCAAGGAACTGGTCTATGCCGCTAAAACAGCTCAGGAAGGGCTTGAATCACCTGCGGATTATGCAACCCTCATCACTGAAGAACGTAAAAACGCCCGGCGGTTGGCGGACGATCTACGCAAAATTCCCGATGTGACTGTGGTCGATTTGATTGATCCCTTGCAGGAAGCTGCAAAAAACAATATTCCCTTGTATCCGAATGACACCAATGGCCATCCCGTTGCAGCCGGCTATCAGGTCATCGCTCGGACGTTGTCTTCGATTATAGAACCTTTTTTGTCCCCACGCCTGGAAGGTTTGGCGGCAGTGCGCCAGGATGAAACTCGCTATCAAGTCTTCCTGATTCGAGATAGTCAAGCATGGTTGGTGCCCGCGCCAGATATCGCGCGCCAGAATGGCTGGACATTGGAAGATATTCCATTGGTTGAAGAAAGGCTGATCCAGCGCTTGCCGCTTGCGGGCAGTATGGATCGGGTTGATGCAGAGCGGTTTGGGCCACGTTGAAGTTGGAAACACACGAAAATACACTTACCGCTCGGTTGGCTCAGTTGGCCAAAGCCTGTTTTGATAAACCAGCTTCATAGAAATTCTCTAAGAACTGATTTTCATTGGCTGAGTTATTTCATTTACCCGGATGGTACATATTGGATTATCTTGATCGGGCTTTTGTACTTATAGTCTTGCTAATAGTAATCTGGACTCAGGATATTAAGCATCTTATTGATTTTGCCTAAATTATTTAAAAACCTATTTTTTATAACCAGAAAAATCAAAGACTTACTTAATATGGCATGTCCGGATCAGAATTAGGAAGTCTATAGTAGACATTATCAGAAACAATCATGAAAATTTTATCACTTTTAGATCAACTCATTGATCATAAATGAATTTTCATATGATCATGCTTATTTGTTAAGATTATTTTTTTTGTTTCTGATAATGTCTAGTATTAATCGAGATAGCTGGTTTTGTAAAAAATAGAGGCTTTATCAATTCAGATGTCATCTATGAAACCTCAGCGCAACATCTTGGTTCTTTCAACCTCTTTCCCTCTGCAAAAGTATTCTGTTAGTGGTGTTTTTGTCGAGCGCTTGGTTCGAGCTTTGAGCAAGCACTACCGCTTAACGGTTATCACTCCATGTGACGATGATGCTAGTATTAAGATTTCGAATGCACCTTATTTTTTGAATTGCTTCCGTTATGCGCCGCGTTCCTGGCAAGTGCTGGCTCATGGGCCTGGTGGTATTATTTCAGCTATTCACCGTAACTATTTTTTACTTACGTTAATACCTGGTTTGGTGTTATCTATGTTTTTTTCGTGCTTTCTAAAGGCTAAAGGCAAACAAGTTATCTTTGCGAATTGGTCTATTTGCGGTTTTATTGCTGGGATTGTCGGTCGATTGCGTGGGATTCCCGTTGTAACTGCTTTTCGCGGAGCGGATGTGAATCTCGTTAAACATTCATTTTTTAATCGTTGGTTGTTGGCGTTTACTATTGCATTGAGTCACCGTGCTGTAACAGTGAGTACTGCCTTAGCGATAGTATTAACTCATCGCTATCCAAGATGGGTTGAACGTATTCGAATGATTCCTAATGGTATTGATGATGGTTTGCTTTGTCTTGAGCGTTTGCCACCTCGGACTAAGGTTAAGTTAAGACTCGTTTTTATTGGTAGTCTAATTCCTAGAAAAGGCATAGAAACCATTTTGCGGGCACTTGTGACCTTGCCAACCGATATAAACCTTAAAATTGTTGGAGAAGGAGATCAAAGAAAAACTTTGGAAGAGTTCTGTATTATTTCAGGTATTAACTCACGTATTGAGTTTACTGGAGGTTTGCCTCCTGAGTCCATTCCAATGATTTTTCAAGAATCAGATGTTTTAGTGCTAGCCAGTCATAGTGAGGGACGGCCCAATGTCGTGCTCGAAGGGTTAGCAGCGGGTTTGGCAGTGATTGCCACTAATATTGAAGGAACTTCTGAACTTATTATCGATGGGAAAACCGGCCTGTTGTTTCCACCAGGCGATGAGTGTGCGTTACGCTCTTGTATCCAAAGGCTGTATCAGGATTCGGTATTATGTCGGCGGCTTGGTGAAAAGGGGCGCCAGTGGATTAAGGAGCAAGGGTTACTTTGGCAAAATACGGCAACTGCTTATGCTGATCTTTTTGAGGAAGTCATTGCCGAGAATTTGAGGAGATAGCTCGTGTGCGGTCTTGCGTTTCTGTTTGCTCCGTATATCACACTTGATGAACGCCAAGAACGTATGAGTCGTGCACTGGATCGGCTTGTGCATCGTGGCCCTGATGAAGCCGGAATCTTGCATGGAGATGGTTTTATTTGTGGCCATCGCCGGTTGTCGATTATCGATCTGTCAGCAAGCCACCAGCCAATGACGGATTCAACGAAACGCTTTACCTTAAGCTTTAATGGTGAAATTTATAATTACCAGGAATTGCGACAAGCATTGATGTCTCGTTGGGCCTTCTCGACCGAGGGAGATACCGAGGTTTTACTGGCGGGCCTGGTTTTGGAAGGTCCGGATTTTCTGAAGCAGTTGGAAGGGATGTGGGCTTTCGCGCTCTGGGATGAGCATCAGCGGCGATTGTTGCTGGGTCGGGATCGATTGGGTAAGAAGCCACTATATTACCGCTTGATTGCCAAAGGAATCGCCTGCGCCTCGGAATTGCCGGCTTTGAGGATGTTGGATTCCGAGCCTTGGATGGAAGATCTCGACAGCACGGCGGATTATCTGCGCTATGGCTATTCCTTGCCTGGTTTTACGGCATATCGGGATGTGCGGGAGGTACTACCCGGGCATGTGCTCGATTGGATGCCTGGAGGGGAGATACGGCAGGAGCCGTATTGGCAATTGCGGCTGCGGGCATTTTCCGGTGGCCCCACACAGGCGCGGACCCAATTGCGGGAAACCCTGATCAGAGCGGTCGAGCGGCGCTTGATTGCGGATGTCGAAGTGGGGGCATTCCTGTCGGGTGGGGTGGATTCGTCGTTGATCGCGGGGATCGTGCGTCGGGAGTTGGGACGACCACTCAAGACCTTCACCATTGGGTTTCAGGAGCGGGCGTTCGACGAACGGGCTTATGCCCGGCTGGCGGCGGAAACATTCGATACCGAACATTATGAAGAGGTGTTGCAAGGCTGGGACGAGACAGAATTGGAGCGACTGATCGGCCAGCATATGGGTCAGCCGTTCGCCGATGCATCGTTGTTGCCGACCACTCTGGTTTCGCGGGTGGCGGCCAAGCAGGTGAAGGTGGCGTTGTCGGGAGATGGTGGCGATGAGTTGTTCAGCGGTTATCAGCGTTATCAGGCGCGGGTGCTGTTGCGCTGGTATACCCGTTTGCCAGAGCAGATCCGCGGTGGCGCCGAGAAACTGGTGCGCGGGTTGCCGGAGCCGATGGCGCACCATAGCCGTAGTCTCGTTAAAAAGGCCCATCTATTTCTGGACATCGCGGCCCGACACGCGGCGGAGACGCCTTATTTCGCGCCACTGATGTTCAGCCCGTCACAGTTACGGTTGTTGGCCCCGGATTTGGTTGGTCGTGGTCACGCGCCGCCAGGTATTCCCGAGTCTGCGGAGCCGGACGATCTGCAGCGGATGATGGCGGCCGACGCGTTGATTTATCTACCGCAAGACATACTGGTCAAAGTGGATCGCGCCAGCATGGCTCGGTCCTTGGAAGCGCGGGCGCCGTTTTTGGATCGGGCAGTGGTGGAGTTGGCGTTCAGTTTGCCGCGAACTTGGCATCGACGAGGTTGGCGGGGCAAACGAATGTTGCATGAAACCTTTGGCGATTTATTGCCCGCCGCATTGTGGCGGCGTCGTAAGCAAGGATTCGGGGTGCCTTTGCACGACTGGTTTCGTGGAACGTTGGGAGAGCGATTGAAGAAGTGGTTGAGCGATGAGCCATCGGTCCTGGCGGCTTCCGTCGTGCAAACCCTGCTGACCGAGCATGGTGCGCGGCGGCGGGATCATGGGTACCGGCTGTGGTTGATCTACGTTTATTTGCTTTGGCGACGGAGCGTTGCATGATGCATATCGCGCTTTTTCTCCCCGACCTGAATGGCGGTGGAGCGGAGCGGGTGATGCTGACGCTAGCTAAATATTTTGTCGGGCGAGGGCATCGGGTGGATTTCGTGCTGGCCCGTGCCGAGGGGGCACTATTACCGCTGTTGCCGCCTACGGTTCGTCTAGTGGATTTGCGAGCTGGAGGGCGAAGCTGGGGGCTGCTGGGTCTTGCCGTGTCGGCGACGCTGAGGTTGGCGGCTTATCTTCGTCGGGAACGCCCTGGTGTATTGTTGAGTACGTTAACGGGAGCTAATCTGGTTGCGGTGCTGGCTCGTGCAATTGGAAATCGCGATACCAGGTTGGTATTACGCGAGGCCGCGACTCTGAAGAATGTTCAAAGTTGTTTCCGGTTTTATCTAATGCGTTGGTTGTATCCTAAGGCAGATGTCGTTGTGGCGTTGACCGAAGTTATGCGTCGAGAATTGATCACGACTTTTCGTCTTTATACTGATCATGTTGTGTGTATTCCTAATCCAATGGATTTGGATTTCATTCTAAATAAAGCGGCGGCTTCAATCGAGCATCCTTGGTTTTTACCAAGTAGGCCGCCTATTGTAATGGGAATCGGTAGGCTCAGCCCACAAAAGGATTTTAGGACATTGATTCATGCTTTTGCCCAGTTACGCTCTAAATGTCAAGCTCATCTGGTTATTCTTGGCGAAGGGTCGTTGAGAGGTGAATTGGAGGCTTTGATCAAAGAGTTGAAACTGGATAAGGATGTGATTTTGCCTGGCTTTGATGATAATCCTTATCGCTGGCTGAGTCGTGCGAAGGTATTTGTATTATCATCATTATGGGAGGGATACCCGAATGTCATTCTTGAAGCGCTAGCGCTTGGAAAACCAGTTATGATGACCGATTATGATGCGTCGGTTAAAGCATTAGCGAGTGAAAGTGAATATATTCATGTTGTTCCAACCGCCGACCCTACCAAGATGGCCACTACCATTATTGACATGTTCAATTATCCTAATGAAAATCGAGCTTCAATGCTTCCTGTTGGAGTTGAGGCTGCCCCACAACGCTACCTCGATTTGCTCATCAAGACCGAGAAACATGATTTCCAAGGATCGGCATGAAAGGAAACATATTTAATTGGTTGCGTCGTATTTTTTATTTAATTATTTTGCTTGGCTTAATTATTTTCCTGATACGCCAGGGTGTTGAGCCGTGGCGGATTTTGGCGGCTAACCCACAGGCTTTTATCGGGGTGATGGTAGTCACCACGCTGGGTATCCTGGTCCAGGCCAACGCTTTCAAGATGTGTTTGCCTCAAGATAGCAAATATCCACCCCTATCTCGATTGGTCGAGATCTGGGCCATCAGCGGTACGACCAGTTTGCTGGTGCCGGTCGTTGCCAGTCTGGCGATGCGGACCGTCTTGCTCCAGCGCGAGGGCATCGGATTAAAAGCCAATGTCCTGGCAACGGTCCGACAAACCTGGTTTAACTGTGAATGTGCGTTGTTCACGGGCGCAATAGTGTTGATTGCTTATCCATGGCCAGTAATTCCTTATTTGGGTTATGGATTGGGATCGATTTGGTTTGGTTTATGGCTGTCTAGAAAGTGTCTACTAGCTTACAGTGGGTCTTATATTAAGCTGCATTTTCCAAGTGCGTTGAGAATAGCTTATTCACCTTCTTGGCTGGCATGGTTCTGGTTATCAGGACAAGTCATCACCATGGCTGTCAATTACTGGATGGTATTTATGTTGATGGCAGCTCCCTTAGAATGGCATGAAAGTTTTTTGCTGGCGACGCTTACTATTTTAGCTGGTTTGTTCGTTTTTGTTCCTAATGGCTTGGGGATTTTAGATGCCCTTTGGGTTTGGGTTGGCAATCGACAGGGTTTGGTTTTAGGAGAATCTGTAGCCTTGGCCCTCATTATGAGGTTTGGCTATCTTGCGGCGGCTGTACTACTGTGGTTTGGCTTGAGTCAGTGGCGAAGAGTTTTCCATCGTTCGATTGACGGATAATGACACCCTGGCCTGTCGGTAAATGAAGGATATGTTCAGGTTTGTCAGCCATAAACTCATGAGCAGCCTTTGTGGCTCCAGGACAAGTCAGGTAACCATAATCATCCATCACGATGACCCCACCTGGTGAAAGGCGGGGGTAAAAAAAATTTAGGCTATCCAAAGTGGGTTGATAGAGGTCCACATCGATATGAACCAAACGGAATTGACGTTCGGCAACTTCCTGAAAGCGTTCAGGTATCCAACCTTTAAGAATGTAGATATGGGAGAATTCGGCTAGATTTTTCCTTAGTACATATTCGGTGGTTTTAAGATCGCCAGCCTGCCATTCTTGGACTCCTTGTGGTGTGGAATCTTCAGGGTCAGGTATCGGCAGTCCCTCAAACGAATCGAACAAAAACAACTCGTTGTTGGGGGCCTCTTTTGCCATAAACCAAGCGGATACGCCTACGTAACTCCCACATTCAGCAAGGTCGCCTGATACTGTATTAGTGAAGCGTATAAACTCCCTTAGAGTATATTTGCGTTCCTCAGAATAATAATTGTGTGGTGATAGCATTCTAAATTTATTTATAAAATCTTTATCTTGGCGCCAGATTTTGTAGTCATCTCCCATATAATAATCACCGAACAAGTTAGCGCTGATACGTGCTAATTCTTGACGCACGCGCCTGCGTTGACTGCTACTCCCGAAGACTAACCAATTTAGGCTTTTTATGATTCTTCTTAAAGAATACATCCTCATGTGATTTGCCTTATGTAGATAATAGTTCAACGGGAGAGGAAAAAAATCATGGAAGAACTCCCCAGTAATCTTGATAATTTTGATCGTATTGAAGTGTTGAGTTTCGAGTATAAAATTTGATTTCCAGTATAAAACTGTCCTGCGGAATAGCAGCTTTTTATCGCCCAGTTCTGGTTCTGGAAATTGCGTGACCAGGATTTTTTTGAAAAAAGGTATAACTCATGAATGGCGGTACCATGTTCTCCATGACGGGATGGCCACAAAAGTCTGCTGAGGATTGTCATGCGCGATAGATGCAAGTTTTTATGAAATTGATCAATGGTTCTGTCGCTATTTTTTGAAACTCGAATTTTTATGTAATCTGCAATTAGACGTAATATATAAAAATGGTGAGTAAGAATAGTCCATAACCGCCAAGTACTGGTTGGAACGATGTGGATCGCGGTTCCATTTGAGCGAAGTACCCTTTTTAATTCCTGATCTAGTTTGTCTGGATCTGGAATGTGCTCCAATACATTGGAACTAAAAATAATATCAAAGGAATCGTCAAGAAAAGGTAAATTTATTCCATCGTAGAGAATGATCGGAAAAACTTTGCCTTGAAGATACTGACTTTCTGGAATGTCAACAGCAGTGACTTTATAACCATTATTACTTAACCATTGTGCCTGCCAGCCAGATCCAGCGCCAATTTCCAAAATATGTCCCTTAGTGGGAAAATGCTTCAGAGCTTGCTGTAACTCGTACTGTCTGATAGTTTTTAGATGTTCTTGTCTTTTTATATCCAGCGTCATATTTCAATGCTTTTTAGTAGTTAAATCTATAGACTTCCTAATTCTGATCCGGACATGCCATATTAAGTAAGTCTTTGATTTTTCGGGTTATAAAAAATAGGTTTTTAAATAATTTAGGCAAAATCAATAAGATGCTTAATATCCTGAGTCCAATTACTATTAGCAAGACTATAGCTAGCTTAAGTTTCGCTTACCGTATTGTCAATTGCTTCTTGGGTGTCATTCTGTCTGCGGCGGTTCTGTTCGTTGGGCCTTTAGAGAGGCAATCTTATTCTCCATAAAGAGACTTCCATCAACTTTGCGCGCCCGATTAAGATAATCTTGAGCCTCAGCCTCACGTCCTGCGGACATGAGGACT
>JAGRHI010000184.1 GCA_020445045.1 Candidatus Competibacteraceae bacterium
GGGATGCCGGCCATCGACATCATGACGATCATCATCAGGAAAGCCAACCATGGATTGCGGTCATTCAGGCCCTTGAAATCATCGATATTTTCGGCCTCGAAACCGGTTCGGCTCAGCATGATGATCAGACCGAAGGCACCAACCGCCATCAGCACATAAACGATGGCGTAAAACATGGCCGCGGCGTAGCCCTCCGGCGTGCCGGCCAAAATACCCAACAGCAGAAACCCAACGTGAGAAATCGTCGAATAGGCCAACATCCGCTTGATGTTGGTCTGGACGATCGCGACCAGGTTTCCCAACGCCATGGATAGCGCCGCCAGGATGATCAGCATCTGCTGCCAGTCACCCTGCAACGAACCCAAGCCATCCACCAGAACCCGCATGATCAAGGCGAAAGCCGCCAATTTGGGCGCCGAACCGATGTAAAGGGTCACCGAAGTGGGCGCACCTTGGTAGACATCCGGCAACCACATATGGAAAGGCACCGCGCCCAGTTTGAACGACAATCCGACCACCAGAAACACCAGTCCGAACACCAGGACCAAGTTGTCCGCGCCTTGCCTGGCAACGGCGTCGGCCACTACCTGGAGATCCACGCTGCCGGTCGCGCCATAGATCATCGAGATACCGTACAGCAACATGCCGGACGCCAGCGAACCCAGGACGAAATACTTCATGGCGGCTTCGGAGGAAACCGGAGAATCCCGATCGGTCGCCACCAAGGCGTACAGCGACAACGACAGCAACTCCAAGCCCAGATACACGCTGAGCAAGCTGTGGGCGGATACCATGACCATCATGCCGAGCACACCAAACAGACCCAGTACGTAGTACTCGCCCTTGAACAGATCGCGCTGGCGTAGATAGTCGCGCGAGTAGAGAAAGCCAGCGGCGGTGCTCAGATAAATGAACAGCTTGAGCAGATCGCCCATCGCATCCTTGACGTAGTGACCGAACATCGTGGTCACCGGCGCCTGCGCGTAGGTCGAGAGCGTCAGCAGGGCCGCGCCCAGCAAGGTCAGTTGCGCCAACCCGTAGGTAATGTGACGCTGCCGCTGTTCCAGGAACACATCGACGACCAGCACCAAACACGCCATGGCCAGCACGAACAGTTCCGGCAGCACCGGCACGAAATCAGGGGCGACGAAGTTCATGGGGTTTCCCTATTCTCCGATTCTTCTCTGCGACAGGAGAGGCCTTACAGCTTGGAAGCAGTGACATGCTGCAGTAGGTTCTCCACCGAGGCATGCATCACGGATGTCAGCGGGTCGGGCCAGACGCCAAGCAGCAATACTGCCACCGCCAGCAGGCTCAGTATGATGATTTCCCGGGTATTTACATCTTTCAGCTCGGCGACGTGACTGTTGCCGATGTCGCCGAAGATCACCCGCTTGATCAGCCACAGCGTGTAAGCCGCGCCGAGAATCAAAGTGGTCGCCGCCAGGAAAGCAATCCAGAAACTGGCCTTGAAACTGCTCAAGATCACCAGAAACTCGCCGATGAAGCCCGAGGTGCCCGGCAAGCCAGCGTTGGCCATGCCGAACAGCACCATGAACGCGGCGAACACCGGCATGGTGTTGACCACCCCGCCGTAGTCCTTGATCTGGCGGGAATGAACCCGATCGTACAGCACACCCACACAGAGGAACAGCGCACCAGAGATAAAGCCGTGCGACACCATTTGCACCATGCCGCCCTCAACACCCATGGCCGCGCCGCTCAGGCTGCCGGTGTGGCGGTAGATGCCAAACACGATGAAGAACCCCAGGGTCACAAAGCCCATGTGGGCGATCGAGGAATAGGCGATCAGCTTTTTCATATCCTGCTGAATCAGCGCCACCAAACCAATGTAGACCACCGCCACCAGCGACATGGTAATCACCAGCCAGTCCAATATGCCCGCCGCGTCCGGGGTGATCGGCAGGGCGAAGCGCAGGAAGCCATAGCCGCCGATCTTCAAGGTAATCGCCGCCAAAATCACCGAGCCGCCGGTGGGTGCTTCGACATGGGCGTCCGGCAACCAAGTATGCACCGGCCACATCGGCACCTTGACCGCGAAGCCGAGCATGAAGGCAAAGAAAATCAGCACCTGCTCGGTCAGGCTGAGCGGCAACTTGTGGAAATCGAGAATCTCGAAACTACCGGCCTGGTTGTACATGTAGATCAGCGCGATCAACATGAACACCGACCCTAGAAATGTGTACAGGAAGAACTTGAGGGTGGCGTAGACCCGGCGCGGTCCCCCCCAGATCCCGATGATCAGGAACATCGGGATCAACATCGATTCAAAAAAGACGTAGAACAGAATGGCGTCCAATGCGGCGAACACACCGATCATCAGGCCTTCCATGATCAGGAAGGCGGCCATGTACTGGGCAATCCGATACTGCACCACTTCCCAGCCGGCGATCACCACCAGCA
>JAGRHI010000185.1:0-255 GCA_020445045.1 Candidatus Competibacteraceae bacterium
GCTGCGCAACAAGAGCTTCTTGGAAGCTGTTGTGGCCGGTTGCGCGTTGGTGGCCAATGTCGACGGCGTGGTCCGGCCCGAGGAAAAACAAAAGATGATGGGCTTTCTGCGCAATTCCGAAGTGCTGTCGGTGTTCAGCACCGAGGAAGTGATCACCATCTTCGACAAGTATGCCAAGCAATTCGAGTTCGATCATCAGATCGGCCAGGCCAGCGCCCTGCAAGCGGTCGCCAAGCTGAAGGACAAGGAAGCCGA
>JAGRHI010000185.1:313-508 GCA_020445045.1 Candidatus Competibacteraceae bacterium
AAAAGGCCGTCGTCCGCAAGATCTGTGCTGAACTGAGCTTGAATCCCAAGGACTTCGATCTGGTCTGAGATCGCGGAGCGTCGTGGATTTCCGCCCGGCGCTGATTAAAGAAGCGCCACCTGCCGACGGTGCGCGCGTGTACGACACCACAGGGGAGGATCGACGTATGGCTATTTCCCTCAACAAAGGCGGCCG
>JAGRHI010000185.1:543-9084 GCA_020445045.1 Candidatus Competibacteraceae bacterium
CGCTGATCGGTTTGGGCTGGGACCCTCGCGCCACCGACGGCGCCGCTTTCGACCTGGACGCCTCGGCGTTCCTGCTGGGCGCCGATGGCAAGGTCCGTTCGGAGGCCGATTTCATTTTCTACAATCAATTGAAATCCGCCTGCGGCTCGGTGCAGCACACCGGCGACAATCTCACCGGCGCCGGCGAGGGCGACGACGAAGTGATCATGGTGGACCTGACGCGCGTGCCGGCGGACGTCCAGAAGATCGCCTTTACCGTCACTATCCACGAGGCCGAACAGCGCCGACAGAATTTCGGCCAGGTCGGCAACGCCTATATCCGCGTGGTCAACGCCGACACCAACAGCGAAGTCACCCGCTACGACCTGGCCGAGGATGCCTCGACCGAGACGGCGATGATCTTCGGCGAACTCTACCGGCACAGCGGCGAGTGGCGCTTTACCGCGGTCGGCCAAGGCTATGCCGGCGGGCTGGCGGCAATGTGCCGTCAATACGGCATCAATATCTAGACCGATAAGGCTCTTTTCCAGTCCGCGACCAGGGGAATCTCGCATTCTCCAAATAACCTAATCAAGGAGACTGAACGCATGGCTGTATCCCTGCAAAAAGGCGGTAACGTTTCGCTGAGTAAACAGGCTCCCGGCCTGAAGAAGGTCGGCTTCGGCTTGGGTTGGGATGTGCGCAAGACCGACGGCGCCGAATTCGACCTGGACGCTTCCGCTTTCGTGCTGGACACCGGTGGCAAGGTGTTGAGTGACCAACACTTCGTGTTTTACAACAACGCCCAGGACCCATCGGGCGCGGTCTCCCACAAGGGTGATAACCGCACCGGCGAGGGCGAAGGCGACGACGAGGTGATCGAAATCGATCTGGGTCTGATGACTCCCAATGCCGCCAAGGTGGCATTCGTGGTCACCATTCACGACGCCGAGGCCCGTAAGCAGAATTTCGGGCAGGTCAGCAACGCTTATATCCGAGCGCTGAACGCCGATGGCGGCGGGGAAATCGCCCGCTACGATCTGTCCGAGGACGCTTCGACCGAGACGGCGATGATTTTCGGCGAATTGTATCGCCATAACGACGAATGGAAATTCAAGGCCATCGGCCAGGGTTACGCCGGCGGACTGGCGGCGGTCGCCCGCGATTTTGGCGTTAATCTCGGTTAGGATCAACGGCGCTTCGCGCGCCGCACTGGCCACACCCGGCCCGCCGACGCACCGGCGGGCCTTTATTTTTTTGCAAAGAGAAACCCTATGAGCGAATCAGTCAAATACTTGCTCGACGAAAACCGGATGCCAAAATATTGGTACAATTTGGTCGCCGATTTGCCGGTGCCGCCGCCGCCGGTACTGCATCCCGGCACCCTGCAACCGATCGGCCCGGATGATCTGGCACCGCTGTTCCCCATGGCGCTGATCCAGCAGGAAGTCGCCACCGAGCGGGAGATCGAAATTCCGCAACCGGTGCGGGACATCTACCGGCAATGGCGGCCCAGTCCGCTATACCGCGCCCGTCGACTGGAAAAGGCGCTCGGTACGCCGGCGCGCATCTACTACAAGTACGAGGGCGTCAGCCCGGCCGGCAGTCACAAACCCAATACCGCCGTGGCCCAGGCGTTCTACAACCAGGAAGCGGGCATCAAGTACATCACCACCGAAACCGGCGCCGGACAATGGGGGTCCTCGCTGGCCTTCGCCGGCGCACTGTTCGGCATCGATGTGCGGGTGTTCATGGTGCGGGTTTCGTACAATCAAAAACCCTACCGGCGGGCGCTGATGGAAACCTACGGGGCGCGTTGCGTGGCCTCGCCGTCCGAGGAAACCGCGTCCGGCCGGGCGATCCTCGCCAAGCGGCCCGATCATCCGGGCAGTCTCGGCATCGCCATTTCCGAAGCGGTGGAAATCGCCGCGCAACGCGACGACACCAAGTACGCACTGGGTTCGGTGCTCAGCCATGTGCTGCTGCATCAAACCGTCGTCGGCCTGGAAACGATGGCGCAGTTGGAGATGGCGGACGACTACCCCGATGTCATCGTCGGTTGCACCGGCGGTGGTTCCAATTTCGCCGGGATTGCTTTCCCGTTCCTGGGCGCGCAACTGCGCGGTGGCCAGAAGGTGCGCGCCGTCGCCATCGAACCGGCGGCCTGCCCCACCCTGACCCGTGGTCCTTACGCCTACGATTTCGGCGACACCGCCCATCTGACCCCGCTGACCAAGATGCATACCTTGGGTTCGACCTTCACTCCGCCCGGCTTCCATGCCGGTGGCTTGCGCTATCACGGCATGGCACCGCTGGTCAGCCACGTCAAGGAACTGGGGCTGATCGAAGCCCGTGCCTACCACCAGATCGGTTGTTTCGAGGCGGGCGTGACCTTCGCCCGCGCCGAGGGCATCCTGCCGGCGCCGGAAGCCAACCACGCGGTCAAGGGTGCGATCGATGAGGCTTTGCGCTGCAAGGAAGAAGGCGTCAGCCGGGCGATTCTGTTCAACCTGTCCGGCCACGGTCACTTCGACATGCAGGCCTACATGGACTATTTCGCCGGCAAGTTGACCGATCAGGACTACGACGAGGCCGAACTAGCGATGGCGCTGTCCGGCTTGCCGTCGGTGGCGGCGGGTTGAAGCCGCTCCGCCGCTGAGCGCGTGGAGCGAGGGGGTGTCGGAACCGATGGCAGGCGCTGGGATCAGGCCAGGCGTTTCAACCAGAACACCATCGGTTTGGGGGATTCGGCATCCTCATCCAGGTCCCGCCACGAGAACGTGGTCCGCAATTCCGGGTGCCTGACGAAGCCATGCCGGTTCCAGAGCGTATCCAGCGGCCGGTATGCCGCAGGCCGGCGCGGATGATCGGCGGGCCGCTCCACCGCGCAGAAGCAGGCGAGGTCGAAGCGACCCAAGCCGCGAGCATGGGTTTCCCGCTCCTCGAAAAACCGCTTCCCCAGCCCTTGGCCTCGATATTCGGGCAACAGCACCGATTCGCCGTAGTAGAAAATCCGCTGGGCATCATGGCCACGCGCCGTAAACGGTTGGATGACGTCCGGCGGTTCGGCCATCAACGGCAGGCCGCTGGACGCGCCCACCACCCGTTCCCCGTCTCGAACCAGCACCAGCACGCTATCCGGTGTGCCAGCATAGATTTTCAGGTATTTTTCTTCATAAGCCGCGCTGCCCTGGTAGAGATACGGGAACTCGCGGAACACTTGGATGCGCAACTGGGCCAATTCGGAGAGATAGGGGTCGATGGCGTCGCCGGACAAGCGTTGAACGTTCAAGGATGCGGACATGGGAGAGACACACCCAGGGTTGTGGCCGCGCCCGGAAGAGGCGGAAGATAAGCCTCTGTCCGGCGGCGGCGCGGCGTCGGACCGACGGACCAAACCGTGGGCGTTGTTGTCTTGATGAACGTGGAGGCGAGTATGTTCAGGCGGATCGGCATCATGTGGATCGCGGGTTGGCGGAGGTTGTGGGTCTTTCTGGCTTCGTTACTGCTGTGGTCATCTGTTCAGGGCGTGTTGGCCGAGGGAGAGGTCTACACTTGGAAGGATGCCGCTGGCCGCGTGCATTACGGCAATCGCCCGCCCGAAGGCCAGGCCGCGGAGTCGGTCCCGCTCAACGCCAAGCCCATTGCCGTTCAACCCACCGAACGGATCTACACCTGGACCGATAGCGAAGGCGCGGTGCACTATGCTCCCCAGCCGCCGTCCGACACTGAAGCCAGGGAGATCAAGGAAGAAGACGGCTCATTGTCCACCATTCGTTCCAGCAGGCTGCGGCCCGGCGAGCAACGATTGCTGCGGGAATTGCCGAGTCGCGAGTGAACGCCGACACGCCTTGAGCTCGAATCGTCGCGGGAATATGCCGGAGAGTTTGGCGTCCGGCATCATTCGTCATTTCCAAGTGTCTGGCCAGCGGCGCTGCAATTCGACCAACCACAGGCTGCGCAAGTGCTGACGCCTTGCATCGGATGCCCCTTGCAACACGGCGCGATAGTATCGATGGGACGCACGCGTCACGGCCTGTTCGGATTCACGAAGTTTGTTGATATCACGCATAGTCATCATGGCAAGCCTCCTGCCCTGTGAAAATGACAAAGCCTAAGTAATTTTAAGCAATGTTCATGCCCTTTTCGCCAAATAGCCCTCACCATGACCCCGGAAGATTACTGTCATAACCTGGTTGCCCCGCGGAGCTCGGATTTCCGCTACAGTCTACTCGGTTTACCGCTCGCGCGACGTCAAGCCTTATGCGCGATCCAGGCTTTTTGCCTGGAAACCGCGCAAGCGATGGCGGAATGCCGAGATCCGGGTGTTGCCCGGACCAAACTAGACTGGTGGCGCGCCGAATTGGACAAGCTGTTCGTCGGTGAATCGCGGCACCCGGTCACGCGCGCCCTACAGCCGCACTTGCATCTTTTCAACCTGCCCGAGGAATACTTCAGGGAGATCCTCGACGGGGTCGCCATGGATCTCGACTACGACGCCTACCCCACGTTCAACGAACTCATGCTCTACCTCCATCGACGGGGTAGCGTGGCGGCGCTGCTGGCCGCCGAGGTATCGGGCTACCGCGACCGGCGGGCCACCCCTCGCTTCGCGCATGAGGCCGGCGCGGCACTGCTGCTGTTCGAGCAGCTTCACGACGTGCGCCTCCATGTTCGGCATGGCCGTTTTTATATACCCGAGGCCGAAATGCGTCAGTTCGGTACTCATCCGGGCGACTTGTTGGCCGCGCAAACCACGGACCGGGTCCGGCAACTGTTCGCCTTCCAGGCCGAGCGGATCCAGGAGTACCACCGCCGGGCGCTGGACTCTCTACCGGATGTGGACCGCCTGAACCAGTGCTTTCTGTTGATTCGTCTGGAACTGGCGATGGCGCTGCTGGCGGAAATCGCCGAGGACGGCTACCGGTTGCTGGAACAGCGTATCAGCCTGACGCCGCTGCGCAAGCTGTGGTTGGCCTGGCGACGGCGACGCGGCGAACGGCGGCGCTTTCGACGCCTGCCAGCAAGGGAGTAAACTATGCGCCGTTCAACCTTGCGGACACACTTGCCATGAAGGACTACCAACCCGCCACCGATCTGCTGAAAGACCGGGTCATTCTGGTGACCGGCGCCGGGGACGGTATCGGCCGCGCCGCCGCCCGCCGGCTGGGCATGCACGGCGCCACCGTGATCCTGCTCGGACGCACCATCCGCAAGCTGGAGCAGACTTACGACGAACTCGAACAAGCGGGCGCCGTCAAGCCGGCCATCTATCCGATGAATCTGGAAGGGGCCACCCCCAAGGATTTCGCCGATCTGGCGCAGGTGCTGGAAACCGAGTTCGGCCGCCTGGACGGGTTGTTGCACAATGCGGCTCTGTTCGAGGGACTGACGCCGATCGCTAATTTCGACATCGAACTCTGGTACCGGATCCTGCAAGTCAACCTCAACGCCCCGTTCCTGCTGACCCAGGCGCTGCTGGGCGTGTTGAGCCGTTCCGTCGATGCTTCGGTGGTATTCACCACCGATCGGGTCAGCGAGAACGGCCAAGCCTATTGGGGCGCCTATGCGGTGACCAAGGGCGGCACCCAGACGTTGATGAAACTGCTGGCCAGCGAGCTGGAAACCAACACCCCGATTCGGGTCAACAGCGTCGATCCGGGTCGGGTCCGTACCGCGATGACATTGAAGATCTATCCGGGTCGCGAACCGGAGGCATGGCCGACCCCGGAAACGGTGCTGGACGCTTATCTCTATCTGTTGGGTCCGGACAGCAAGGGGGTCACCGGCCAGACTTTCCAGGCCCAGGATCAGGCGTGACGGTACGCTTCGGACCGCCGGCGCATCATCGGTCGGATCGTCCCGGCTTCGGCGGGCGACGCGGACCGGAGGCCGGGCCACGCCCACCGCGCGGCCGATCCGGCCAGATCCGGCCGGAGGTCGAGGGCCGACGTGGTTCCGGTTTGGGAGCAGGCCGGGGCGCGTAGCCCACGGCTTGCAGCAACTCCGCCATTCGTGCCTCGTCCAGCTCATCCCAGTGTCCCGGATGCAGGCCCCGTCGCAAGGTCACCGGTCCGAAACGCACCCGGGTCAAGCGGCTGACCGCCACGCCCTGCGATTCCCACAAGCGCCGCACCTCGCGGTTGCGCCCCTCCCGCAGAATCACATGGTACCAGCGGTTCGCGCCCTCGCCGCCCGCCTCGCGGATTTCGTCGAAACGCGCCAGCCCATCTTCCAGCGGCACGCCTTCCCGCAAGCGCTTGAGCATGTCCGGCGTGACCTCGCCCAACACCCGCACCGCGTATTCCCGCTCGACCTGGGACGAAGGATGCATCAGCCGGTTGGCCAATTCGCCGTCGTTGGTCAGCAGCAGCAATCCCTGGGTATTCAGGTCGAGCCGGCCCACCACGATCCAGCGCCCATCGCGCAAGGGCGGGAGATGCTCGAAGATCGTGGTCCGGCCTTCGGGATCGTGACGGCTGGCGATTTCGCCGACCGGTTTGTAATAGGCCAATACCCGCCGCTGTTGCCCGAAGGCGCGCACTTGGATCAACTGGCCGTCGATCCCGATTTTCTCCGCGCCGTTGACCGATGCGCCCAGTTGCGCCGGGACGCCGTTCACGGTAATGCGGCCCTGGCGAATCCAATCCTCGATCTGGCGGCGGGAGCCCAGTCCCATGCGGGCGAGAAATTTTTGCAGGCGTTCAGCCATCGGGTGGTTCCGTTGCGGTGGTGGAGTCCGAGGACGGGACGGCGATGCGGCGATTCAACTCGGCGTCAATCACCTCCAGATCGCGCGGGGCCGCCAACGGCGGCAACTCGCTCAGGCTCTTGAGGTTGAAATAATCCAGAAAAGCGCGGGTGGTGGCGTATAGGGCCGGACGGCCGGGCACCTCGCGATGACCGACTATCTTGATCCAGTCGCGTTCCTGCAGGGTTTTCATGATGCTGCCGCTCACGCTGACGCCGCGCACTTCCTCGATTTCACCACGGGTAACCGGTTGGCGGTAGGCGACCAGCGCCAGGGTTTCCAACAGCGCGCGCGAGTAGGTGGCGGCCCGTTCTTCCCACAACCGCGACACCCAGGGCGAGAAAGTGCCGGGTACCTGCACACGGAAGCCGCTGGCGACTTCGATCAGTTCCAGCCCGCGTCCGGCATAATCGGCCGTCAGTTCGGCCAGCGCGGCACGCAACGCCTCCCGCTCGGGCTGTTCTGCTTCCGGGAAAACCTTCCGCAAGCGTTCCAGCGGCAACGGTTCGCCAGCGGCCAGTAGCACCGCTTCCAGAATGGTTTTCAACGCCGGCATCGCCTGTACTCAACCCTGCCGACGGAGATAGATCGGCGCGAACGGTTCGGACTGCACCAGTTCCAAAACCGCCTCGCGCAATAGCTCCAGCACGGCCAGGAACGTCACCACGATACCCATCCGGCCCTCTTCCAGCCGGAACAGTTCGGTGAAGGCGGTAAACCGCAGCGTATCCAGCCGCTCCAGCACTTGGCTCATGCGTTCGCGCACCGACCAGGTTTCACGCCGGATCGGATGGTGGCCGAACAGTTCGGCGCGGGCCAGCACCTCGCGCAGGGCGTTCAGCAAGTCGGTCAGGTCGACCGGCGGTGGCGGACGAACGCTTTCCCGGCAAGGCGGCTCGGCGCTGGCGACGAAGGTTTCGCGCTCCAATCGCGGCAAGGCATCCAGTGCCTTGGCCGCCTGCTGAAAGCGCTCGTACTCCCGCAGCCGGCGCACCAGCTCGGCGCGCGGATCGTCTTCCTCCGTCTCGGCCAAGGTCGGTTTCGGCAGCAGCAGGCGCGATTTGATTTCCGCCAGCCAAGCCGCCATCAGCAAATACTCCGCCGCCAGTTCCAGGCGCAGTTCCCGCATCAGCGCCAGATAGTCCATGTACTGCCGGGTGACGGCGGCGATGGGAATGTCCAGGATGTCGAGATTCTGCCGTCGGATCAGATACAGCAGCAAATCCAGCGGCCCCTCGAAGGTTTCCAGAAAGACTTCCAAGGCATCCGGCGGGATGTAGAGATCCCGCGGCAACTGCGTATAGGGTTCGCCGCCGACTCGGGCGAGCGGCGGTTGGGCGATGGTGTCCATTCAACCGGGAATCGACGACGATCCGCCGGGGCGCGGCATACCGCGCCCCTACCTTTGATCCAAGGGCAGNNGGATGCCGACCGCGCGCCGCAGTTCTTGCAAGAACGGCACGCTGCGTTCGCGCGCCCGCGCCGCGCCGCGCTTGAGGATCTGCTCGATGTGAGCGGGGGCTTGCAACAACTCCTGGTAGCGTTGGCGTGGTTCGCTCAGCCGGGCGTTCAGATATTCGAACAGGAACTGCTTCATTTCGCCCCAGCCGATCCCTTGCGCGTAGCGGGCGCGGATCGTCGCCGCTTCCTCCGCCGTGGCAAAGGACTGATAGATCTGGAACAGGGTGCAGGTATCGGGGTCTTTCGGCGCTTCCGGCGGCAGCGAGTTGGTCTTGATCCGCATGATCAGCTTGCGCAAGGCTTTTTCCGGCTCGAACAGCGGGATGGTGTTGCCGTAGCTCTTGCTCATC
>JAGRHI010000186.1:0-296 GCA_020445045.1 Candidatus Competibacteraceae bacterium
CGCCGCCCCGCTCCCTCGTTCATCACCTCCGGCAACGCGGCTTCCAAGGTCGTGCCTTGCGCCGCCGCCAGTTCCGCCGCCAGTTCCAACCAGATCAGGGCGCGGCGCGCGTCGCCGTCGGTGGCCTGGGCCAAGCGATCCCGCGCCGCCTCGGACAGCGGCCAGCGACCAGCCAGACCGCGCCCGGCATCGCTCAGGGCGCGGTCCACCACCTGGCGGATGGCGACGGGATCAAGACGGTTCAGCACGTAGACCCGCACTCGCGACAACAGGGCGTTGTTGAGGGCGAAGCCGGG
>JAGRHI010000186.1:324-8350 GCA_020445045.1 Candidatus Competibacteraceae bacterium
GTCAGGGTGCCATCCTCGACATAAGGCAGGAAAGCGTCCTGCTGAGCCTTGTTGAAACGGTGGACCTCATCCACGAACAGCACGGTACGACGCCGCTGCTCGCGCCACAGTACTTGTGCCCGTTCCACCGCCGCCCGCACCTCGCGCACCCCGGCCATCACCGCCGACAGCCGGATGAATTCCGCCTGACAGGCTCCGGCCAGCAGTTCCGCCAGGGTGGTCTTGCCGGTGCCGGGCGGTCCCCACAGCACCATGGAGTGCGGCTGACCTCGTTCGATGGCCGCCCGCAGCGGCTTGCCGGGAGTCAACAAGTGCGGCTGACCGACAAACTCATCCAAGCCGCGTGGACGCAAGCGGTCGGCCAGCGGCCGGAGCGCATCGGCGTCGCTCGTCTCAGCCGGCATCGCCGACCACGTCCACGCCGGGTGGCGGGGTGAATTTCAACAGCGTGGGATCGATCGTTGGGTTGCGTTCCAGTTTCTGGAAATCCAGCCGGGTACGCTGACCGAAACTGTCCTCCAGTTCCAGACTGACCAGCAGGTCGCCCTTGAAAGCGACCCGCAGCAGGCGAAATTCTGGCTGCGGTTGCTTGGGTTCCAGTTCGTACCAGGTCAAGCCATCTCGGCCGAGCGCGTTGCCGACAGTAAAAGTCTCTTCAATCGGCGCCGCGCCACTCAGCAGAGCCAGCGGGGTTGAACCCAGGGCCTTATCCAGTTTGCGGACCGTCACTTGCGCCAGATCGACATCGTAGGCCCACAGCCGATTGCCGTCGGCGACGATGATTTGTTCGGAGGGCGTTCGATAATCCCAGCGGAACTTGCCGGGCTTCTGCATCAGCATCTGACCGCTGGAACTTTGCACGACCCGCGACCGCTCGTCGAACACCCGCTGGATGAAATCGGCCCGCAGCGATCGCAGATCCTGGAAATAGCGCTGCACTGGCGATGGTGTCGCCCAAACCGGCGGCAGCAACAGCATGCTCAGCGTCAACAATAACAATTGGCGTATCACAATGGGTTCTCTCGTTGAGGTTTCCAGCATAGACCACACATCGCCGGGTCGTTCCATCGCCGGTGGGGAAAGGTCGAGTCGCGAGGGAGGTGCCAACGGGCGGATGCGGGGCTGCTCGGATTGAGTTCAGCGGGCTGACCACGCCCCACTACCCCGGTTGGGGAGGTGAGTGTAGATTATCCGAGGAAAAATTCGGATGGAGAATACGATTCACATGAACAAAAGCGCGGAAGCCTTCGACTTCAAATGTCCAACGATTTCGGAAAGGCCGGATCTCCTGGAACAAGTGATTGCCCTGCGAGAGCTTGGGTGGCCGGAATACATCAGGAAAGGCGCGCTGACGATCAAACACGCCGAAGCCTACATCCGGTACTTCGGCGACTTTCTCTTCGTTCTCCTCGACCGGGAAGAAAGGGCGATGGCTTATGGCGCCACGATTCCCCTGGTATGGGACGGTTCGGTGAAGGGTCTACCCGAGGGCTGGGACGCGGCCTACGAGCAAGCCTTCGACGATCGAGAGAAAGGACGCGCGCCCACCGCTCTCTGCGCGCTGGGCGCAGTCATCTCGCCGTCGTGCAAGGGAACGAATTTAAGCTACAGGCCCCCAACGTCTGGATGGAACACACGTTAACCCGGTAATTCCTAGCGCCTTCACCCGATTCCCGTCACCGGGCCGGGCTCGATTCGATCGCTCACCCCCGCGCCAACTGAGTCAGCAGGATCACGAACAGCACCACCAACGCCAACGGGATCAGCACCGCTGGCCAGTCCTTCTTGGCGGTGCGGCTGCGTTCGATGGCCACCTTGATGCCCGGCCGGAACCACAGAATCACCAGCAGCGCCATGCCGCCACCCAGTAGAATCTCCCACCATGCCGGTTCCATCGTCACCTCCCATCGCCAAATCGTCTCGAATCCAGCTTCTCAGTCCTTGCCGCGCCCGCCGTTGGGCGGCATCAACGGTTGCGGGAACGGCATCACGTTGTCGCCGCCCTCCGTCGGACGAATCTTGCTGATCCCCTCCCGCTCCACTTCATCGATCCGCATCACCGAGTTAATCGGGATAAAGGTACGTTTCACGTCGGCGAATTCGTTGCGCAGCTTTTCCTCGGCCGGGTTGACCAGCACGCTGGAGCGCTCGCCGAAGAGCAATTCCTCGACTTCGATAAAGCCATACAGTTCGTCCTGGTGGATGTCACGAGCGTACAGCTCATACAACTTACCCTGGCTCACGAACAGGATGCGGTAAATGCTTTTGGCGATTTTGGACATGGGAATAGGGTCCGGCGGAGCGGGAATGCAGGCAATCTAACCTCGTTTGCCACGGCGGGCAAATCCCCTCGTCCTGTTAACCTCGCCATGCCAACGATCATGATCACGCCAGCGGCCCAGATCGTCCCCATTCCCGATGATCCCCTCAACCCACGACGCTAAACTATTATGGAAGGTGGATGACCATCGCCCACGCGGTTGCCTCCACTTCATCAAACCGCTTTCCCGTATGTTCAGCAATTGAGATCACCCCCGATGCCCGCTCCCACTTTCGACACCGCCCAGCTACGCAACCACGCCACCGACCGTTCCATCGAGCGCGGCCGAGAATATGTCCAGGAAGGCGTGGTCGGGCCGCTGACGCGGCGCGGCGACGAACTGGAAGCCGATGTCCAGGGCAGCGCGCCCCGTCCCTATCGGGTGTGGATTCAGTTCGAGGGCGAACAGATCGCCGACGTTGGTTGCACCTGTCCTTACGACTACGAAGGCTGGTGCAAGCACATCGTCGCCGTGCTGCTGATTTACGCCGAACAGCCGGACGCGGTGGAAATTCGCCCGCCGCTGGCCGAAACGCTGGCGACACTGGACCGGGAACAATTGCAAGCGCTGTTGCTGAAACTGGCGGATCGCATCCCGCGCCTGAACGACATGATCGAAACCGCCCTGCCCTATATCGCCCCGACGGCGCCGGACGGTTCCACCGCGACCGCGGCCCAGCGCGCCGCGCCGGTCCTGGTCAATGCCCGCGCGCTGCGGCAAAGCGTCCGCAATGCCATACGCACTCGCAACGACTGGGACGAGGGCTACGACGAGGACGGCTACGGCGCGGTCGATGATATCGTCGAACTGGCGGAACAGGCCCAAACCGCGCTGGAGGCCGGCGACGGTCGCGCCGCGCTGGCGATTCTGGAAGCTGTCACCGATGAATTCAGCAAGCACCGGGAAATGCTGGACGAAATCGGCGAGGACACCAGCCTCTTCTTCAATGGCACTCAAACACTGTGGAGCGAGGCGTTGCTCGATCCCGATCTGAGCGCCGAGGAACGCCAACACTGGGCCGACCGGCTGGGAGACTGGATGGAGGATTTCGACAAAACCACCGCCGACAGTCTGGAACTCCTGCAAATCGTTGTCCGGCAAGGCTGGAACGACCCCACGCTAACCCGCATCCTGCGCGGCGAAACGGTGCCGGGCGGCCTGTGGGGCGACGATCCGCCGCCCCAAAACCAACGGGCGCGCATCGGCCAAGCGCGGCTGCGGATTCTGGAGCGAACCGGCCAGCACGAGGCTTATCTGCATCTAGCCCAGGCCGAGCATCAGTATGATGAATACGCCCTCAAGTTGCTGCGACTGGACCGGATTGAAGACGCCGTGCGCGCCGGACTGGAACAGCCGCTTTCCGACGAGGGGCTACTGAAATTCGTCAAGGCACTGTACGAACGCGGCGAGATCGAAGCGGCCTTTCAGGTTGCCGAACATGGTCTGCGCCGGCCGGATGTGACGGCGCCACATCATGACGCGGAGTTTGCGAAAATCGCGGAGCAAATGCGGGAATTCGGTCTGTACGACTCGCACCCTCAAGCCGAACTGGCGATCTGGCTGCGCGACCGGGCCGCCGCGCACGGACAGAACGAACGGGCGTTGGCGGCGAGTCTGATCGCGTTTCGGATCGCGCCCAGCCTGGACGCTTACCAACGGGTGGAGACGCTGGCCGGCGCGGGCTGGCCGGAGCAACGACTGAAGCTGCTGGATTTTCTGCGCGACAAGGTCCATATCGCCACCGAAACCAAGGTTGACGTTTTTCTGCGCGAGAGCCTGATCGATGACGCCATCGCAGCGGTCAAGGAGCACTACGTCTCATCCCGAACCTTGGCGCGAGTCATGGATGCCGCCATCCGGTCGCGGCCGCAATGGGTGATCGCTCAGGCCCGCCAGCAGGCCGAACCGATCATGGACGGCGCCAAGTCGGCCCACTACGAAGACGCGGCTCAGTGGCTGCGTAAAGCCAAGCAGGCCCATGACGCGCTTGGCCAGAAAGCCGAATGGCGCGCTTATCTCGGCGCCCTGCGCGAGAAGCACCAGCGCAAATATCGGTTAATGCCGCTGCTGAACGCGCTGTGAGGCACAAAGGAACGGATACCATCCCACATTCGGGGTTTGCGTCACCGGATTCAAGGTATGCTATGTGTCGTTCCATATCCCTGCCCAACCTCGATTCAGGATCGTTCCCCATGAGTGACCTCCCCATCACCCGCGATGTATTCGACGACGTCATGGTCCCCAACTACGCCCCGGCGGCGATCATTCCGGTGCGCGGCGAGGGCTCCCGTCTGTGGGATCGGGACGGGCGGGAATACATCGACTTCGCCGGCGGCATCGCCGTCAACGTGCTGGGCCACGTCCACCCGAAGCTGGTCGCGGCGTTGACCGAACAGGCCGGCAAGCTCTGGCACGTTAGCAATCTGCTGACCAACGAACCGGCGCTCAAACTGGCTCGCCGGCTGTGCGAGTTGACCTTCGCCCAACGGGTGTTCTTCGCCAACTCCGGCGCCGAGGCCAACGAAGCGGCGCTCAAGCTGGCCCGCAAATATGCCGCCGACCATGCTGGGCCGGACAAGCGCGAGATCATCGCCTTCACCCCCTCGTTCCACGGCCGTACCCTGTTCACCGTCTCCGTCGGCGGTCAACCCAAATACACCGAGGGCTTCGAACCGTTGCCGCCGGGCATCACGCATGTCCCGTTCAACGATCTGGCTGCTCTCGCCGAGGCGATTTCCGAGCGGACCTGCGCGGTGATCCTGGAACCGGTGCTAGGCGAAAGCGGCGTGATCAGCGCCACACCGGAATTCCTGCGCGGAGTACGCGAATTGTGCGACCGCCACCAGGCACTGCTGATCTTCGACGAAGTGCAATGCGGCAACGGCCGTTGCGGCCATCTCTATGCCTACATGGGCTATGGCGTGACACCCGATATTCTGACTACCGCCAAGGGCCTGGGCGGCGGCTTTCCGATCAGCGCCATGCTGACCACCGCGCCCATCGCCGCCAGCCTCAACGTCGGCAGTCACGGCACGACTTACGGCGGCAATCCGTTGGGCTGCGCGGTGGCCGGTGCCGTGCTGGATCTGATCAGCGACCCCGAACTGCTGGCCGGCGTGCGTCGCAAGCACGCCGCGTTCATGGCCGGACTGCGTCGCATCAACGACCGGTTCGGCGTCTTTCGCGAACTGCGCGGTAAGGGCCTGCTACTCGGTTGCGAGCTGACCGATGCCTGGCAGGGACACAGCCGCGACTTCATCAAGGCCGCGCTGGATCAGGGCCTGCTGGTGCTGGTGGCCGGACCGGACGTGATCCGGCTGGCGCCCTCGCTGATCATCCCCGACGAACTGATCGAGGAAGGGCTGCGTCGTTTCGAACGGGCCATCGCTCAATTGCTCCATCAAACCGCCCTTGCCGGCGAGGAGTTGGCCCATGCAACGCGATAAGACGGAACCCATGCAGGTCGCGTGCCCGAAGTGCCGTTACACCGAAATCATCTACATACCAATCGAAGAGATGCCGCGTTGCCCTAAATGCGGCATCCGCATGGTGATCATGGAATTGCTCGACGAGGGCAAATCCACCTGAACGATGGCCGACCGTCCTATTACAGTGGGATGAATTTTGTATATCATGACCGGCACCCAATCGCGGGTCTTGCCGGCCACGCCTAACAATAACCAAAGGAGTCACGATCCCATGAAAAAATTCCTGGTTGCGCTTGGTGTCGGCCTCAGCCTGCTGTTCACTCTGTCCAGCACTCCCGCCCGAGCCGACGTGCTCAACGAAATCAAGGAACGTGGCGAGTTGAAGGTCTGTCTGGAACCGGCTTACATGCCGTTCGAAATCACCGACAAGCGCGGCCAGATCATCGGCTTCGATCCCGATCTGGCCGCGCTGATGGCCGAGGCGCTGGGCGTCAAGCTGGCACTGAGCAGTACCGCCTGGGACGGCATCATCCCCGCGCTGATCACCAGCAAATGCGACATCATCATGAGCGGCATGACCATCACCAAGGAGCGCGCCGAAACCATCGACTTCTCGGAACCCTACATGGTGATCGGCCAGACCGTGCTGCTGCGCAAGGAACTGGAAAACAAGATCAAGTCCTATAAGGATCTGAACAAACCCAAGTACAAAATCGCCTCCAAGCTCGGCACCACTGGCGAAATCGCCGCCAAGAAATACCTACCCAAAGCCACCTATCTCTCCTTCGAGACCGAGGCGGAAGGGGTCATGGAAGTGGTCAACGGCAAGGCCGACGCCTTCGTCTACGACTCGCCCTACAACGCGGTCGCCATCGGCCAACGCGGCGAGGGCAAGCTGGTCTTCCTGGACCAACCCTTCACCAACGAGCCGCTCGGCTGGGGCGTGCGCAAGGGCAACCCCGAATTCGTCAAGTGGCTCAATGGCTTTCTCGCCAAGGTCAAGCAGGACGGCACCTACGATAAGCTGTACCAAAAGTGGTTCAAGAACACCGACTGGCTGAAAGACGTACAGTAAGTCGTGTCGCTCAAGCACCGCCCCGCCACCTGGCCCTGGTATCTGCTGCTCGCCGCCATCCTGATCAGCTTGGTGGCTGGCCTGTGGATCGCCACCAAGCGCGTTCACTATGAGTGGCGCTGGGAACGGGTACCGCAGTATTTCGCCTACCGGGCCGAGGTTCCCCAGGAATCGCCGGTCGCCGGCCGGGTCAGCGCCATCCAGGCCGACGGCGCGCTGAGCCGGGTCGTCGTCACGCCCGCCGACGGCGGCGCTCCAGTCGTGCTGCCGGTGGAAACCGTGCAGGTGGCGGTCGGCGATACCCTCGACCGGGAAGACAGCGTCGGCGATAACCGTGAATGGCGAATCGGACCGCTGACCCAAGGTTTGTGGGTCACCATCTGGATTTCCTTCGTTTCCGGGCTGGTTGGCCTGCTGATCGGCCTGATCACCGGCCTGTGCCGTATTTCCGACAACCCTGTCCTGCGCGGGCTGGCGGTGATCTATATCGAGCTGATCCGCGGCACGCCGTTGCTGGTGCAGATCTTCATCTTCTATTTCTTCATCGGCACGGTGCTGAACCTGGACCGGATCGTCGCCGGCATCGGGGCGCTGGCGCTGTTCGTCGGCGCCTACATCGCCGAGATCATCCGCGCCGGCATCCAGTCCATTGCCAAGGGCCAGACCGAAGCGGCACGCTCGCTGGGGATGAGCGCTTTTCAGAACATGGCCTACATCGTGTTGCCACAAGCTTTCAAACGCGTGCTGCCGCCGTTGGCCGGACAGTTCATCAGTCTGATCAAGGATTCTTCGCTGGTATCGGTCATCGCCATCACCGACCTGACCAAGAGCGGGCGGGAGATCATCACCGCCAGCTTCGCCACCTTCGAGATCTGGTTCACGGTCGCCCTGCTCTACCTGGTGGTCACCTCGCTGTTGTCCCAACTGTTGTTCTGGCTGGAACGGAGGTTCGCCCGCAGTGATTGAAGTCAGCAATCTGCTCAAGGTGTTCGAGGGGCGCGGCCAAACGGTGCGTGCGGTGGACGATGTCAGCACCGCGATCGCCAAGGGCGAGGTGGTGGTGATCATCGGTCCGTCCGGGTCGGGAAAATCCACGTTTCTCCGCTGTCTGAACGGCCTGGAGGAATTCGACGATGGACGGGTCGTCATCGACGGCATCGACCTCGCTGGCAGCAAAACCAACCTCAACGCCGTGCGCCGCG
>JAGRHI010000186.1:8385-13036 GCA_020445045.1 Candidatus Competibacteraceae bacterium
CAACCTGTTCCCGCACAAGACCGTGTTGGAGAACGTCACCCTGGCGCAACGAGTGGTTCGCAAACGCAAGGCCGGCGAAGCCAACCAGAAAGCCATGGCGCTGCTGACCAAGGTCGGTATCGCCGAGAAAGCGAACGAGTATCCTTCGCGACTGTCCGGTGGCCAGCAGCAGCGAGTCGCCATCGCCCGCGCCCTGGCCATGGACCCCAAGGTGATGCTGTTCGACGAACCGACCAGCGCGCTGGACCCGGAAATGGTCGGCGAGGTGCTGGATGTGATGAAACAGTTGGCTCGCGAAGGGATGACCATGGCGGTGGTGACCCATGAAATGGGTTTCGCCCGCGAGGTCGCCCAGCGAGTGCTGTTCATGGACGCCGGCCGCATTCTGGAAGACGCGCCGCCGGCGCAATTTTTCACCGCGCCACGCGAACCCCGGGCACAGGTCTTCCTGAAGCAGGTGCTCTAATACCGATAAAGTGCCATGAGCCTTTACGCCAAACCTTATTCCGAAGCCTGCGAACAGAATAAAGCGCCCATTCTGGCGGTATTGCGGGAGGTCTTTACCGAGCCGGGCCTGATTCTGGAAATTGGCGCCGGCACCGGGCAACACGCCGTTCACTTTGCGCGGGAATTGCCGCATCTGGACTGGCAACCGACCGATCAGGCCGACTACCTGCCCGGCATTCGGCTATGGATCGACGAAGCGGGTCTGCCGAACCTGCGCCAACCGTTGGCATTGGACACCCGCCGCACACCGTGGCCGGTCACGCAAGCGGCGGGCGCATTTTCCGCCAACACCACCCATATCATGCATTGGCCCGCGGTGGAGGGTTTGTTCCGGGGGATCGGCCAAGTGCTGCAACCCGGCGGCGCGTTCTGCCTGTACGGACCGTTCAATGATGACGGTCGCCATACCAGCGCCAGCAACGCCGCGTTCGACCAGATGCTGAAACAGCGCGACCCGGCCAGCGGGATTCGCGACTTCAGCGATCTCGACCGGCTCGCGCGGGATAACGGCCTACGATTTCGGCGGGATTATCCGATGCCGGTGAACAACCGCACACTGGTCTGGACACGCCACATTTAGTCACGCCAACCCCATCGACATGGACGAACGGCTCGCGTCACCCATGCACGCACCGATAACGGATCAAATCGGGATCGCCGTCGGCGATCGCCTGCCCCAGACAAATCACTCCACAGTCGTGCAAGGCGAACTCCTCGCGCCGCACGAAAAAGCGCGCGCCGTTTTCCAGCAGTAGATAGGTGCCGTTGGTGCTGTGCTCCACCAGAATGAACTTGCCCTGCCGGAACTCGATGTCGGCGTGGCTGCGGGACACCAGTTCCCGGTCCACCACCAGATTGTTTCGTTCGCCACGACCCATGGTGAAGATTTGCGAGCCGGGCACCATTTCAATGGTCCGTTCGTGATAGTCCAATATCAGTCGGGCGAATAGCAGGTCGCGAAGCGCCTCCTGGCCGCCGCTGGCCAATTGGGTCAGGCTGGTGGATTCGAGCCAGATGATTTCGACAATATCCATCTCATCTTGCTTGCCCCGCACCCACGACCGTCCGAGATCGCGCGTCATCTGGGCCAAATCGGCCGGCAGGCACGCCACGGTTTCCCGCGTGGTGATGATCTGATCGGCCTTGGCCAGGGCCACCATCCGGGCGGCGACATTCACCGCGTCGCCGAACAAGTCGCCCTTTTCGACCAGGACCGGCCCGTAATGCAGACCGATCTTGACGGCGATGTTCAATGCGGCCAGTTCCTGATCCTCCTTGAGCGCGCGGTGCATCTCGCAGGCGGCCCTCACCGCCTGTTCCGCGCTCGCAAACCGGCTCATGATTTCATCGCCGATGGTTTTGATCACCACGCCGTCATGCGCGACGGTGCCCGAGATCAGTACGTCCAGCACCCGCGTTTCGATCTGCCGTGCCCGTCTGTCGCCATACTTTTCGAACAATCGGGTGCTGCCGCAGATATCGGCGAACAGAACGGCGGTCATCACTTGCCGCTGAGATACCGCCCGATCCTCCAGTGTCGTTCTCAGGTTGCCGAATTTCAGTTTCATGCCCCGCACCCCCGGAAAATGCCGACGCTGTTTTCAACCATAACCGCGCGCATGTAAGTTTTTGATGACCCGGCGGACATTGTCACGCGCGATCCGCTCGTAACGCCGCTGGAAAAATTCGGTAAAAAAGAAAGTCGGCCGATTTTGCAGGGATAGCAGAAAGCGCAACTGGCCTGGACAATAGATTTCGTCATCGATATCCGCGCATTCGGCGCGAATCCGGCGGCCATCCCGTTCGAAGGCCTCCCACGGCAGCCCAAAACTGGAGAGGTCGATATCGACGATAAAGCGTTCGTCTCGCTGGGTGGGCGGGTCGCGGTGGGTGGTGACCATGATCAGATCGTCCACCCGTTGCGGGAAAACGGCGTCCGCGCGTCCCTCCGACCACTGCCGGAACAGATCGGCGCTGCGCCGTTCGTTATCCGTCGCACCCGACTGGTAAACCGCGTCGTGGAACCACAGCGCCATCTCGACGGCGTCGGGATCGTCCATCAATGCCGCCGCCCGATCGAATTCACCCAGGCAATGCCGGATATGATCCAGGGTATGATAACGGCGATGCGGTTCCCCGTAGCGTTCGACCAGCCGGGCATGCACCGTTTCCGCCAACGCGCGGCCGCCGCTCAGCCGCCGCTCCCACAAAGCCGCGAAACGCGCCCGCTCCCGAAACAGATCGTTGTCCACCGGCGCGGCGGCGGTTTTGCTGGATCGCTCGAACATCGCGGGCCTCCAAAAGTTTTGCTTGCACCTACCCGGCGCGTGTCGCAAAGTCCTCGACCAGGCGCCACGCCATGCTCATCGGGCTGGGCAGCCCCGGCAGATTCTCCGGCCCAAACCAGCGGGCCTCCAGGATTTCCCGCCCATCGGCCCGCGGCTCGCCTTCGGCATGGTCGGCGGTGAAGGCCATCATCAGGGAATGCGGGAACGGCCATGATTGGCTGGCGAAATAGCGCAGGTTCTTGACCCGAATGCCCACCTCCTCCGCCACCTCCCGGTGGATGGCCTGTTCCAGCGTTTCGCCGGCTTCGACAAAGCCCGCCAGCACACTATAGACCCCCGGCAGGAAACGCGGCGCGCGGGCCAGCAAGATCTCGCGTCCCCGACTGATACGCACCATCACCACTGGCGACAACCGCGGATAGGCGGCCAACCCACAAGCCGCGCAGCATCGGGCGCGTTCATCGTCACGCCGCTGGGTGGCCGTGCCACAACGACCGCAATATTGGTGCGTGCGGTCCCATTCGATCAATTGCAGGGCGTGACCGGCCACCCCCAACAGGGTCTCGTCCAGCCGCGACCATAAACCGCGCAAGCCTTCGAACGCCATCCCCGGCGGCGGCGGTACTTCCGCCACCTCGACGGCATGGCAGGGCCGGCCGCGCAGCGTTCCCAGATACAAACGGCGCGCCACCAGCCAACCGGCAAACGGCCAGTCCACCGCCACCGGCAACTCGGCTTCGGCTCCGCCGGATCGCACCAGCAGCTCGCTGCCTCCGAACACGAACCACCAGCCGGCTTCCCTGGCAACCGGCGAGCGAACCAGACCGGGTTCGAAATCGTCGGGCAACACCAGCATCGACGGATCTCCTCTTCAAGCGATTTTCAGACGATCTGCTCGGCCAATAAGAACCAGTCGATCAGGCTTTACTCAAATCATACCGCACCGCGCCAGTGCTTGCGGCGGATTGGCCGACAGTGGATCAACAGCCGCCAAGCCGCCGGCCAGAAATTTTGGCCGATCGGTTCAGGCGCCTGCCGCGGCACCCAAATTGCCTAAGTCCAATATTCGACCGCGCCAAGACCGATCTCAAGCAGGTGATTTATGCCCAAGCCGAGGAAGAACGCAGGTGATTTATGCCCAAGCCGAGGAAGAACGGATGCTGTGGACAGTGCAAGGCGTCATCGATGACGGTCTCGCCAAACCCATCCTGATCGGGCGGCGCGGGCGCATTGACAACGTATCGCCGAAGTGGGCCTATGCATCCACCCCGATCAGGATTTTGAGATCATCGACCCCCAGAAAAACCTTTACCACGAGAAATGCTGGCGGGAATACCACAAGTTACGCAGACATCACGGGGTCGATCCCAACAAAGCCAGGGTTCGGGTCAACACCCGCGCCACGGTAATCGGGTCACTCATGCCGCGCCTCGGCTACGGCGACGTTTTGCTGTGCGGATTGATCGGCGGGCTTATCCCGATCATGTGGAATAAGTGCTGGACATCGTTGGTCTGCGCAAAGGCATCAAGACCCGGCGGCCATGAACATGTTGCGTTGATGACTTCGCGAGGACCGTTGTTCTTCCGCGATACCGATATCAACACCACAACGGCCGAGGAAATCGCCGGCATCGCCTTGAATGCATCCGCCCCAGAACAGGGCATCCCTCAACCGTTCAGGAAATCTTCTCGGTCAACAAGGGCCGACCGGTCGCGGTTTCACCCAAATAATGCCGCACTCGCGCCAATGCCTGCGGCAAACTGGCCGACAGTAGCAATTTACCGGGAATGTTGTGCAGCCCGGCGCGGCGCATCAGTAGCGCCGGTTGGCCATGCACGCCCGCCACCGCCACCAG
>JAGRHI010000187.1 GCA_020445045.1 Candidatus Competibacteraceae bacterium
GGCCTGGATCGCTGGCGCGGCCTGGGTCGCTGGCGCGGTCTGGGGAGTCGATGCAGCTTGGGAGGCCGGCTCCGCCTTGGCGACCGTCTTGGCTGCCTGGGCTGCCTTTTTTTGGGCTGCCTTTTTTGCGGCAAGGGCTTTCTCCGCCGCTCGTGCCCGGCGCTGCCGCTCGACATAATCGCCGTAGTTCGGGCCATTTCCTGTGATGGTCACCTTGGTGCCAAGGTTGACACGCTCGAAGAGAAGCGTCGCGACTTTCTTTGGCATACGAATGCAGCCGTGAGAGGCCGGGGAGCCAGGCCTTGGAATGCGGCCCGCGTGTAAACCGATTCCGTCATAGGTGAGTCGCATGAAATAGGGCATGCGGGCGCCCTCGAAGCGTCCTCCCGCGGGAATCCTGTCCTTGCCCGGGGTGGCGTTCGATCTCACTAGGCGACCCTTGGCATTGTAAATCTTGCCGTATAGATTGGATCGTTTCTCGGACACTTTCTCCATCACGGCGAATTGCCCGATGGGTGTCGGGTATTTCTTCAGGCCGGAGGCGACGTAGGTCCAGCCGATGGGCTTATCGCCATCGTAGAAGTGGGCCTTCTGGCTTTTGAGATCCACCTTGATATGGGAGATCTGACGGTCGTTCCCGTTCCACTCCCAGAGCGAGGTCTTCTCCTTCTTGGGTGTTGGCTTCTCCTTCTCGGGTGTTGGATTCCTCTCTTCAGCCACCACGGGTTCTGGGGCAGGAGCCGGCTCGGGTTCCGCCGCCTGCTTGTGAAGCCAGGGCTGCTGTGCACAGGAAGCGAGCATGAGCAGCATGAGGAAGCTCACCGGGACCACGGCGGCTTTGATGAGCCAAGGTGCGGGCGCCGCGAAGCGAATAGGGTTGTTTTTTTCCATTGCAGTAGATGGATGTCGTGATGATGGGTGGATGATGGACCTTTGAGGAAACGATGAAAAGGGGAGCGTTGTCCCTAACCAGCCTGGATCGGGATTATCCACATGGAATGACGGCGTTCATTGGGATGCTTTCCTGGCGCTTGCCGATCAGGGCGATGTGAGAGGGATATCGCTCGCTCTGGATATATTCTCTCCATCTTGTCTCTATGCTATGACGCTCTCAATCTCGATTGTTCGTGTTCCGATGAAGAATTTTCCTTTTGTAGTATTCATGGCGGCCCTGCTCTTCGCGGGCCTGGGCTGGCCTCAGCGGCATGTCTTCTGTGCGTCCGACGCCCCGATCTCCAAGGTGCTCGCGCTACCCAATGCGAGCCTGCTCATGGAGGAGGGCGGGCATGTGCGCATCTCCCGGTATGCGGACAAGCCGATGGTGCCCGCCTCGACGATGAAGATTCTCACCGCCCTGGCATCCATCCAGCGCTGGGGAATGGGACACCGGTTCCACACGGACTTTCATGTGGCCGGTGACGGTCGCTTCTGGGTTGTATGGATCGGAGAGATAGGTAACAGATGTTCGGAGACATGGGTAACGGTTTCAGATTGTGTATGGTGGCGCGAGGAGATTGATGGAGGCAATGGGCTGGTGACAGAAAAACACCTTGATCACGCCATCCACCGCGGTGCGGCGCAGGGCGACGGGCAAGCCTTGGAACGCTTTGCCGACTTTCCATTCGCGGCCCCGGTAGGACAACTCGCCCTTGCCTTGGACTTTGCGCACGAGGTCGTCCGGCGCGTATTCAATGGGCGGCAGCGCTTCCGGGAACATGCGTGTGCTGGGTTGGTAACGGCGGGCGGGTGGCATCATGCCCAGCGCTTGGTGGGGCCGTTCCAGATTGTGGAGGTCGCGCCAAGCATCGAGCCGCCGTTGCGCCTCGGTCTGGTCGGCGAAGGTGGTGCGGCCCAGCAACTCAGCCTTGAGGGTGCGATGGAACCGTTCGTCCTTCCCTTGGGTTTGTGGATGGTAGGGCCGGCTGTGGCCCACGCGGATGCCCAACCGCAGCAGCCAAACGGTCAGCGTCGTGTAGGGCGAATCGGCGTCGCCGCCCCACGGCGGGCCGTTGTCCATCGTCATGCGCCAGGGCAGGCCATAGCGGCGGAAGGTCTCGGTCAGCGCCTCTTGCACGGTGGCGGTTTGCTCGTCCAGGCAGGCGCGCAGGCACACCGCATAGCGCGAGTGGTCGTCCAGCACCGTCAACGGATGGCAGCGCCCCAGACGCATCGCCACATGGCCCTTGAAGTCCATCTGCCACAGATCGTTCGGGGCGGAATGCTCGAATCGAGTCCAGGCGGTGTGCTTGGCGCTCTCGGTGGGGTCGAGCCGCCCATGGCGGCGCAGGATGGCCGTGACCGTGCTGGGACCGGGCAACCCCGTCTGACCTTGATCGGACAGCCAGCGCAACAACTTGCGCGCACCCCACGCGGGATGCGCGTCGCGGGCCGACAGCAGCCGCTTCTCCACCGGTGGCGGCGTGCGCCGGGGCGAGGACTTCGGTTGGCGCGGACGGTCTTTAAGCCCCGCCTCGCCTTCAGCGGCATGGCGGTTCGCCCACTTGTAGCCCGTCTTCGGGCTGATACCGAACCGGCGGCACAAGCCCCGGAAATGGCTCCCCTCTTGGCGAGCCAGCGATACGAACTCTTTGCGGGATGACATGAGGGATACCTCCGACCAAGGCATGAACGTTCTCCTCTGAAAATCAACGTTCACGCATTCTAGGAAGTGTTACCCATGTCTCCGAACAAGCGTTACCTATGTGCCCGGTCCATACAGAAGTCAGCGGCGGGGGGGTGAATGACTACTATTCCTTCACCACCCCTCAAATCATTCCTTCACCACCCCTCAAATCATTCGCGGCGACCCAACCCGAAACCAGCGCTGAAAGTTCGGCCACCGCGTTCGCGCTATTTCAACAACTTCACAATTACGAAAAGACCACTTCATCACCTGCGCTAACCAACATATCGAGGGTAAAAAAATGAAGTAATGATGCATTGCAATATAATTTATGCTAATATAATCAAAATAGTTAAAAATGGTAAGAGTATGGTATAGATTCGTCTTCCCACCGAGACAGCATGGCGCCGATCGAGGAGCGACCCGTGGCGGACCAAGCGCACGGTGGTCGGACGAACCGGGAGAAAAGCCATGTTCATGATGCCTAGTCTGATCAAAATGTGTGAAAACGCCGTCAACATGATGGAGCTGCCCGGGAAGTCCGCCGCCAAGGCCGACGAGGACTTCTACGACACGGCTACCCTGAGCGCCGGAGAACGCCAACAGGCCATGGCGCTGCTGGCCGAGCAAAAGGCTCCAGAAGGCTCAATCTTCCTGCTCCATCCCAACGAACCGAAACAAGCGCCACAAGTCCGGTTCGATGAGTTCCATGCCGACGAAGGCTTGACCGGCCGGAAACGAGGCGAAGCAGTCGCCCGACTTTTTGAAGACTTCCTCAAGCAAAACCCGAAAATCGCCGTCGATACGGTGGTGATTCCGGGTTGTGGCAGTTCGCCGCTTGGAGCCGCCGCGCTCGGCAAGGCCGTGGCCGAGATCATTCATAAACCGGTGGCCGCGATCATCGCCGGCGAGGGCGCGTTCGACCTGTGGATGGAGGCCGGCTCGGGCGGCACGCTGATGGCGCCGATGGCGAACGCGCTGAACGCTTTCGATGGAGTGCTCGAGCTGAGCGTGAAGACCAACCCAATCGCCAAAGCGTGGGCTCGGATGTACATGAGCGATCTTGCCGAATCGATGCACGAAGCGGCGACGCTGTATGCCTTGCTGAAAACCCGACTAGTCGACGAGCAATTCGTGTTGCGCGACTCCCCGGCCCGAAAGCTCGACATGATCGTCAGCCACAGCAAGGGCAACTGGAACGTGCTGGTGGCCTTGCTCAATTTCGAATTGGAGTTGGCCGACACCATCGCCGAGAACAATCCCAGGGAAGTGAAGGTCGAGAAGCGCATCGACGTCGTCACCTTCGGCAACCCCGTTGATCTGCCGGATCAGCACGAAATGATGAAGACGTTGTTTCACTATCACCAGTTTGCCGGCACCAGTGATTTGCTGATGTGGGCCAACTCGTCGAAAACGTTGCTGAGCCGGATCTTGCTCGCCGGTAAGGTCGACTCCGTCAGGCCGTTCGATCCGAAGGAAGACCCGGACGAACGGTTGTTCCACGGATGCCGTCACAACCTCATCCGGAAGCGCGAAGGCCACATGCCGATCGAAGACATCTTGCCGGCGATCCGCAAAGCCGCGTAGGCCCGCCACGAGACGGCCGGGGTTGTCACTCCGGCCGGCTCCAGGTTCCGCCGCCATCGTCCGCGCCACCCTGGACCAAACGGCAGGGGAACACTGGTCACAACCAACGAGCGGGGGACGCTAACATGCATCTCCGTTTCTTCCTGTCGTCACCGGGAGATGTCGGCGACGAGCGCACCTTCGCCCAGCAGGTGATCGAGCAGGAGCTACCGAAAGATCCGCTGCTGCGCGGTCGGATTACCTGCGAAGCGATACGCTGGGACGACCCAAACGCCCCGGTGGCGATGCCGGCAACCCTGACGCCGCAGGAGGCGGTCAATCGCGGCCTGGCTAAGCCGTCCGAGTGCGATGCCGTCATTGTCATCCTGTGGTCGCGGCTCGGAACGCCGTTGCCGGACACCTACAAGAAGCCGGATGGCGGCCCGTACCGCTCGGGGACCGAGTGGGAGTACGAAGATGCAATGGCCGCGAAACCGCCGCCGCATACGCTCGTCTATCACAGAGCGACCAAACCCGATTTTGGCGATCCTCTCGACTTCACCTTCGACGATAAGGTCCAGCAATACCGCAGGGTACAACAGTTTTTCGACGGATTCCGGAACGTCGATGGATCGTTGCAAGGCGGCTTCGCCGAATATGACACCCCGCAGGAATTTCGTGACCGCTTGCGGCACGATCTGCGAGCCTTCATCGAAAGCAAACTCAAAGAAAAGCCATCGCCGGAGTCCTCGCCCCGGATCAAGGCGCCACCCCCTTATGGCATCATCGCCAAGGCCCTGAGTTCTGGGCAGGTCGTGCCGATCATCGGCGCCGATGCCAGTTATTCCGGGCGGTCGGCCGATATCCGCTGGAATCCCCATGCGCCCGAGTTCCTGCCCAGCGGGGTGGAACTCTCGCATTTCCTTGCTGAAGATACAGAATTTCCCTCCAAGGAAGAGCGGGACCAGCTCGCGGAGGTAGCCTCCTACTACGAAGCTTTCCAGACTCGCGCCTCGCTGCGCACGCGACTGCGGCAGATTCTGGGTCCAGATGCGCTCGCCGGCGTGGCCATTCCGTCTCTGTATCGGTTTCTGGCGGAGGTTCCAAGGCCGCTACTGATCATCACCGCCAATTACGACACTCAACTTGAGCGGGCTTTTCACGCCGTCCAGAAGCCTTACGACCTGGTGGTCTATGCGGCTGATCGCAAGGATCTCGCCAATACCGTCCTTTGGTGGTCGGCGGGCGCCGCGGAACCGGAAACGCCGACACCCAATGAGCTTGACATCGATCTGGAGACCACCACCGTCATCTTCAAGATGCACGGTTCGATGCAACCCGAGACGGATGAATGGGACAGCTTCGTCATCACCGAGACCGACTATGTGGAGTTCCTCTCCCGCATCGCGAGTCGGTCGGCCATTCCGGCCTTGTTCGCTTCCTATTGCCATGACCGAAGCCTGTTGTTCCTCGGCTACAGCCTGCGGGACTGGAGCTGCCGCGCCATTCTGCAAAGCCTGAACCGGTTTTTCGCCAGGCGCGCCGTCAGCTATGGCGGCGAGGAAGAGATTCTGTCGTGGGCGATCGACGCGCGGTTCTCCGAATTGGAAATCAAATTTTGGCAGAAGCGGGGCGTGTACCCCTATGAAGTCGACATCGACGAATTCGTCGAGAGGCTACGGGCGAGGATGCCGACATGACCACCGACGAAAACGACCGCAAGCGTTGCCCCTACGTCGGCTTACAGCCGTTCGAGGAGGCGGATCGCGAGTTCTTTTTCGGTCGCGAGCGCGACCAGCGCATCATCATCGCCAATCTGCTGGCTTCGCCTCTCACGCTTCTTTACGGAGCGAGCGGCGTCGGCAAGAGTTCGGTGCTGCGGGCGGGGGTCGTGCCGCAGTTGCGCCGCGAGCGGCCGGGAACTCCGGTCGTTGTTTTCCGCGACTGGGTCGACCGGGAATTCCAGGTGGCGCTCCGTCGGGCTTGTATCGTGGCGGTGTGGGAGCACGATGTCGACCAGCCAAAACCGGCCGAGTCCTTGCCTTTCGATGAGATCTTGCGGGCTTGCGCCGAGGCCGCCCACGAAACGGTTCTGATCCTGCTGGACCAGTTCGAAGAGTACTTTCTTTATCATCCGAAATCGGCGGACCCGCAATCGTTCGAGGCGCAGTTCGCGCGCGCCGTCAACCGCGACGATGTCGATGTCGGTTTCCTGATCGCGTTGCGCGACGACAGTTTGTCCAAGCTCGACCGCTTTCAGGAACGCATCCCCAACCTGCTGAGCAATCGTCTCGCGCTGAAGCATCTCGACGCGGCCGGAGCCACGGTCGCGATCCGCGGGCCATTGGAGGTCTGGAACGACCGGTACGCCGCCGACCGGACGCCCATTCGTATTGAGGAGGATCTCATCCAGGATTTGGTCCAGCAGGTGCGGATCGGTCAGGTGTCGGCGGGACGCCGTGGCGGCAGCGGCGCCGCGCGCGCGGAGGAGCATTACATCGAAGCGCCGTTTCTCCAGTTGGTCATGGTCCGCTTGTGGGGCGAAGAGACGCGCGCTGGTTCGAACGCCCTGCGTCGCGACACCCTGGATCGTCTCGGGGGTGCCAGGGAAATTGTCCGCACCCATTTGGACGACGTCATGTCCCGGCTGGACGCGACCCGTCAGGCCGTCTGTTCCCGCTTTTTCGATCGCCTGGTCACCCCGACCGGCAGCAAGGTGGCGTGCGGACGGGAAGATCTCGCCCGTTGGGCGGGCGACCTCGCTCCACGGGTACCCGAGGTCCTGGAGTTGCTGTCGCGCGACCGCATCCTGCGCACGGCTACGGCCCCCGATCATCCAGAAGCGACCCGATACGAGATCTATCACGACGTGCTCGCTCCCGCTATTCTCGATTGGCGATGCCGCTACGTGGAGAAACAGGAGCAAGCCCTTGCCGTCGAGCAGGCGCGCGAGCAGGCGAAGAAGCGCGCCCTTCGTCTGGGAGTGGTCGTGCTGGCAACCGCGGTCATCACCGCCGTTGCTGGCTGGGTCTGCGCATGGTGGGAGGGATTGCGCTCCGAAGAGAACCAGAAGGCAGCGGCGTCGATGTATACCGCACCTTTCGATCCCCAGCGCGGCCTCGATCTCGCCTTGGAAGCGGTCGAAACGACTCCTTTCGGTCTGCCACCGTTGTTGGTGGCCGAGCTCGGTTTAGCGCCGACGCCAGCGGCGGAGGATGCCTTACGCCAGGCTATTCACGCTCAACGGCTCGAATGGACCCTGCGGGTTCACTCGTGGGTGCATGACCTCGCCTTCAGCCCGGATGGACGCAAACTGGCCACCGCCGACGATGACCAGATGGTCAAAATCTGGGACCTCGCGACCGGGCATCCGCCGACAGCACCAATCATTACCTTTTCCCACGACGCCAAGGTTCGCGATATCGCCTTTCTGTCCGCCGGTGACCGGCTGGTCACGGCCGCCCATGACACGGCGTATCTCTGGGTCCTCGACGATCCGAAAGCTCCTCTTCGATCCTTTAACCACGGGAGCTCCATTCACGGCGCCTTTGCCGTGAGCCAGGACGGCAAACGCCTGGCCACCGCCGGCGATGGTAGTGGCAAGGGGCGCGTGATCAAGGTCTGGGATCTCGAAGCCCCCAGTCCCGAGCCCGAACCGATCGCCACCATCGATATGGCGGGCGCCTGGGTCATGGGCTTGGCCTTCAGTCCCGACGGTTGTTGCCTGGCGACCGCTTGCGTGTATCGGGGTGGAATGGAGCGGACATCGACGAGCATTTGGAACATCCAGACCGGTCGTGAGATCCTGCGCGTGCCCATTAAAGTGGCCAGCGATGCGGTGGCGTTCACGCCGGATGGAAAGTCGCTGGTGACCGCCAGCCGCGATGCCCGGGTTCGCGTGTGGCAACCCGCGGACGACGATCTGGACCAAATTCTCGCGCGGAGAAGCGAGTCGATTCTCCCCGGAGATGCGGTCGCGTCGACCGAACCGGTGGTAATCCCTTGGTCGGAGCGCATCCTCGCCGGCCATGGCGAGCGCGTGCGGAATATTGCCGTCAGCCCGGATGGCACGCGGATCGCCAGCGCAAGCGGCGATGCGACGGCAAAAATCTGGGATACCGAGACCGGCGAGAATCTGCTGACTCTCATGGGTCACCAAGGCTTCGTGGACGCGGTCGAATTCAGTCCCGACGGTCATCACGTCGCCACCGCTAGCCTTGACCGAACGGTCAAGTTCTGGAATATCGAGGGCCATACCGGTGTCGTCAACAGCATTGCGTTCGGCCCGGACGGCAAGACCCTGGCCACGGGTAGCAGCGATCGGACGGCAAAACTGTGGGATCTGTCCGAGGGCAAGCCCCGTTTGCGGCGCACCCTGAGAGGCCATACGGATTCGATTTACCGGATCGCCTTCGACCCGGCGGGCACCCACTTGGCGACCGCCGGTTTCGACAACCAGATCAAACTCTGGGACGTGGGCTCGGGCGCCGCGATCGACATACCGAAGAAACATGTCGATCAGCTCAGGGCTGTGGCCTTCAGTCCCGACGGCAAGCGCCTGGCCAGCACGGGCGCCGACGGCCATGCCTGGCTGTACGACCTCCAAACTCCGGAGGACCTCCAAGCCATCCGTGTTACCCACTTCGAAGGAGAATGGGACCAGGCTACCGCCGTTGCTTTCCATCCACGACAAGACCGGTGGGTGACCGGCGGTTCAGACGGCAAACTTCAGCTTTGGGACTTTTCCGGAAACAAGGTTGGGACCATCGCTGTCCCCTCTACCGGATCGAGCGCCCGTGTTATCGACATCGCCTTCAGTCCGGATGGCGCCGTAATCGCCGCTCTGACGCGGCGCTGGGTGTATTTCTGGCCGGTTGCCGCCTTCGAGCGCCCGCCATCCGAGCCGAGCGCCACCCTCACCATCGAAGGGGCCGGGTATTGCGGTGCTTTCGCCTATCGCCACGACGGCAAGCAACTTGCGGTGGCCTGCAACGACGCCAAGGTCCGAATCTACGATACGGCCAAACTTGAACTGGTCAAAACCATCACGGTTCACAAGAACGCCGTGAGCGATGTGGCCTTTAGCCCGGATGGAACCCAACTGGCGACCGCCAGTCTCGACAAAACCTTCAACGTCTCGCCCTTGGACCTCACCGAGTTGTACGAGATGGCCAAGCGTCTGCGGGCCGCGACTTCCGATGAGAGTCCGTAGCGGGTTTCCGGCCTACACGCCGGGTAATCCCATGCTCAATGGCTCTTGCGTTGGAAGGCGATGGCATGTACGCCCGGATTGGTCGGCGGATCGATCCGGCGGATTCGGTCGGGCGGTTGTGCTTCGTCCGGTACCGGGCCAGCCGGTTTCGAGTGAAGCGGCAGGATGGCGCCGCCAGGAGCGCCCCCCGCCACTGTCAGAAAACACGACTCAAATGGGTTTGAACAGTTCGTTAAATCGCGCTTGCTGCCGTTGTTGTTCGGGCGAAGCGCGCAAACCCGGTGCTTGGACTGGCTCGGTCTTACCGGGCAGGATCGAACCCTGGGTGAGCGAGTAGGATTGATCGAGCATTTGGACGAAGAGCTGCTCGGCGGTTTGCCGCTGGCTTGGTTCGAGGTGTTGGTCGATGCCGTATTTGGCCAGTAATTTCCGGAAAGTCGCCACATCCTCCTTCACCAGGGTTTCGCGCGGGGTGTTAGCCAACTCTTCGTTGATTTTCCTGGACTTTCTTGGATCGTTCAAAATCCCCTGGACATAGTCGGCGTATTCCTGGCGGAACTTGTCGGCTCCGCGGATGAACAGGGCATTATTGCTGTCCATCATCAAGCTCCTCACGTCGGCATTGGCCGAGCCGACCAGGACATCATCGCCCAACAAGGCGACCTTGGTATGCAGTGACTGAGTGGTTTTCCCTTTTCCAGGCCGATACTCGTAATACTCGAATTTCGCACGGCGCGCCGGGTCGCTTTGTTGCTGGTAGAACTCGGTGAAAGCCTTGAGCGAATGCCGGGCCAACAGGTTGACGACATTCAAATCGGTGGTTTCGATGGAGTTGGTGAGGACGGTGACCGTGACATTGGAACAGTCGTAAGCGCCGTTCGCCATCTGGCTCAGGGCATAGGTCATATTGGCGGGCGGGAAGAAGTAGGCGTTGTGCAAAATAACTCTTTGTGGTTTTTCCTGACTGGCCCGCTGGCACACGCCGGGCAGTGATCTCAACCAGACATCGTGAATATACTTGCCGCTCTGGACTTCCTGTCCAACCTCGGCGCCGTAAATCCGGCGCCTTTTGTCGGGTGACAGCGATTTGTCGAAGGGTAGATTTTCCAGGTAAGCGTACAGCGCCTCGTCATCCACCGTGAAGGCAGGCGCAGGTTCAGGGCGTGCCCGGCGAGCATACTGGTTACGGTAGATCCATGCATTCTGTTCCAATTTCCGCGTGCTGTCGGCCGTGCGCCGAGCCAAATCCTTAAATTGTTTTTGATACTGCTGGTCCACGCACGTTTCGCGCCGGGCAGGGGTGGATGCGGAACGGCACTGTTGCGTGGCGGCGCGGTACACGTCCAGATTGGCGACGAAATCGTTGGGGGCGTGCTGGCGAACTTCGGCGAGGGTCGCCACCATCGCGTCGAAATTCCATAGCGCCTCGAACGCCTGGGCGACCGCGTTGCCCCCGTCCTTCAACTCCAGGTAAATGTCCGTGTCCATGAAAATGTACTTTTTGGCCAGGGGATTGGGGCTCATATGATAGGAATCCTCCACGTTGCGCCCGCCGGCCTGCAAGCGGCTGCGATCGACCAGCAGCAGCTTGTGATGCAGGAAATCGGTGAGATGGTTCCAATCCTGGCGAGCCGCCTCGGTGAGGGGTTTCTCGGTGGGCAGCAACCCGGTAAAGGTATCCCAGATGGGATTGAGCTGATCGCCGTACACGGAAAGCGCGAAGTAGATCTGGGCCTTGGCCACCACCCGCCGGAAGGCGGGCGCGGTTTTGGAGTCCCAGTAGATTCGGGCTAGATGTTTGAGGCGTTGCCGTTCTTCGGGAGAGGTCTCGGTCGGTCGTTGTTGGTTGATTTTTTCCACGTCGATGTCCTGGCCTTGCTGAACCGCCAGGGCGATGACATCGGGGCGCTTGGCGTACAAACCGGACAGGAAAAGACCGGAGTTGCCGATGTTGAGGTTGGAAACATTGCGCGCGCCGACCGGTTGACCGTCGATCCGTTCCTCGGCGAACAGGCGGTCGATGGCGGCGAATTTCTCGGCGGAACACTGGCCTGGCTGGCGGGTGGTGGCGTCCTGGCCGCATCCCATGGTCAGGTAGACGGCATCCTGTACGATGTTCCTGGTGGGCCGGTTGTAAAACCGCACACTCAGGCTGCCCTGGCCCGCGTTGCCCAGTAGTTCCATCATCGAAAACCAGTCGAGGCGCCGGTAGTTGGTGGAATAGTCCACCAGCAACCGCACCCGCACGCCCCGGCGAGCCGCGTCGATCAGCGCCTGGGTGAGTACCGACGAACTGTAATCGTCATCGTAGATGTAATACATCAGATCGATGGACTGCTGGGCGCCTTCAACCAGGGCGAGCTTGCTTCGAAACGACTCGTCATTGTCGGTGATGACCTGGGCGCGCGTGACCTCCAACGGTCCCGCCGAAGCTCTTTGCAGAACAGCCTCATCGGAAAGATAACCCGCGCGGTCGCCAACAGGGGCTAGGATGGCGCAACCCGCCAGGCCGCTTAGGATAAAGGGAACCGCCAGGATCAGTTTGTTCATTTTGTCAACTCCACATGCTGAGCCATGCCCTGTCTTTACCATGCTTTGGTTTTGGGCAGAATTTGTTGATGATCAGATCGATTGCGACATTGGCCGGTTAATTTTCCCCTGGGGAAAAGCGCGCGGAAATCGCACGAACACGCGCTGCTCTTGATGGAGGCCTCCTCATTCTGGATGCTTTTTGTGGGTTTTCGGCGGACCTACTGGCGGCTCGCTCGGATCGTCCGAGTCATCGGCGGGTGAGGCCGATGAAGCGTCGGCACTCGCGCCACCGCCCATCGACCGTCTGGATATCGAATCTGGAGACGAGACAACAGAGGTGGCCGGCTGCTTTCTCTCCGACGCGTCGAGTCCGCCCTCCAGTTCGGCCGCGATGCGCGATAACCGGTTGCTCAGCGCCGCCAACCCTTCCACCCCGGGTTCGGCCGCTGCCCGCTTCTCGATGAAGCCCGCCAGCAGACGGATTTGGGTCATGACCGAATCCAGTTGCCGCGCGCTTTCCGGCAACTGCTCGCGGATATCCCGGTAGCAGTCGAGAATCTCCCGTTCCGCCTCCTCGGGTCGTTTCCGCAGGCCGCCGTCGATGAGTCGGGCGATCAGCAACCCGTCGGCTACCATGAGCAGGTCAAAAGAATCCCGCGAAACCGGGTAGCGTTGCCGGGCGATCTCGCCGGCCTGCGACGCCAGCGCTGCTTCCGCCAGTGTCGTCTCACCCAACAACACCACCCGTAACGCCAACCGGTTCTGCGCGCAATACGGACTGAAACCTGGTTGGTTTGGATGACCTTCGCCCTTGCCGTACCAGTAAGTGGCCTGTTCAAGCGCTTGTTTGACGCCGGTCGGCCGATCTTCGGCTCCCGTATCGGACGACCACGCATCGAGCAGGCCCGCGAGCCGTTTGTAGGCGCTGCCCAGCAGCGCGCAGCGTTCGTGGTTGACGCTCACCTCACCCTCGCCATCCGCCGCGTCTCGCAAACCGCGCAGGCGTTTGATTCCCTGAAGGACCAGGGTTGTATTCCCTTTTTTCTCCCCCTGGCCCGTTTCCAAATTCGCCAGTTGCTCGATGGCCACGACCGGTACCTGCCCCCTCTTGTCTTCGCTGGCAATCGCTTTCTCGTAGCACGCCATCGCCTGTTCGAAGTCGCTGCTTTCGGCATGGAAACGACCGAGCGCGCAAAGCACCTCGGGCAGGGCGGACCACGGTTTGGTCGCGGGTTTGCGGAACAGTCCTTGGAGGCGTCTGGCATAGCGCTCGCCGGCTTGATGGTCTCCCCCCCGCTTGGCGTGGGAAATGGCGACGCGCCATCGGTCGATGCGGGCCACGAGTTCCGCGGGAGTGACCGGGTTCCAGTCCCCGTCATCACGCTCCGCCCCACCGCTGGTCTCGATCGCGAAGCTGGGATCGCCATAGGCCTGGAAAGCCCCCCAGGTATTGCACTCTGGGAATTTTATATAGGTCTCGCGGCGCGCCTCGTGAATTGCTCGGCCGAAGGATGATTGTCGTTGCAAGAGGCTCCGGTAGAAAACTTCAGCAAAATATTTCGCCGCATCGTCCCGCACCGCCCAGCCGGCCACCACGACCGCGCGGACGCCGATCTCGATCAGTTCTCGCGCCACGCTGTAGGCCAACCGGTTGTAGGCGGTGGTGGGGGCGCTGTCGATCTTGCCGAGGAAGCAGCAGTTCAGAAATACCAGATCGGGGACCATTTCCATCTGGCCGATTTCGGCGGCGGTCAGCAGCAGGCCGTCCGACAGCACCACGCCACTGCGGGCCGCTTCGCCCGCGCCGGACTGAAACACCCCATGGGCGGAAACGTGCACGATGCGGTAGGGATGCTTAAACAACTTGTTGATGACGTCCACTGCTTCCGAGTCGGGCGGCGCCTTGATGACCTGGTACCCTTGCGACTCCAGCAAATCCGCGACAGCGCGCGCTTCCTCCATGGCGTCGGGCAAGGGATCGAGCGCGTCTCGATCAGGCCGGGTCGAAGAGGGAAACGCCGTGTAGTAGCCCTTTGTGGACGGATTGCCGACCACGTAGGCGCGCTTCTCCAGCGTGCCGCGAACCCGCGACCGGAAGCGGGTGGAGGCCAATTGGCGCACCATCGCCGTGTTCAGGACCAACGGTTGCTCGTCGGCGACCAGCATTTCCCACGGCAGGTTAGCGGTATGGCCATCGACCACCAGCACCAGGTTGGCGGCTTGTCGGGCTGCCTCCTTGAAGTCGTGAGGCACCATGAGTTGAAAGAGCGTGCGGGACAGGTCGGCCTGATAGGTCGACTTGCCGATGCTGCGTTCGACCAGGGTTTCCACCAGACCGGGTTGGCGCTGGTGTACGATCGTCTCGGCCCGCGCGCGCTGGGACAGGAAGACGAAACTCAATCGCTGGGCCAGTTTCGGCCGGCGTTCGGGATGGGTCGGCAAATGAGAGTGTTGCGTTTCGGTTTTCCGTTCCGGATCGAGACATTCAGGGGGACAGAGGTCTTCCAAGCGCGGTTTCCGGAACCGGTCCTCGCGACACTCGGGCGGACAAAGATCCTCGCGGCGGTCGGCATCGGTGACGATCAGGCGCGGCCAGTAACTGGAGCCGGACATCGCCGCCAACCGCGCGCACAGACCCTCGCCGCTTTCCAACATCGGCGCCGCCTCGATCCGGCAACCCAGCACCGCGGCCTCCTTCGCCAGTCGGTCGCCGATATCGCGCACGGCATAGGCGGCGCTGATCGCCACGTCCTGATAGAGTTCGATGAATTCCAGCCGCCCGACGCGCAAGGGGATATCCATCGTTTCGGCGAACTGTCGATTGGCGACCATCACCCCCCGCACGATGGTGCTCACCGAATCCTCGATGCTGATGTGGGCGGTCGAGTTGTAGCCCAGCAGCAGGGTGGCCAAGCCAACTTCCGTGACTTCTCCCCGGTCGATCCGCAGATCACCTTCCCGGTCCACTAACTGCATCAGGTAACGCAGCACGCCGTTGCGCACCGCCTCGGCCAGGGTGGCGGTGCACAATGTACCGAGTTCCCCCAAACCAATCACGATCGCGCCGCGTTGGATGCCCGCCTTGGCCTGCTGGTCGGTCGGCTTGAACAGCACCACCGTCGCGGTGTTCGGCGCTCCCGCATACAGGCCGAGGCTGTGGCGTTGGGTGAGGCGACCCGCAACCACGTAACGGTCGATCTGAGCCTCCGCCGCCGAAATCGCATCCCCGTGGTAGTGACCGACCAGGATCGGATCGCACGCGTAGCGCACGTCCATGCCGCGGCAGGAGACCTTCAACGTGTAGTGAGTCCGCCCACGCCGGCGTGCCGCTGGCTTGCGACCGCCGAGTAGCGCGCGTTCGAGGCTGTGCTCGGTCGGATAGAGCACCGGGCCGGTTTGGTAACGGAAGGTCTGTTCCCCGCCGCGCATGCTCGGGCGAGTCGTCGGCAGCCGCGCGGTCTCGCCACGTTCCAGCAATTCCAACAGCGCCGGAAATGCCTCGCGAGTCCCGGCGAGGTCAGCGTGGTCGGCATCCAGGTACCAGACCCGACCGTTCTGGCGCAGGCAGTCGAGCAGGCCGGAATCGTGTGTCACGCTGCCGTCGCCGTTCAGGGTCCCGATCATGCGGACTTGGTCACGACCCCGAATCTTTACCTTCTCGATGCCACACGGGGTCTCATGTCCGTAGCCCGCCACGTAGGCGATGCGTTCCACGTTCGGCAGTTGCTCGTGCTGCTCCAGTTCCCGCCAACTCCGCTGCGCGTCGGCGAGCAATTGGACGGTCGGTACGCCGCCCAACTGTTTGCCGAACCAGAAGTCATCGTTGGCCTTCTTGAAGTCCCGCCAGGTGGCGTCGGTGTAGTAGTCGAAGGAGCTGTTGCCGGTATCGCCAAAGCCGGGGCGTGGCAGCAACTGCACCATGCCGGGATAGGCGACCATCAGGTTCAGAAGCCATTGCAAGTCGTGTTTTGTATCCACCAGCGCCAACTGGCGCGGGCTGTCGCCCAGGCCGAGCAGCGTTTCCACGATCAGGTGCGAGCCGCGATTGGGGACGCCCAACATCACCCAGTACGCATCCTGGCGCTGCATCAGCCGGTCCCAAACTGGGCGATGGCGGGCGATCAGCGCGCGCACCACCAGACCGCCCATGCTGTGGGTCATCAGCCGCACCGGCAACGGCGTGGCGTTGAGCGCCTGTTCCACTTCAGCGGCTAACCGCGCCGCTTCGTCCCGCAGCGGACGGCGCCAGTCGTAGGCGAAGCGGCGCACCTCGTGGCTGTCTTCGAGATAGTCGCAGAGATCGCCGTAGTACCGGTCGAACAGGCCGTCCGGGCTGATGTTGGGACGGTCGTAGCGGATCTTCTCCAGCCCGCCGCGGGCGATGTCGAGGAAGTCGAACCACACCCGGTCTTTTTCGCCGACCTTCAGGTGCGACCCCAGGATACCGGGCAGGAAGATGGCTATCGGTCGGGGGCCGGTCACGGCGGCGCGGACCTTTCTTGCCGGGGGCGCGGGTTGGATCGGCTCGAATTCGTGCAATTCCGTGGGCTTGTCCTGGGTCAACCAACCCTGCAGCGCACGCCGGGTGCGATTGTTGGCGAAATAGCGGAAATGGCTGACATCCATGCCTTGATCGAACAGGTAACGGCCGCTTTCCCTGGCCAGCCCGCCGTACATCGAGTCGGTATCCACCACCAGATCGTTGTCTTCGTTCTCGAAGATGAGGTGATCGGTAAGGAACACGCCGATGCGTTTGAGCAGGCCACCACCTTCGATGTCGCCGGCGATCACCGCGATCTCCGCGCCGTCCTTCGGACTCGCCTGGCCCAGCAGGGCGGTGAGCGGCGAACCCGGCAGCATGGCTTCGATCCCTGGCACCAGCCGTGGGTCGGTGCGGTTCTTGGCGATCTGCAATACCACGCGCTTTACCACGGCATAGGTCGGGCTGACTTGCAGATAGGGCACCAGGCCGATCAGGTGCAGCAACACGGACAGGAAGGCGTCGGTGTTGCTACCGGCCAGCAGCGTGCCCCGCGCGGGACAGGCCACGCGCGTGTAACGCTCGACGCGGAAGTTCTTTTCCGCCAACAGGCGATCCAATGCCTGCAGATGCTGGCGATCCTGGTCGTCGGCCTCTTGCAGGGTGTCGTCATTGCGGCTGAAGCGATCAATCCATTCCGCGCCCAGACCCCCCAGACACAACAGGTCGCCGACCTGGCCACCGCGCGAATGGGTGACCACGCTGAGGCGCGCGCCGGTCGGCAGCGCCTGGACCAGATCGAGCGCGTTTTCGATCGGGCTCTCGGAAAAAGTGCGATGTTCGTAGGCGTAGATATGGTGGCCGTACTTGTCGCGCAGCGCCTGCCATTCGCGGGCGGCGACGGGTTCGCGGAACGCACCAAAACTGCCGAGCGTCGAGGAGGCGGTGCCGTGAATGAAGACCAGGATCGGTTGCTCCGGCCGCCAGTCCCTGAAGTCCGCGGGGTGGGCGGCCTGCAAATCGCCGGGGCCGCCGTCGTCGCCGACCCAGCGATAAAGGCCCGGCTCACGATCCAGGTTTTGCTCGATGGCCCACATCAGCGCCTTGGTGCCGGCCCAGCTCGCGCCTTTTTCGAGGATGTCCGTTGCCCGCTCCCCCACCCATGCCTTCGCCTTCTCGACCGCCGCGTCGATGATTTTGTCCTTACCGAGACGCAGGACCGAAACCGCTCGCACCAGCCAGTCGCCCAAGCCGCGCGTGGCCGGACCGCGTTGCTTTAATGTGTCCAGGCGCAGCGTGCCATCGCGTTCCGCTTCGGGATCGAGCCGCCGCAAGTCATCCGCCAGTCGGCCGGCGGAGGTGTAGAGGATGAAACCGTCCTCCATCTCCAGCGCCAGAATATCGTCCTCGGCGGCTTCCAACGTCGTTTCCCGCCGGGCGGCGCGGCTGGGCGCGGAGAGATCGAAGTGTTGCTCGACCGTGAGTCCCTCCAGCAGTGCGTCCGCTGGTCCAGCGCCGCCCCGGGTCGTCGGCCCGAGGGCGCGGCTGGCCACCTCGGAGACGGCCACGCCCGGGAGCAGAAATCGCAGCTTGAGTGGGTCGTTCTCGGGCATGGAGGTCTCCTTGGAGTCGAGTCGGGAGGGATACAGTGAATGTAGGTTGAATTGGCGCGCAACGCATAACCCAACGCGATCAAAGTATTGGGTTACGGCCCATGGCCCGACCCAACCTGCAAATCGTCCGGGAGCGCCAGCATCCATGGCGCTCCCGGACCGGCTTCAATCCAGCACCTTGAAGCACCGGCTGTGCCGAGGGCCGAAAAGTTGCGGGCTTTGCGGATAGTTCGAACTCGGCAGGTAGTCGCGGATGGCCTTGTACCAGTCGGCGTAGGTGGCGTTGGCGGCTAATGTCGGCAGTGTCTTGAGCGCGAAGTAGGTGAACGCGCCGTTCGGGCGCCTGCTGAAGTAGGCATCGTAGCTGTACTCGGTGTCGGCGCAACCGGCCATCAGCAAATCCCCGCCCGCCAAGGCCATGCCGCCCAGTTGGGCGCCACGGGTCTCGCGGCGGGCCAGAGTTTCGCCGTTGGCCGCGCGCGGCAGCCGCTCCGCCGGCAGCCAGACCGCGGGAGGCAGGAAGCGGACGCGCGGACCTTGCGTGTCGGCGCTCGGACCGGCCCAGCGGATGACGGTGCCGGAGTGGCAGCTATCGGAGATCAGGACGATCTTGACGCCGGCGGCGCGCTGAGCGAACAGTTGGTGGATTTCGTCGTCGAGCAAGGCGTTGCCGCTGTTGATGTCGTAGGGGCAGAGCGCTTCGTCGCGGCTGTCGGGCTCGTCGCCGCTGATATCCGGCACCCAGGTTCCGTGGCCGGAATAGGTGACGATCACGCTGTCACCGGCTTGAGCCTGGCCGATCAACTGCTGCATTTCCGTGACCATGCCCGCCTTGGTGGCGGCGCTGTCGAGCAAACAAGTGACGACAAAACCTCGTGCTTGCAGGGTATCGGCCCAATCCTGGGCGTCATTAATACAACCGGATAGGTCGTTCGCGGTGCCCGGGTAGTCGTTGATGCCAATGCAAAGAGCGGTCTTGGCCATGATACTCACCTTCTTGGAAATAGGCTAAAACGTATGGAATATTCAACAACAAATGCTAACTTCAGTATACGTATTAAACCAATCTTGAAACTATCCGTCATTTTCATAATGTATGATAAAAAGTATGGTTTTCAAGCCGAGCGCCCGGGATTTTATCATCACGGAGAACAGCGTATCGGCTGTCAGCTTTGTCGTGATTCCGCACCCTTCACAGGGCGTGCAGCGATTGTGGATGAGCACCGGTGTTGACGCGCGATGGCTTGACATCGCTGAAGACCGGCACGGCGATCCGCTCCGCCAAGCCCAACCAGAGACCGAATATACGGAAGGGGCTTCCGCTTGCGGACGGCTTTTCCGCCGTGGGTGGCGCCGCCGCCGAATCGAACACCGCGTGCGGCAGTCAGGTGAAAGTCCTGGGTTGGAAATTTAGTGTTGTTCCTTCGTGGGAGGCCATGATGAAACTCAGAGATTCCAACACAGTGCGTAGCGGTTTGGCGCTCGCCGTTGCCGCCCTGGCCATTTTGACGGTCAGCTTTCCCGTCTCAGCCAGTAACCCCAACACCTTCGTGCACCTGTTCGAGTGGTCGTGGAACGACATCGCCCACGAGTGCGAGGCGTTTCTCGGCCCCAAGGGCTACGATGCGGTGCAGATCTCGCCACCCAACGAGCACATTCAGGGTAGCCCGTGGTGGACCCGCTACCAGCCGGTTTCCTACCAACTTGTGAGCCGAAGCGGGGACGCGGCCGCCTTCCGCGACATGGTCCAGCGCTGCCACGCGGCGGGTGTCAAGATCTACGCGGACGCGGTAATCAACCATACGGCCGACCAAGTGCCCGGCCCCGGCGTCGGCGGTACCGTCTACAGCCGCAAGCACCATCCGACGATTCCCTTCGCCGCCGCCGACTATCACGACGACTGTGACATCAACCCCGCCGACTATTACAGTGACGCCGGCCGAGTCTTTGGCTGCGAGGTCTCCAACCTTCCGGACCTGAACACCGGTCAGGGAAACGTCCAGGATCGGATCGCCGGCTATCTCCGCACGCTGGTCGAAGACGAGCACGTCGACGGCCTGCGCATCGACGCCGCCAAGCATATCGCGCCAGACGATCTGCGGACCATCCTGAACAAGGCCGATAATCCCTTCGCCTTCCTCGAGGTGATCGGCGTCCAGGGCCAGGTCGTGCAGCCCAACCAGTACACCGCTATCGCCAACGTGACCGACTTTAAGTACGGGACCGATATCGCCGGCAAGTTCCGCGGCGACTTCAACGGCAGCTTGAGCCAGTTGCGCACCTTCGGCGATAGCTGGGGCCTGGTGCCCTCCGACCGCGCCGTGGTGTTCGTCGTCAATCACGACCGCGAGCGCGGCCACGGCGGCGGCGGCAATCTGACCTACAAGGACGGCGCCCGCTACAATCTCGCTAACGTGTTCATGCTCGCTCATCCCCAAGGCTATCCCAAGGTGATGTCCGGTTACCGGTTCGATGACGGCAACGCCGGACCGCCCAGCGGCGGCGGCTGCGCCAATAACGCCTGGGTGTGCGAACACCGCTGGGGCAACATCGCCAACATGGTGGCGTACCGCAAATTCACCGTCGGCGCCTGCCGCGATGGCACCGAGGTCAATGTCGACCATTGGTGGAGCAACGGCCAGAATCAGATCGCCTTCGGCTGCGGCGACAAGGGTTTCGTCGTCATCAACAACGAGGGGGGATCGCTGGATCAGCGCCTGCGGACCGGACTCGCCGCCGGCCGCTATTGCAACATTCTTTCTAACGACGATCCCTGCGGCGGCGAGATCATCGAGGTCGACGCCCAGGGCTTCGCGAGCTTTCACCTGGCCGGTATGAAAGCCGCCGCCCTGTATGGTGGCGCCCGTCCCGGCGGTGACAGCGCCGCCTTTGCCAAGAACTTCAGCAGCTTGTTTTTCCGCGGAACGCCCAACAACTGGAGCACCACCCCCATGCACCTCGTCGCCGACCACACCTGGGAGGCACGAGTGACCTTTGACGGTCAGGCCGAACAACGCTTCAAGATCGACGTCGCGGGCGACTGGTCCCACAACTACGGCGACAACAACGCCAACGGTATTCTGGATCGTACCGGCCGCGACATTTTCACCGGCGTGGTCGGCGCCTATCGCGTGCAAGTCAACGACCAAACGTTGCGCTATACCCTGAGCCGCGAGGAGGCCGGCGCCAGCGCTCCGGAAAGCGACCCTGACAGGGTCGCGGTCGACACGCTCGGCGCCATTTACACACCGGCGCGCACCACCTTCTCGCTGTGGTCGCCCGACCACGGCGACGTCCAGTTGTGGCTCGACGGCCAGACGCACGCGATGCGGAAGGTCCCTGACTTCAACGGCTACACCGACGTCTATCAAGTGACCGTCGACGGCGATCATCGGCTGAAACCCTACCACTTTCTCGTCAACGGCATCGCTGTCCGCGACCCTTACGGCCGGATGGTCGAGCCCAACACGCATAACAACATCGTCATGGATTTGACGAAAACTCAGTTGCCCGGTGGCTGGGCGCCGCGTCCGCCGCTCGCCGAGCGCGAGGACGCCATCCTCTACGAATTGCACGTCCGCGATTTCACCATCGATCCCAGCTCCGGCGTGCCCGCTGGCAAGCGCGGCAAGTTTCTCGGCCTGATCGAGCCGGGCACGACCCACAACGGCCACAAGACCGGCCTCGACCACCTGATCGAACTCGGGATCACCCACGTCCAGTTGATGCCGGTCTACGACTTTGCGTCCTGCCCCAACGTCGCCGACCAGGCTTGCTACAACTGGGGTTACGATCCGCGCAACTTCAACGTGCCCGAGGAACGTTACTCGCTGACGCCGTTCGACTACGAAAACCGCGTGGTCGAGTTCAAGAAGATGGTCGATGAACTGCACCAGGCGGGACTGCGGGTGATCATCGACGTGGTCTACAATCACACGTTCCAGAAAGAGATGTTCGAGCCGATCACCGGTCGCTATTACACGGCCACCGACCTCTCCGGGACCGGTAACTCCCTCGATGCCAACGTCCCGATGGTCGGCCGCATGATTCGCGATTCCCTGGAGTATTGGGTGCGCGAATACAACGTCGATGGCTTCCGCTTCGATCTGATCGGCGTCTTCGACTACGATGAGGTCGGCGACTGGGGCCGCTACCTCAACACCACCTTCCCCGATCGCACGCTGCTGATCTACGGGGAGCCGTGGAACGGCTTCGCCGCTGATCCGCGCGAGCCGGAGCGGGTGCGCCTCGGCACCATCGCCCACATTCACGATGCCCACGTCGGTGTGTTCAATCCCAAGTTCCGGGAAGCGATCAAAGGCGTCAACGACTCGGGCGGCTGCAACTCCGGCGACTGCTACGCGTTCAACGCCAACCCGGATGTGTGGCGGATCGTGGTGGGGAGCCGCGGAGGCATCCGCTTCGCCAACGATCCCTTCGCGCCCATCGACACCTGGGATCCGATGTTTGCCGCCGACCCGGAACAGAGCATCAACTACGTCTCCGCCCACGACAACCTAACCCTGCGCGACAAGATTCTGCTCTGGGCCGACCGCAACGGCCGTGATCGGGGCGATCCGTACCTGCGGCGCATTCAGCAGTTCGCCAACGGCCTGGTGCTGACGAGTCAGGGCATTCCCTTTCTGCACGCGGGCGTGGAGATGCTTCGCGACAAGCAGGGCGACCACAACAGCTATCAATCCGGCGACGCGGTCAACCAGATCCGCTGGGAATGGAAGACCAATAACGCCGATATCTTCGCCTACTACAAGGACGCAATCGCCCTGCGGAAGGCCCATTCCGGTTTCCGCATGAACACTTGGCGGGAGATCGACCAGCACGTCACCACGACCACGCCGCGCCACGGTGTCGTCGTCAACCACATCCAGGCCGGGCGAAATGGCGATGACTGGTCGGAGATCATCGTCATCGCCAACAGCGCCGACAATTACACCTTCACCCTGCCGCCGGGCGCCTGGAAGGTGGCGATGGAAAAATCGGACCCCTCGGCCGGTAATGGCCGCCCGGTGTCAGGCACCGTCGTCGCCGAAGGCACCGCGGTGACGGTGGTTTACAAGGACTAAGGAGGACGGCCGTTGGCGCCCGCCACCGACCGTCCCGGACCGGACGCATCGATCTGACGGTCCCAGGGGATTTGGCGTTGCTGGAGCCGGACGAACCACCGGACCGAGCGGGGCAAGGCATCGGCACCCTTTCAACCACCGCGCGCGATGAGGTATTCACCATGACGCAACAGACCGTTTCGCTGGAATCGCTCAAGGCTTTCGTGCGCAAGGAAGCCTCGCGGTTTCTCAAGCAACCCAACGTCACCTCGATCGGGGTCGGGTTCAAGATCAAGGACGGCCAAACCACCGAGGATTTGTGCATCCAGTTCACGGTCGGGCGCAAGGTCGTGCCGGAAGCACTGGAGCGCATCGAAGCCACGGCGCTGCCCAAGTCGGTGGTGATCGACGGCGTCGAGGTGCCGACCGATGTCGTGCAGCGCCGTTACGCGACCGGCGCCCGCGAGATCCACATTGACGCGAAACTCGAAGCCGCCGCCCCGCGCAAGAGCGCGATCGACCCCATCGTGCCGGGGGTCAGCATCGGCCACCCGGACATCTCGGCGGGAACGGCCGGCTGCGTGGTCTACGACGCCCGGACCGGCGCGAGCTACCTGTTGTCCAACTGGCATGTGCTGAACGGGCCGCGCGGGCGGATCGGCGATGCCATCGTGCAACCGGGCCGGCACGACGACGACCGGGTGGATCGCAACGTCGCCGGCTGGCTTGCGCGCAGTCACCTCGGCGTAGCCGGCGACTGTGCGATTGCCACCATCGACCATCGCCGCCTGTCCGCCGAAATCCTGGAGTTGGGAGTTGCGGTCAACCGTCTCGGCGAACCGGAACTCGGCGACCGGGTGATCAAGTCCGGCCGCACCACCGGTGTGACTCATGGGGTGGTCCGACGGGTCGACACCGTGGTTCGGATGGAGTACGACGGGGTAGGTCCGACCGAGGTCGGCTGTTTTGAGATTGGCCCCGACCCCGCCTATCCGGCCCCCAACGAGGAAATCAGCATGGGGGGCGACTCAGGATCGGCCTGGCTCGCGATACAGGATGACGCGCCGTCCGACCTGATGCTCGGGCTGCATTTCGCGGGCGAGGTCGGGGACGAACCGGATCACGCGCTCGCCTGCTACGCGGGGTCGGTGTTCGAGAAGCTGGGCATTCGCCCGTCCCCACCAACCGCGCCGATTCTGGAAGCGGCGGGCCGGGGTTACGACCCGAACTTTCTGGAGTTGGTGGTGCCCGCGCCGACCGCCGCGACGGTGGAGGTCCGCGATGATCTGCTGGTGGTCGCGGGTCAAGCGGTCTTCGACTACACCCACTTCTCATTGGCCATGAGCCAGTCGCGCCGCTTCGCCCGGTGGGTGGCCTGGAACATCGACGGCGGCGCGCTGCGGAAACTCAGCCGGCGCGGCATCGACTTCCGCAAGGACCCGAAGCTGCCGGCCGACGCCCAGATCGGCGACGAGCTGTACGCCAACAACCCGCTGGACCGCGGCCACCTGGCCCGTCGCGCCGATTTGATCTGGGGACCCTTGCCGGAGGCGCGGCGCGCCAACGTCGATTCGTTCTTTTTCACCAACATCACCCCGCAACATCAGCGCTTTAACCAGTCCCAAGCCGGCGGGATTTGGGGCGAGCTGGAAGACGCCATCTTCGCCGAGGTGGACGTCCGCGACTTGCGGGTTTCGGTGCTGGGAGGACCGCTGTTTTCGAGCACCGACCCGGTATACCGGGGTGTTCGCTTGCCCAAGCAATTCTGGAAGATTCTGTATTTTCGGGAAGCGGGTGCGGAGTCCGTTCAGGCGCGGGGCTACGTGCTGACGCAAGCCGACTTGTTAACCGGTCTCGAAGCGCTGGAACTGCCGGAGTTCGCCGTGTTCGAGGCGCCGATCACGCGGATCGCCGAGATGACGGGGCTGGATCTGTTCGCCGGTGTTGCCGTGGAGACGGTCGGACGGCGCCGGCGTCGCGGAGAGTCGGCCACCGAGGCGGGCGCGATCCGGCGCGTCGGTTCGGTTCGGGAAATCCTGGGATGAATGCAATTGCTAACATCTTGCCCCAGGATATGCGCCGGAATCGATGCCATATAGCGCTCCCGGATGATTTGTGAATTCGTAGGTTGGCTTAGGCCGTTTCGAATTCCAGAAGGCATTGTTGTAATACCGTGGGCCTTTTTGACTCACGGGCCATTGACGTCCCCAAATATCGAAAATCAGAGTTTTTACTTTTCCAAGCCGCTCAGTTCGACAGTCCCCAAAAAGTAACGATCAAGCGGCTGGAACAGATACCCTTATCCAAGATGAAAGGCGCCGGTTTGCCGCAGCCGTGCGTCGGATCGATGGCCACGCCGTGGTCCATGCCGGGGATGAGGTACTCCGTAACCAGCACCGTTCCGCTGCCGTCGGCATAGCCCTTGTACTCGGCTCCATTGACGGTGGCGCTCTCCTCCGGCGTTTGGTCGATCCCGACCACGTTGGTCCATTGCTCGACCAGTTCACGCGCGTTCGTCGGATTGACCACACCGTCCGCCGAGCCCTGCCAGATGGCTATCTTGGGCACACCATCGCCACTGGTATGTCCCGGGGCGGCGGCGCGGACCCGGTCACCCCACGCTTGCGGGGATAGATCCTGACCGGGGTTCATGCAACCGAATCCACCCGCCATGTTCTGGGCGCAGCCGTACGGGATACCCGCAACGATGGCGCCCCCTTGGAATACCTCCGGATAGGCGGCCAGCAGCGCGGCGGTCATCGCCCCTCCACCGGACAGGCCGGTGACGTAGATCCGTTGAGGATCGATCCTGTAGTCGGCCTGCATCTTCTGGATCATCGCCCAGATCGACGCCGCCTCACCGGCGGTTCCGGCGGCATCGTGCCGTTTTACATCGTTCGGCTCGAACCAGTTGAAGCATCGACCGGCGTTGTTGGCTTGGGTCTGCTGGGGCAGCAGCAAGGCAAAGCGGTATTCGTCGGCGAGTTGGGTCCAGCCGGGTCCGTCGCCGTAGTCCCTGGCCCGCTGGTTGCAACCGTGTAGGGCGACGACCAGCGGCCGGCCGGCGGGAAGCTCGTTCGGCACATACACACACATCAACAGCTCGCCGGGGTTGTTGCCGAAGTCGACGGTCTGAGCTAGCGGTTCGCAAACCTCTTTGGGGATACAGCCCGGAACCCAGGAAGGACACATGGCGGCGACCGATCCGCCAAACGCCATCGTACCGACAATCGCGGCGAAGCCGAGCCCTTCGAGCGTCTGGCGCCCTCCGAAAAGCCTTTTTAAATCAAGTGAAAATCGGAAATTCTTGATCATGGTCGTCCTTCCTCGATGCCGAGCGGAATGAAAATGTCCGATGCGTTCCAAAGGCTGTTTTCAGGCATGAGCCGCCGTGCTGCTTCTCGACGCCTACGGCGTCCGCAACTCGCAATCGAGCAGGTGATCGCCAAACGGTTGACCGATCAGCAGTCGGCGCATCGACCCTTTACCGTGGACGGCGGCGACGCTCAACGCCGAGAGGGTCTCGCCGGTATCGTCGCGCCACACTGCCTCGACGCGCGGCGGCGCCTCCCTGTCGAAGCGGAGACACAGCACCAGCGACGGCGCGGTCGGTGACATGCCGGCGGCGTACAGAGCGAGCTTCAGGAAACTCGGATCGGCGCCGATTGTCTGCGGCGTGGTCGATCACGATGTCTTCCGGTCCCGGGATCTCCACTTGCTCGCGGATGACGACCTGCATCGTGGATACTTCAAAGGCTGTTTCCCCCGCCATGTTCCTCACTCCTGGTATTCAGCCCTGTAAAGGTGTTATAACTTATTGTAAAATAATATATTTTAAATTTCAAATCGCCCTACAACAGGAGGAATTCGCTATTTTTACCCTACTTTTGCAAAAAATTGCGGAAAAAAGTCCAGTGACTGTTATGGTTCGAGGCTGATTGGAGCGTTTATTGTTACGTCCATCGTTGGGGTCATACGGGTAAGCTTGGTAGTGGCTGAGCGTCCATTCCCAAACGTTGCCGCTGAGATCGTGGACGCCCGCCGCCGTGGCGCCCGCCGGGTAAATACCCACCGGCGACGGGCGCAACACCTGGCCCTCGGCGGTGTTGGCGCGGTCCGCCGCCCAGCGGTCGCCCCAGGGATAGCGGCCGTTCGCCGGGGTCCGGGCGGCTTTTTCCCATTCCGCCTCGGTCGGCAAGCGCACACCCTCGCCGGCCGCCAACGGGCGGGAACAGCGAGAACCCGCCGCGCGCCAGTGCGCCTCCAACCAGGCACAGTAGGCTTGGGCCTCGAACCAGGTGACGCCCACCACCGGCTGGGACGGAGGGTTGAACCGTTCGTCGTTCCAGTAGGCTGGCTGGTTCATGGCGCGTTCCGATTGTTGTTTTGCCAGCGCTTCGGAAGGCGCCTGGACGCGGTGGCGGGGCCGTTCGTCTTGGGCCGGAAAACCCCGCCGCGCCAGCCACCACACTTCCCAGCGACCGGAGCCCATGCGGAATGGTCCGCCGGGAATCGTGACCAGCGGCGGTAACAGCACGCGCCGGCCGTCCACCTCGAGCGCCTCGAAGCGCGGATCGCCCAAATCCCCCAACGCCTCCCCGGCGGCCAGGCGGGCGCGCCGATGAACTTTCGGGTCACCCATCAGACCCAGCAAGTCCTGGCGCACGGCGTCGGTGATGGCGGCGTCCGCGTTGCCGTGTTGCCGCAGGCCGCGCGCCGCCAGGGTCGGGTTGACCCGGCGCACCGCGTCGGCGAAGGCCGCCGGGTCGGGCGCCAGGCTGGTCGCCAGCAGCGTGGGTTCTTCCCAGCCGGTGGCCGGCGGCGGTGGCAACGGTTCGTCGGGACGCAGGGGACCGGGGTCGGGCATTTCGCTGGCGTGTCGCGGCTGGCGCCAGCGCGGTTGGAGGTCCTCGCCCCGCTGGAAGCGCGCCAGCAGCGCCTGGGCCGCGAAGTAATCTTGCAGTTGATGGTGGTAGAACCGAATCTGCTCCACACCCTGGGTTGATAATTCGGTGTCCAGCAGGGTCGCGGCCAAACCCAGCCGCACCACGGTGGCCGGCGAGGTGACGACCGGTCCGTCCGGGGTGGCGACTTGGGCTGGCAGGTGCTCGATGGCCGCCGCGCGCGGCAGGCGCGTGCCTTCACCCAGCGGCTGCATGGTTTCGGCCAAGGCGGACCAGGCCCCGCGCAGGGCGCGCTCGTCCAACCAGTCGGGGTGGCCGCGCTGGCGCTCGCGCTTGAGCAGGGTGTTGACGAAACTGTCGAACAGGGCGGCGCGATTTCCGGGCCAGCCGCCGCCTTGACCGACCAGAAAGGTCAGCATGTGGAGGTAATAGGGATTGCGGACCAAGTCGAGCAGGGGCGCGTCACGCAATTGCTTCCAGGTCGAAGCGGCCTGTTCCGGCGGCAGGTAGCGGTTGAGGAAATCCTGGACGCGGCCGTCGTCCAGCCGTTCGATTTCCACTTGCGGCAGCCCCAGCGGTTCGCTGTAGTCGCGGCCGCGACAGGTGAACACCATGCGGTTGCCGGGCCACTCGCTCACGAACCGTCGCCAGTCCCCCACCCGCTCCCGGTAGTCCCGCCCGTCGCGGGCCGGCATTTCGTTCAGGGCGTCGCACAGCAACAGCAACTGGCCCTGGCGCAAGTGCTCGGCCAGGTCCGGCGTGCCCACCGCCTGCCGCCACCGGGCTTCCAGGAAGGCGTGCGGCGACGGGTGGTCGCGATAGTCCGCCAACGGCAACAACAGGGGCACGGTGTCGGCGTCGCCGGCCAGCGCCGCGCGGGCGGCGTCCAGCAGCAGGCGGTACAGGGTGGTGGTCTTGCCGGCGCCGGGTTCGCCCAGCAACACCAGGGCGGGGTGCCGGGCGGTGGCCTCGGTGATGTCGTCCAGCCGCAGGCGGCGGATGTGGCGCTGGGCGCCCTCGCCGACGCTTTCCAGTTCGGTGAACTCCGGCGGAATTTCGTCCCAGCCCGGCGGGTGCTCGGCGGTGATCAGGGCGCCGGCCAGCGGCACGAATTGCCGCGCCCAGCGGCCGTAGCGGGGGTTGACCTGCACGGCGGTCAGGTAGGTGGCCGTGTCGGCCCGCCGCGCCGCCGCCGGCAACAGATCGCCGGCCGCTCGTTCGGACAGGGTGACCGGGGGCGCGCCAGGCGCGGTGACCGTCAGCCGGGCGCGGGCGACATCCGTTTGCAGCACCGCTTGGGGGTGGGCCAGCACCTCCCGCAATCGCGGGAGCACGGTCTCCAACTGCTCGGCGCTGTAGCCGTTGATGACGATGATCTGATCGCGGCCGATGAACGTGCCGGTTTCAACCGAGCCCTCGATGGCCGCGCCGCCCCCCGTGTTAACCGTATCGGGCATGATCTTGATCCTTGCGAATAGCCCCTGCGCCGCGCCGGTCGCCGACGGGACGCGGGGGCGGTTCCATATTGGGCCGGCCGCCGAGGCGGGCGCGACCGGGACCGGGCCGGGCTGGCTTTTTTCCTTGGCGCCGTCCCGCGGCTCGCGCCGTCGGGATCTGCCGGCCATTTCCGAAAAGCGATGGAACGTCGGCGCCGTTCTCCAGAATTTGGTCGATCAGCCACAGCACGTCGGGATCGGCGATCGTGCGGGCGATGAGGGCGCGCAGGCGGGCATGGTCCACGCTGGGGAAGAACTCCCGGACGTCACATTGGAGCACGTAGCGGTAGCGCCGGGCGAACGCCTGGGCGCGATCCAGGGCGTGGTGCGTGCCCTTGCCGACCCGGTTGGCGTAGGAATCGCCGATGAAGGTGCGCTCGAACAGCGGTTCGATGACGTTGCACAGGGCGTGATGCACCACCCGGTCGCGGAAGGGCGCGGCGGACACCAGTCGGCGCTTGGGGTCGCGGATGTGGAACGAGTGGTAGGGGCCGGGGCAGTAGGTTTTCGCGCGCAATTCGCGCTGCAATTGCAACAGATGCCCTTCGCGCGCGAACTCGAAGCCCGCCACCTGGGGTTGGCGGCGCTTGCCCGAGGCCGCCTTGCGGTAGGCGTCCAACAGGTTTTGGAAATCGGTCAGGGCCGGATAGAGATCGCGATAGACTTTGCTCAACGGTCGTCATCCTCCTCGAAAAAAACCGCCGGGGAAGGGGGCTTCGCCCCCTTCCCCGGACCCCATT
>JAGRHI010000188.1 GCA_020445045.1 Candidatus Competibacteraceae bacterium
GCCTCAGCCAGGAAGCCGTGGACAAATGGAAGGCCGATCGCAAGGCCGAAGGCCTCGATATCCCGGTCTATCTGGCCGATGTCACCGATTTCGATTCCTGTGCCGAAACGTGCAAGAAGATCGAGGCGGAAGTCGGTCCGATCGAAATTCTGGTCAACAACGCCGGCATCACCCGCGATGCCATGTTCCACAAGATGACGCCGGAACAGTGGCTCGCCGTCATCAACACCAACCTGAACAGCATGTTCAACATGACCAAGCAGGTCTACGGGAAGATGGTGGAACGGGGCTGGGGCCGCATCGTCAACATCTCGTCGGTGAACGGCATCAAGGGCCAGGCCGGCCAGACCAACTATTCGGCAACCAAGGCGGCGGTCTACGGCTTCACCAAATCGCTGGCTCAGGAATGCGCCAAGAAGGGCGTTACCGTCAACTCGATCTCGCCCGGCTACATCGGTACCGAGATGGTGCGGGCCATCCGGGAAGACGTGCTGGCGTCCATCGTCAAGACCATTCCAGTCGGTCGCCTGGGCGAGCCTTCCGAAATCGGCCGTACCGTCGCCTTCATGACGGCCGAAGACGGCGGCTTCCTGACCGGCGAAGACGTCACCGTTAACGGCGGTCTCTACTTCCGCTGAGCCCTGAACCGCGCGGCGCTTGCCTTCCGGCCGGCGCCGCGCCGCTTTTTTCATATGCCCGCCATGAGCGAACTCCGCACCATCAAAAAATACCCGAATCGCCGGCTCTACGATACGGCCATCAGCAGCTACATCACGCTCGAGGATGTCAAGCAACTGGTGCTGGAGCGTGCCGAGTTCCACGTCATCGACGCTCGCACCAACACCGACATCACCCGCGGCATTCTGTTGCAGATCATCAGTGAGCAGGAAGAGCAGGGCAATCCGATTTTCACCGCGGAAGTACTGGCGCACATCATCCGCTTCTACGGCGACACCCTGCAAGGCATGATGGGCAATTATCTGGAGAAAAGCTTGCAGGCGTTCGTGGACCAGCAGCACCTGTTTCGGGAACAGATGCGCACGCTTATCGGTAAGAATCCGCTGGCGATGATCACCGAGTTGGTGGAACACAACCTCTCGTTGTGGAAAAGCGTCAACGAGCAACTCCAGAAGCCCTACATCCCGCCGGAGACGGTCAGCGAACTGGCCCCCCTCTCTCAGCGAGTTGCCCGAGCCGACAGTTCAATTTCAACCAGCGCGCAAGAAAAGCCCAGGAAGGCGCGGAAAGACCACAAAGACTAATATTCCTTGTAGATCGAACGCCGCGCGTGACGGGCAAGCGATTCCTCTAGCGGGCCAGCAACCACGCCGCGACGGCCGGCGGTACTTCGCGTTGGGCACGGCCGCTGACGTAAATGCCGATGTGGCCACCCTGGAAGGAAAACTCCGTGTAATCCCGACTGCCGCAGCAGCTCGCCAGGGCCTTGGAAGCGGCGGGCGGCACCAGATGATCCTGAGCGGCATACACATTCAGCACCGGCATGACGATATTCCCCAGATTCACCTGTCGGTCGCCGATGTTCACTTCGCCCTTGATCAGCTTGTTCTGCTGAAAGAAATCCTTGGCAAATTGGCGGAACGCCTCGCCGGCTTGGTCCGGGCTATCGAAAATCCATTTTTCCATCCGCAGAAAATTCCGCAGTGCCTGAGCATCGTCGAGGATATCGGTCAAGTCCACATACTTCTGTCCGGCCAGCCGAAATGGGCTGAGCGACAGAAAGGTAAAATTCAGCAACTGGCCCGGCAGGTTGCCGAGGGTATCCACCAGCAAATCCACGTTCACATGCCGGATCAGGTGGGTCAATAGATTGTCCGGCGTGTGGAAATCCACCGGCGTCACCATGGTGACAAGGTTGCGAATCTTCTCCGGATAGAGCGACGAAAAACACAGGCTGAGGGTGCCACCTTGGCATACTCCCAGCAGGTTGATCGCATCCTGCCCGCAACGCTCGCGCAGGGCGTCCACGCAATGGTCGATATAGCGATGGATATAGTCCGTCAGGCTCAATTCGCGGTCAGCGGCGTCCGGATAGCCCCAATCGANNAATCGATCAGGTAGACATCCAGACCGGCATCCAACAGACCGCGGATCATGGAGCGATCTTCCTGCAAATCCATCATATAGGGCCGGTTGACCAGGGCGTAGACGATGAGCAGCGGCACCGGATGCGGTTGCGCCACCCGAGGCCGATAGCGATACAGCGTCAGCTTGTCTTCCTGATAGACCGCCTCTCGAGGGGATACGCCGGTCTCGATCTCGCCCAAATCGCGCAGGGTCTGGCCACCCTGGGTCAACTTGGCGCTGAAGGACTGCAGTTCCTCGGTAATCCGTTCGGATGTCAAACCGATCATGAAGTAGGTTCTCCACGCGCGCAACAGCCCAGCAATGCGTTCAGCAGACGGCCGCTGAGTTCGCTGTACTCGGCGCCACGCAGCATTCGGCCGTAGGTTTCTTCGTTACAATCCACCCATAAGTTGAACAATTCGCGCAGGCCGCCGGCCACCTCGCCGGAGGCCGTGCGTTCGCGCAGCCGTTGTTCCATGAGATCCAGCGCGGCCACGGCCGACTGCCGCAGCAATCCGAGATACTCGCCCTGGACCTGCTGGTAGGCCTGCCAGCTCTCGGTACTCTGGCCGGCGCGAGGGGCGATGGCGGAAACACCCAATGACGAAGCGGCCTGTTGCCAGCTTTCCATGGTCAGCGTCCACAGACGGGCCAGATCGGGATCGATGTTCGAATCCTCGGTCGATTGGGTGACCGCCGCCCTGAAGCGGTCGAAATGTTGGCGCAGCGTAGTGTCCCAGTCGGTCGGCTGAGCGCCGGCGTCGGGGGACTGTTCGGCGAACTGACGGATTTGCTCGCCGAACGCCAGATAGGCGCGAGCCTGCTTGAGCAACAACTCGACATCGAACAGACCTGGTTCGGCGGTGGAATTTCGATCGGTCATGGTCAGAAAAAATCTTCGGATGGTAGCGTCGATATACCTAAGTATAGTGGGTCAATCGGATCGGTGCAGGGCGTCACATTGGCCGGGCTACTTGCCCGCATTCCGCGGTTCAAGGCGAAACCCGTTTGGGAACCGGTAAATCCAG
>JAGRHI010000189.1:0-2702 GCA_020445045.1 Candidatus Competibacteraceae bacterium
GGTTCTATTAGCGTAATCGTTAGGTTGGGGGCAAATCCCGCGCGGGTTCTGACTTTTCCCGGGAAAAGCAAGAGCGCCAGAGGATCAATCCTCTGGCGCTCTCGTCGGGTATTGACTTCCGTCACAGTAGCGGGAATGGGACTCGAACCCATGACTTCCTGGTTATGAGCCAGGCACGCTGACCGCTGCGTCACCCCGCATCAATTAAGCGTGGCCGATGTCCCCCGCAGCCGGGTTTAGTTTCCCCGGCACACCGACCACGCACCGCAATCATAGCACGCCCGTTCTGCCGGTGTCAATCGCCTGCCAAATGCTGCTATACTACAGTCAGCCATCCGCTGGCGGCGGTGGCGGCGGCCCCGGCGCCGGCGGCTTTGGCTGCGGCGGATCCCAGTTCCTCTTTTCTGTCGTGGTGTCCGACTCAGGCTTCGCCGGCGGCTTTGGTTTTGGCGGATCTGCCTTAGGGTCTTTTGGCTCGCTCATTTCATCCTCGAGGTACCCATGAGTATCACCGCTCAACAACAACTGGTCATCGAGCAGCAACAACGCTACTACGACGCGGTCGACCGCACGGGTGAACACCTGGACGGCAAAGCGTCCGCCCTCCTGCAAGCCGGCAGCCTGGTGATCACCATCGCCGGCCTCGCCACCCTCCTCGGGCCGCAGTCGGCGCGCACGCCTTGGGGAGTGGGCGCCCTCATCGCCGTCGCCCTGCTTTTCATGGCCATGATCGCCTGCATCGTCATGGCATGGCGGCCGGCTGACCACCTGCTACCCGGCTCGACCGACTGGGATACCATGTTTGACCGCTACATCAGTTGCCCGGTCGACGACGCCTACAACCTGGCGCTCGCCAACCTGCTCGACGCCACAGCCTACAACCTGGCGCGCAACCGGCAGAAGGCCGAACTCGTCACCCTGGCCGGCTGGCTGCTCATCGCCCAGGTCGGCGTGCTTTTGCTGGCCGGGCTGCTGCTGTCGCTCTAGCCGGCGGGCCGGCTATCCGCCGCAGGCACGGAGGAGAACCAGGACGACGACAACGATTATGATGGACCAAACCCACCCCGTTCCCACTCCCGCGGATAATGCACATTATCATCGGGAAAAAATCGCTCACACTGGAAGCCCCAACCCTGGACAAAACCCGCGCGGGCTACTCGACCATACCGATCTGAAGCCGGATGTTGTAGCCGGCCGTCGCAAAACTGAAAACGTCGCCGGCCTCCGCACTCTCCGCCGCCCACGCGTAGGAATCCGCCAGCCCGAAGTAGACGTCCCGGTTGCGGCCGGCGCGCTCGGCCAGCGCACGCACCGTCTGCTCGGCATCGGCCAGGATCGCCGCTGTCTGTAGGCGCCACGTACTGTCGGCGAAGATCGTCGGATCGGCGTCGTAGGCATCGATGCGCGCAAGCGCCTGCGTCTGCCATGCCTCGTACTGCTTGAGAAGGTGGGCAAAGGCCGGCGTGGGCACTGGCGTCGCCGTGGGCGCGGCAATCGGCCGGCACCCTGCCAGGAATACGATCATAGCCAGCAGCAACAACTTCAACTGCACTTGCCTACTCCCCAATCACCCGCCATCCATCCCCGTCCCACTCCACAAACCAGCGCCGGCCCCGCACCCGGGCCCACACCATCGCCACCACCAGCGTCAGTTTACTCCTCGCCGCCGATAATCCGCGGCGGCCGCTGCTCTCGCTCACGCTCCTCTTCCTCCACCTGGCGCATCATGCGCAAATACTCAATCGCCAGGCGCTGGCTACGCGGGGAGAGCGCACTATATTCATCGACGAGCTGCTGCATCACGCGGCGTTCCTCGCCGCTCTCTACCTCGAAAACAACGTAGTCCCCTGACTGTTCCCGCAATACCCGCTCACTGCCTTCGCCGAGCGGATCGTCCGTCAATCCCATCAGGTATTGGACGGTCACGCCCAGAGCGTCAGCCAGCGCAAACAGCACATCTACCGAAATATTGGTTTTCCTTGCCCTCTCGATCTGGCTGATATATGGCCGGCTGACACCTGATTGCTCCGACAGTTGCTTCTGATCCCAGTCGAGATCCCGGCGACTGAGCAGCACCCTACTGGCCAACACCTTCGAGTCATACATATCACTATCGTGCCATTACAAGCTACAAAAATTCCCAAACCTGACAATTTGTCGCCGCCAGCAAATTGGGGGCTTGATATCGTGGCACATTGTGCTACAATGTTGCTATAGCAACTTTTGATACATCCAGCAACACGGAGACAGCTATGGAAGACCAAAACACCATGACCGAGACACTGCGGGCACGCTGCACACCGGAACTCAAACGACGTCTAGAAGATCTGGCATTGCGCCAGGCTGGCGATATTAGCGATCACATCCGCTACGCCATCGAGCAGTACGTCACCGCCGAAGAGGCTCGCCGCACCGCCCAGCCGGCCACACAGCCAGCCTAGCATGGCTCTCTCGACCGTCCTGCTGTTGGCCGCTGTTTGGGGTGTTGTTTGGGCGCTCTTTCTCCAATACCACCCGTGGGGTCAATGGCTCGCCGTCCGCCGCACCTGGCTCACCGTCGTCGCCGGCGTCGGCGTTGACCTGGCCCTGCTGGCCACCGTGCTCGACCTGGCGACCTGGCTCACCGTTGCCGGCGTCATCGCCGCCAGCAGCATCGGCATCATCGCCCGCAGCATCGCCAACGAACGCCGCGAGGACATCAG
>JAGRHI010000189.1:2855-3930 GCA_020445045.1 Candidatus Competibacteraceae bacterium
GCCGCCCAGATCCGCATCCTGGAGATCTACATGCTCGCCGCCCGCATCCAGACCCATACCGCCCGCCTGGCCAGCCTGCACCGCCAGGCGCGCAACAACCAATATGACAAACGGTGAAGCCCGCCCGGTGTGGGCGGAAGCTGGGGCTCGCCCTTCATAGAGCAGCCCATCACGGGGCAGCTTCCACCCACACCGGGGCAGCGCAGCGTGTGCCGCTCCACACATTGCGCTGCCCCGCTTCCCTGGCAACAACCGCCACAACGCCGGACAGGCCCCGGCCCCAAACGCAAAGAGTCCGCAGACCCTGGACCGGCCTGCGGACTCCCCAACCGAGTATAGCACTCACAAGGAGTATAGCACATGCCCGCCGACAACTTCCACACCGCTCGAGCCAAATCCCTCCTGGCCCACTACCTAAAATTCGGCGTCACCGCCCTCGGCGTCCACTGGGACAGCGACAACACCGCCGAAGTCAACGAAATCATCGACAGCATCATCGACGCCAGCACCGCCGCATCGCCGAGCCCCAGCTCGGCAACGCCGTCCACCGATGATCCAATCACCCGCATCGCCGACGCCCTAGAGCGCATCGCCGACGCCCAGGAAGCCCTGGCGCGTGCCGCTTTCTAAGAGATCCCAACCCATGACCAAGCTACAGCAACTCGCCACCCAAATGCGCCAGACCATCGATCACACCGGCGCCGCCTATTGTCACCATAAACTTAGCCGCGGCCTCGAGATCGTCCTCCAGCGCACCGGCCGCCGCTATCGCCTGGCCCTGGGTCGCACCGACACCGCCCCGTCCGACACCGAGATCGAACTCTGCATGGCCGCCTTCAACGTCCCGGCCGGCGCCGAACCGCACCACGTCGTCAAAATTCGCCAGGGCAAAACCGGCCGGCTCACCTACCACGTCGCCGAACTCACCTGGACCGAACAGGAGCAGCCCCATGTCGCGTGACCTAGACCTCATCACCATCGACATAGACACCGACTACAACCAGGACGAGGCGACCGCCATCACCATCGCCCCTCGCCCCTCGCCCCTTACCCCTGCCTGGCTCGCCAACACCGA
>JAGRHI010000190.1 GCA_020445045.1 Candidatus Competibacteraceae bacterium
TGTCCACCGCCAGTTGCCAGAGCGCGATCACCTACCTGGACGGCGACAAGGGCGAACTGCTGTATCGCGGCTTTCCCATCGAGCAACTGGCCGAGCAGTGCAATTTTCTGGAAGTCTGCTACCTACTGATTTACGGCGAGCTGCCCAACGCCGAAAAAAAGCAGGTTTTTGAAACCAGCATCGCCCGACACAATCGGATTCGCGAAAACCTGCGGCGGTTCTTACACGGCTTCAACCACGACGCCCACCCGATGGCGATGATGGCGGCGGTGGTCAGTTCGCTGTCGGCCTTCTTTCACGACCGCCTCGACATCCGCGATTACGAGCATCGCATGGTCACCGCTCGCCGGCTGATCGCCAAGATGCCGACCATCGCCGCCGCCTGCTACAAGCACAGCATCGGCGATCCCACGATCTACCCTCGCGACGACCTGAGCTATACCGGTAATCTGCTCTACATGATGTTCAGCCTTCCCGGCAAGCGTTATGAAGTGGACCCCGTCGCCGAGCGGGCGTTGGATGTCCTGTTCACTTTGCACGCCGACCATGAGCAGAACGCGTCCACCTCGACCGTACGGCTGGCCGGCTCCTCGGGAACCAATCCCTATGCCGCCATTGCCGCGGGTATCACCTGCCTGTGGGGTCCAGCGCATGGCGGCGCCAACGAAGCCGTATTGCGCATGCTGGACCAAATCGGCGACATCAAAAATGTCGATAACTACATCGCCAAGGTCAAGGACAAGAATTCCAATGTGCGGCTCATGGGATTTGGTCACCGCGTCTACAAGAATTTCGACCCCCGCGCCAAGATCATCAAGGAAATCTGCCATCAGATCCTGGACTCCTACGGTCACGATCCGCGGCTGGATTTGGCGATGCGCTTGGAAGAGATCGCGCTCAACGACGATTACTTTGTCGAACGCAAGCTGTACCCGAACGTCGATTTCTATTCCGGTATCATCTACAGCGCGCTGCAAATTCCGGTTGAGATGTTCACGGTGATGTTCGCCATTGCCCGCACCGCCGGTTGGATCACCCATTGGATGGAAATGATCACCGAAAAAGATCAGAAGATTGGCCGACCGCGGCAATTGTATATCGGCGAAACACGCCGCGACGTGATATCGTTGCAAGAGCGCAAATAAGCAAGTCTCTCGCGATTCGGAATCAAAAAAGGCGATGTAGAAATCGCCTTTTTTGTTGATCAGTCCACCCGCACCGGTCGGTGGCGAAAGATCCGTCTCAGATCCGCTGCTTGGTATTCTTCCGCGGCCTGCCATTGGATTCGGCGGGAACGGTGGCGATCTTGGTGCCCGGCTTGACCGGTTTGACCGCGGCGGTGGTCGCCGGTTTTTTACCCGGATTCCTCCCCCGTGCCGCCTTACCGGACGGTTTGGCCACCGCCGCCCTCGCGACCGGTTTCTTCCGGGTGGCTTGCGTCCTGGCGGCAGTGGTTTTGGTGGAGGTCGCCACCCCGCTCCTCGCGACCACACGCCCTCGTTTGCCCGTCAGCGCCGGCCGAACCACAGCCGCGCGGGCCGCTGTCGGCGTGATCACCGGTATATGTCGGACCATGACCGGCTCCGGCTCCACCCGCACCGGCGGCGGGGCCAAGCCATATCGAGCAAATCCGTAATCGAGCAGATTACGGGCATCCCGCCACAACGTGCTCCGACTGGGGCTATTGAAAATAGCCACGATCAAGGGGATGCCGCCCCGATCCACCTCACCGACAAAACAATGCCGGGCCTTGAAGGTAAATCCGGTTTTACCGCCGCGCGCGCCCTCGTAGGACGCCAGCAAGCGGTTGGTACTGTGTACCGGCACCATCCGCCAGTCACCGTACGGACCGGACCTCGATTCAATGCGCAAAGCGGCGGTGCGAGTGCGCATGATGTCCGAAAACAGCGGATAGTGCATCGCCCAGCGAAAAACCAACGCCAAATCATAGGCGGTGGAGTAATGATCGTCGTCGGGTAAACCGTGCGGATTCGTGAAATGACTATTGCGCGCCCCAATTCGCCAAGCCTTGGCGTTCATCAATTCGGCAAACCGGTAGATCGAACCACCCGCAGCCTCCGCCAAGGTCTCGGCGGCGTCATTGCCCGATTTCAGCAACAACCCATACATCAGATCCTGCATCGTGACCATCTCGCCAGCTCGCAGGCCAATGCGACTCGGCTCGACGCTGGCGGCCTGTGCGCTGACGGGCAATCGCGCATTCGGATCGAGCCGATCCAACGCCACCAGCGCGGTCAGCACCTTGGTGGTGCTGGCTGGCGGCAGACGCAAGTGCGGCTCCTTGGCAAATAAAATTTCACCGGTCATGGCGTTCATCAGCACCGCCGAGCGCGCGGCCACTTCGAACCCTGGCGAAAAAAACGGGGTTTGCTGCGCCGACAGCGGCCCCGCCGCCATCCACAAGACCGTGCCCAGTATCCAGAGACGAGACCAAGCCCGCAACGCACTAAAGGAGAATTTTAAAAACATGCGGTTAACTCCATTGCCATTTTGAGTTTGGGCCGGGCCGCCCAAGGTTTCCAGCGGCAAAATTTCTATCGCCAGGCTCGCGTTCAGCAGCGACCTGCCTATTCTGAGCAATAATCGGGCGACCGGCTAGAGCCTGGCTTGAAATCCTCGGCGAGGCGAAACGCGGCCAGCAACGGCACACGAAAACGAGTCGCCGTTACCGCCGCCTGGAGGGCGTGCTGGCTTATACCTCTGGCTGGGAGCGGGCAAACAACATATCCCAAACCTCATGACCCAAGCGCCGGCCACGCCGTTCGAATCGAGTTAAAGGTCGGTATGCCGGGCGCGAGGCAAATCCGCCGCCATCCGCCACATTCGCCAATTCAGGAACGGCGCGCAACACGTTCAGGATCGAATGGGCGTAGTCTTCGCAATCGGTGGCCACATGCAGTTGTCCGGCCCACCTTAGCTTGGGAACCAGCATCTTAACGAATGGCGGCTGGATCAGGCGACGCTTGTGATGCCGTGCCTTGGGCCATGGGTCGGGGAAAAAAATCTGAATGCGCGCCAGACTTTCGTCCGGCAGCTGCCGCAAGACCTCGACAGCATCGGCGCACATGACCCGAAGATTGCTCAGGTCCAGTGCCTCGGCACGTAGCAATACATGCCCGATACCCGGACGATGGACCTCAATGCCCAGATAATCCATCTCGGGATGGGCCATCGCCATGGCGACCAAGGACTCGCCATCGCCGAAACCGATTTCCAACACCAACGGCGCACGACGGCCGAACAGCCATTCCGGTTCCAGCGTCGCCGCGCCAGCATCAACCCCGAACCGCGCCCAGCACTCCACAAATGCTCGCCGCTGGGCGCGCGTCATCCGGCCTTCGCGCCGGACAAAGCTGCGGATTCGCCGCGACGCTTCACCACCGATATTCGAATCCTCCACGACGGAGAAGGTCGACGAAAAAAACTTCATGGTGTCGTCAGTATTCATTGGTCTTTCGATCCGTACCGCAACGATATTCGGAATCACTAATCACAAAAGCAGCTAGCCATCTGAAAGATTACCTTCCCGGACCGCCACATCAATATAGTCAAAATCATTGCAGTCATAAAAAAAAATGCTCTACAATAATCGCATGGTCCTAATCCAAGGACTCCTAACAGCAAACATTGACAACGGCAAACGAAAAACCATGAGCGACAACATCGAAGACAGCATCAATTCCTATTCCGTCGAGCAACTCAAGCAGTTGATCCAGACAGCTGAAGATGCCATTGAACAAAAAAAGGCCGGTGAAATCGAAGCCCTTCGCGATCAAATGTTCAAAATGGCCGATCAATATGATATGACGCCGGAAGAGGTGATCAACTATTCGGGGCGCCGGAAGAGATCGCCCGGCAAACCTAAATATCGCAATCCCGACAACCCCGAACAAACTTGGACAGGGCGTGGCAAAAGGCCTGGTTGGCTGAGGCAGGCGGATGACATCGAAGTTTTCCGAATCCCTGAATAGATTTTGCAGTTAAATCCCGTCAAGAGGGTAGTCTTCACCATCTTGCAAGCTAGCTGCTTTATCTTTATGATTTTCGGGCTACCATCTCAATTGGGTTCGGTCAGGCAGGAAGAGCGCGAGATCATGCGGCGGGTGTAGTTCAATGGTAGAACCTCAGCTTCCCAAGCTGATGGCGTGGGTTCGATTCCCATCACCCGCTCCAAAGTGACAGGGTTACGCCGCCGAGGGTAACCCTTTGTCTTGTACCCGTAGAAATCCCACGAACACGCTTCGCGGTAACGCCTCAAGGTCGGCACAACCCAGTTGTCGGTGGCGTCTGACCATCCCACGGGAGATACCCGCCATGATTCACGTCGCGATCGCCGGAGCCGCCGGTCGTATGGGGCGACAGTTGCTTGACGCATGCAGCCGGGTTGAAGGCATTCGCTGCTCCGTGGCTTCTGAACATCCCGATAGCCCATTCATCGGCGCCGATGCTGGCGAAATCGCCGGCATCGGCCGGCTGGGCATCCCCATCACCGCCGAACTGGCGCCACTGGTGGATCGCTTCGATCTGTTGATCGATTTCACCAAGCCGGCGGTGACCATCGCGCATCTTGCGCTGTGCCGGTCCGCCGGCAAGGCGATGGTGATCGGCACCACTGGCCTGTCGACGGAACAGAAGGCGGAAATCGCCGCCGGCGCGGCACGGATTCCCATCGTGTTCGCACCCAACATGAGCGTTGGAGTCAACCTCTGCCTCAAGCTGCTGGAGCTGGCGGCGCGGACCTTGGGCGACAGCGTCGACATCGAGATTCTCGAAGCCCATCACCGCCATAAGGTGGACGCCCCCTCCGGCACGGCCCTGGCCATGGGACAGACGATAGCCGGAGTACTCGGCCGGGATCTGGCGCAATGCGCGGTGTACGGCCGGGAAGGCGTCACCGGCGAGCGCGACCGCAACACCATCGGTTTCGCCACCATCCGGGCTGGCGACATCGTCGGCGACCATACCGTCCTGTTCGCCGACGATGGCGAACGCATCGAAATCACCCACCGCGCCTCCAGCCGGATGACCTTCGCCAAGGGCGCCGCGCGCGCGGCGGCCTGGCTGGCGAACCGTCCCCCCGGCCTGTATGACATGCGGGACGTGCTCGACCTGCGCTGAACACCATTCACCGGCGGGCTCGCTCCCTAGAGCCTCACGGCATGATTTGGTAAACTCCCCCACCAGTCCAGCCATGTTTTTGCATCGCATCCTGGGAGCGGCCCGTGTGCCGCTCCCTTTCTGTGTGTCCATTCTGGAGGCTCCCTTGAGGAAATCCGCGCTTCTGGCCCTGGAAGACGGTAGCCTGTTCCACGGCGAATCCATCGGCATTGATGGATTCGCTCAAGGCGAAGTTGTGTTCAATACCTCGATCACCGGCTATCAAGAAATTTTGACCGATCCTTCCTACTGCCGGCAGATCGTGACCTTGACTTATCCTCACATCGGTAATGTCGGCACCAACCGCGGCGATGAGGAAGCGGGTCAAATCCACGCCAGCGGCCTGGTGGTGCGGGACTGTCCGCGTGTTGCCAGCAACTGGCGCAATCAGCAATCGCTGGACAGCTACTTGCGCGAACGCGGCGTGGTCGCCATCGCCGGTATCGATACCCGCCGGCTGACCCGCCTGCTGCGGGAAAAAGGCGCCCAGGGCGGCTGCCTGATCGCGGGCGACGCGCCCGACGCGGATCGGGCACTACGCCTGGCTCGTGAATTTCCTGGCTTGAAGGGTATGGATTTGGCCCAGGTCGTCAGCGTCACCGAACCCTACGAGTGGCAAGAGGGCACCTGGCGTTTGGCCGACAACGGCTTCCCTAGCATGCGCACCACCCACCATCACGTGGTCGCCTACGATTACGGTGTCAAGCGCAACATCTTGCGGATGCTGGTTGCCCGCGACTGTCGAGTCACCGTGGTGCCGGCACGGACGCTAGCCAGCGCGGTCATCGACCTGAATCCCACCGGTGTGTTCCTGTCCAACGGCCCCGGTGATCCCGAGCCGTGCGACTACGCCATCGCCGCCATCCGCGAGTTGCTGGATACCGGGATTCCGCTGTTCGGAATCTGCCTCGGCCATCAGTTGCTGGGGTTGGCCAGCGGCGCGCGCACCGTCAAGATGAAGTTCGGCCACCACGGCGGCAACCATCCGGTGCTGGATCTCGACAGCGGCCGGGTGATGATCAGCAGCCAGAACCACGGTTTCGCGGTGGATGAAACCACGCTGCCGACCAACCTGCGCGCGACCCACCGTTCGCTGTTCGACGGCTCGCTACAGGGCCTCGCCCGCACCGACCGACCGGCCTTCAGCTTCCAGGGGCACCCGGAAGCCAGCCCCGGTCCGCACGACGTGGCGCCGCTGTTCGACCGATTCATCGATCTGATGGCGGCAAACCGGCCCGGCGCATGAGCCGGGCGCCGAACCTGCTCCCGCTGCTGCCCGTGCCGCGTTGTCCTCGTCCGGCACCCGGCACCCGATACCTGATACCCGACACCTGAGCCATGCCCAAGCGCACCGATTTGCACAGCATCCTGATCATCGGCGCCGGTCCCATCGTGATCGGTCAAGCCTGCGAGTTCGACTACTCGGGCGCCCAAGCCTGCAAGGCGCTGCGGGAGGAGGGTTACCGGGTGATCCTGGTCAACTCCAACCCCGCCACCATCATGACCGACCCCAACATGGCCGACGCCGTGTACATCGAACCGATCCACTGGCGAACGGTCAGCCACGTCATCGCCCGCGAGCGCCCGGACGCCGTGCTGCCGACCATGGGCGGCCAAACCGCGCTGAACTGTGCGCTGGATCTGGTTCGCCACGGCGTGTTGAAACAATATGGCGTGGAAATGATCGGCGCTTCTCCCAACGCCATCGATATGGCCGAGGACCGCGAGCGCTTCCGTCAGGCCATGCACGAGATCGGGCTGGCCACCCCGCGATCCGTGGTCGCTCACACTTTGGAGGAGGCGCTGGCCCAGCATCACGAGATCGGTTTTCCGACCATCCTCCGTCCATCGTTCACCCTGGGCGGCAGCGGCGGTGGTATCGCCTATAACCGTGAAGAACTGGTCGAGATCCTCGAACGCGGCCTGGACTTGTCGCCGACCAGCGAGGTGTTGCTGGAGGAATCCGTGCTGGGCT